>CAWKYX010000200.1:0-7201 GCA_963854265.1 Acidimicrobiia bacterium
TTTCGCCGCCCGTAATGATCATGTCCTTGACCCGGTCGACGATTGCCAGCCGCCCATCATCGCGAAGTATCCCGATGTCTCCTGACCGGCAGAATCCATCGGCGGTGATTGTGGCGAGTGTCGCGTCGACGTTGCCAAGGTAACCAACGAATGGCGTGAGGGACCTGGCGACGACCTCACCAGCGACGCCGGGCGGGCAACGATCACCGGCGTGATCACGGATCGATACCTCGGTGCCGAGCACTGGCCACCCGACCGAATGAGGCACGAGTGCGTCGCGATCCTTGACCTCGAATGTCACCCAGCCTCCCTCGGTCCATCCATATGCCTCGGCGATGTTGGCATTGGGGAAAACGTCAAACGCCTGATCGAGTAACGACATGGGTCCGGGCGCCCCGGATGAAAGCATCCATTCGAGGGCGTCGAGGCTCGGCTCGTTCGCATCGCGCCACTGTTGCACGATCATCGAGGTCATGGCTGGTACGAGGAACGCCCATGTCGAATGCTTGGCGTACTCGACCAATGCAACTGTGGGGTCAAATTCGGTCATGATGCGGTTGTGTCCGCCGGCTGCCAGATGGGCCAGGCTCAGGCCGCCGTAGGACATGTGGAACAGCGGTCCAGGCGTCGAGAGCACCTGGCCGGGGTGTAGCCCGAATGTCCACGACCATTGTGCGAGCCGGGTGAGCAGTCCCTCATTGGTGACCGTTGAGCCTTTCGGGAAGCCGGTCGTGCCGCTGGTGTAGGCAACGAGGGCGACCCGATCGGCGGCGAGTTCGTCGCTTGGTCCGATCCATGTTGTCGCTGCGGTCATTGGCAGAAGGCCAACATCGAGCACCTCGCAAGCGCTGGATTCAGTAGCAGCGAGAGCAATGTTGAGGAATGGTTCGGCCGCGAGGATCATTGAGGCGCCGCTGTCGCCTATGACGAATGTGACTTCGGGTGGGGCGAGCAGGTTATTGATCGGCACCGCAGCAGCGCCGACCATCTGACATGCGAGATAGGCAGCCAGGTGGTCGACCGAGTTCGGCATCATGATTGCGACCATCGGGCCGTGAACACCCTCCGGCACCTGGCTGATTGCTAGAGCGAACGCTTCGACTCGTGCCCAAACCTGGCCGTACGTCCAGGTCTCGACAGGAGTGACGCCGTTAGTTCGAGGGTCGAGCAGTTCGATTGCGAGTCGGTTGGGGGAGGCCACAGCGATGGCCGCTACACAATCGGCCACGGTCCACGTTGAGCTGGCTGGCATCTGAGGGATCATGACTGTTCAGCTGAGTGACGGCCGATTATCACTGACGCATTTTGTCCACCGAAGCCGAACGAATTGACCTGAAAGAAATCGACGCCAACTTCCCTGGGCTCATTCAACGCGACGTCGAAGTCGATTTCAGGGTCAGGCTCGGTGGTGCCGGCGATGTGTGTTAGCCGGCCGCGCTCCATAGCGTCGATACCAGCAATGATGCTCATCGCCCCCGAGGATGCCCCCGTGTGAGCGGTGTGGCCTTTCAGCCCAGTCACGACCAGATCATCGTGGCCACCGAATACCCGGTTGATCGCACGAATCTCGGCGCTATCTCCTTTGGGTGTGCCCGTGGCGTGTGCGACCATCGCATCGATCTGCTCAGCGGCAATGCCCGCAGAGTCCAGAGCCTGGCGCATCACAAGTTCTTCCCATCGTCCGTCTGGCTCGGGCGAGCTCGGATGGAATGCATCGGCGAGCGATCCATAACCTCGCAGCCATGCTCGAATCGGCGCCTTCCGTCGCCGGGCATGGGCTGCGGTCTCTAAGACGAAGAAGGCGGAGCCTTCGCCTGAGACGATGCCTACCCGGTCAGCGGCAAAGGGCAGCATGGCGTGGCTCGGGTCGTTCTGGCCTGAGCTCATGCCATAACTCTGCTCGGCGGCGTTAATGGCTGCCTGGAAGTGCGGTTCGTCACCGTCCCGGGTGTAGCCACCCTCGGTCGCTCCGACCAAAGCGACGTCGGCTCGGCCAGCCTCTAGGTACATGGCGGCTGTTCCGAGGGCGTCGAGTGAGGAAGCACACGCTGTGGTCACCGTGATTGAAGGGCCGTGCAACTGATGAGCCATACAGATCTGAGATGCGGCCATATTGGGCCAGATCTTGATTTGTGTCTTGCGGTTGATCGCATTGATGCCAGAGGTATCGAAGTCGTGTTGTGCTCGAAGCGCGGAAAAATGGCCACCCATCGATGTGCCGTGGACCACTGCGGTGCGTACCGGGTCAAGCGGACCTAACGCTGCACTGGTGATCGCCTGTGAACATGCAGCCAGAGCGAAGCGGCTGAAGCCGTCGGTGCCAGCAACGACGCGCTCGCTCATCCAATCAGTGGCTTCGAAACTGTCGTCGACTGCGCCATACAACCCTCCGCCAGCGTCACATGCCCACGGGGCAGGTCGGATACCAACCCGGCCATCGAGGAGACCGTTGCATAAGGCCTCCGCCGAAAGCCCGATTGGTGAGATAGTTCCGATTCCCGTTATTGCTAGGTCCATATCCTGACCGTAGTGCTCTTAGGCGGGTCACTGGTTGGGTAACGGGTTGCAGTAATGTCGGTGAATGACCGCTCGTTTGGCCGCTGACATAGGTGGAACTTTTACCGATGTGGTGCTCGAGGTCGATGCCCCGGACGGCACTACACAGTTCACGGCCAAGGTGCTGACTACACAGCGGTCCCCAGCCGACGCCGTGCTCGCTGGCGTCGAGGCCGTACTTGGACAGGCATTGATCGACCCCTGCGAGATCGAATTGGTTGTGCACGGCACGACCCTGGCCACCAACGCTCTTATTGAGCGGCGGGGGGCTCGAACTGCGCTTGTGTGTACCGAGGGCTTTCGTGATTCGGTGGCGATGGCTCACGAGAACCGGTTCGAGCAATACGACATCTTTATGGAGCGGCCCGACCCGCTGGTGCCGCGCTATCTGCGTCTAGGGGTTCCCGAGCGTCTCAGCGCCGACGGTGATGTGCTGATTCCACTTGATGTTGGAGCTGTTCATGGGTTGATACCGATCTTGGTTGAGAACGAGATCGAGAGTGTCGCCATTGGTTTCCTGCACAGCTATGTCGACCCGCGTCACGAGATCGAAGCTCGCTCGATCCTGCTCGAGGCGCTGCCCCATCTGTCAGTGACCTTGTCGTCAGAGGTCTGCCCAGAAATTCGTGAGTATGAACGCCTATCTACGGCGTGTGCCAACGCCTATGTGCAGCCTCTGATGGCGACCTATCTCACCGATCTGGCCGACCAACTCGACAAGCTCGGCATTGCGGCACCGTTGATGCTGATGTTGTCAAACGGTGGGCTGTGCACTCTCGACACTGCGCTTCGGTCGCCGGTGGGTCTCGTTGAGAGCGGACCCGCTGGCGGAGCATTGCTCGCAGCTCGGATCGCTGCAGAACACGAGGTCGATGAGCTGCTCTCATTTGACATGGGCGGTACGACGGCCAAACTGTGTTTGCTCACCGACGGTCAGCCGTCGACATCGCGTGAGTTCGAAGTGGCCCGGGTGTACCGGTTCCTGAAGGGCAGTGGTCTTCCGCTTCGGATTCCGGTCATCGACCTTGTTGAGATTGGGGCCGGCGGTGGTTCGATCGTGTCGGTCGACCAGCTCGGTCGGATCGAGGTTGGTCCGGAGTCGGCCGGAAGTGAGCCGGGTCCGGCCTGCTACGGGCGTGGCGGTCAAGCTCCGACCATCACCGACGCTGACGTATTGGCAGGGCGTATTCGCGCTGAGTGGTTCGCTGGTGGCCGGTTGCCATTGGACCTACCGGCAGCAGCGGAAGCGATCGCTAGTGACGTTGCTGGCCCGCTTGGTATTGACAACGATGCTGCTGTGATTGGGGTGGGTGAGATGGTGGTCGAGAACATGGCGAATGCGGCCAGGGTGCACGCGGTGGACCGCGGTCGTGACCTGGGTGGAGGCGTGATGGTCGCCTTCGGCGGAGCGGCGCCGCTGCACGCCTGCCGGCTGGCTGAACGTCTCGGCACCCACACGGTCATCGTGCCGCCAGGTGCCGGAGTGGGGTCGGCCATTGGGTTTCTCCGAGCGCCGGTCTCCTACGAGTTGGTGCGCACCTGTCACCAACAGTTGGACCGCTTCGACAGAGAGCCCGTGAATCGTGTCCTCGACGAACTGCTGACCGAGGCCCGGCTGGTAGTCAGCGAGGCTGATGGATCAGCAACGCTTATCGAGACGTTGTACGCCTCGATGCGTTACCGAGGCCAAGGCCATGAGATTGAGGTCGAGCTGCCACTGACGCAGTTCGGTCCAGGCGATGAGGCGGTTCTGCTCGATGCCTTCGACCAGCTCTACCGGTCGCTGTACACCAGAGTCATTCCAGGCATGGTGGCGGAAGTCTTGACATGGCGAGTGAAGGTCTCGACCGTGGTGCCGCCACCCAAACTCGTTGTCGACCCCGTCCCATGCTCAATCGTGGCGAGTCGACATGAACGGGTGCTTGATCCTGACGACGGCTGGCGCGACTTTGCTGTGTTCGTGCGGGCCGAGTTGAAACCCGGCGATTGTTTCGCAGGGCCAGCGCTCGTCGTCGAGGACCAGACAACAACCGTCGTCTCGCCGCGGTTCGATGCCCGGATCGACGGGCGCCACCATCTGGTATTGACTGCTGAGCATTCTACGAGGAGGAACTCATGAGTGCTAGTGACCTCATACGAAGCCAAGTGATGTGGAACCGACTCATCGCCATTGTTGAAGAGCAGGCGCTGGTGCTGGTGCGAGCGTCGTTCTCGACGAGCACTCGTGAGGCCGGGGATCTTTCGGCCGGCGTCTTCGATCAACAGGGGCGCATGTTGGCTCAGTCAGTGACGGGCACTCCTGGGCATGTCAACTCGATGGCGGCTTCAGTTCTGCATTTTCTCAATGAGTTTCCCATCGAGACGATGGAACCGGGCGATATTTACCTGACAAATGATCCATGGAAGGGAACCGGGCACCTCTACGACGTGGTGGTTGTGACACCGGTGTTTCGTAGCGAAGACGGACGATCAGTGCCGGTCGCCCTCTTTGCCTGCACTAGCCATATGACCGACATCGGTGGTGTTGGCTTTGGCATGAGTGGTACCGAGGTGTACCACGAAGGCTTGTATTTGCCCTTGATCCGCTTTGCTCGCAAGGGCGAGTTCGACGAGACGGTAATGCGCATCATCAGAGCCAACAGCCGCACGCCTGACATGGTCGAAGGCGACATTCATTCGCTGGCGGCGTGTAATGAGCGAGGCGTTCTACGCCTGACGGAGATGATGGATGAGTTCGCCCTGGAAGACCTTGACGGATTAGCTGACCACATCATTGACAAATCACGCGACGCAATGCTGAATCTCATTGGCGACCTTCCCCATGGCACCTGGCACAACTCGATGCGACTCGACGGGGTTGATGAGCCGATCGATCTGGTGGCCGCCATGACGGTCGATGCGACGGGCATCGATATCGACTTCACGGGTACTTCACCGCAATCGGGCGTCGGCATCAATGTGCCCATGACATACACCGACGCGTATACGTCGTTCGGGGTCAGATGCATCGTGGGCCCCAACGTTCCCAACAACTCGGGCTCGCTTGGCGTTATTCGTGTTACGGCACCCGAGGGCACAATTTTGAATGCGCCGCACCCAGCAGCGGTGAATGTTCGCCACGTCGTGGGCCAGATGTTGCCCGACACCGTTTTTGGGTGTCTGGCTCAGATACTGCCTGATCAGGTACCGGCCGAAGGCACCTCGTCGTTGTGGAACATTCTAATTGATGGCCACGCTGCTGACGGCGAGCAATACATCGTGATGAGCTTCCACTCCGGCGGGGCCGGGGCGCGGCCCGGCGCCGATGGGCTGTCGGCCACGGCCTTCCCAAGCGGTGTGCGTAACATGCCGGTCGAGATAAACGAGGCGATCAGCCCGATCGTCTTCTGGCGCAAAGAGTTCAGACCAAATTCGGGCGGTGACGGTAAGTACCGAGGTGGTCACGGTCAGATACTCGAGATCGGCAATCGTGAAGGCTTGCCATTCTCGATTAGTGCTACCTATGAGCGCACGGTTCACCCGGCACGCGGTCGCGATGGCGGTGGACCTGGTGCTCTTGGCCGTTTGGGGCTTAAAGCAGGCGATGACGAGATCAAACCTCTCGGACGCAGCACGATTCCCGGTGACGATCGGCTGATCATGCACTTCCCTGGAGGTGGCGGGTTCGGCGATCCGGCCGAGCGAGACGCGGACCGGGTCTCGGCTGAGCGTCGGGACGGTCTGGTGCGTGATTGAGTCGAGCGAGAGTTAGACAGGGAGTTGCGATAGGCGAGTGTGGCTCGTCGTTTCAGCGTCGAGGGTGGGCGGCGGCGGTGACCTCGATTTCGATCTTGCCGACCACGAGCGGAGCCCCGACAGTTGTTCGGCATGGGTAAGGCGGTTTGAAGACATCGCGAAACACCTGGTTCCAGACAGCAAAGTCTTCAAGGTCGACCAGATGGGCGTTGATCTTCACCACATGGTCAAGCGAGAGGCCAAGGTCACTCAGAATGAGGCCGAAGTTTTCAAGTGTGAGTCGAGCCTGACCGGCCAGGTCAATGTCGGGTACCTCGAACGTGTCAAGGTCAATAGCAGTCATGCCGCTGAAGAGGTACAAGTCGCCGACCTGGATGGCGGTGGCGTTCTTGATGTCGTAGTGCGCCAACGCGTCGGCGACTTTTGGTGTTGAGGAGTGAACAGTCGTGGTCATTGACCCAACTTACTTCGCTCACTTGTCGCCAATGTTTTCGAGGAAGCGGGTCTGTTCACAAGAGTCAAACGGATTGACTTTGTCAAAGACCGCAAGATGGGTTAGGAGTCCGGCGACGTTGAGCGCTAGCTGAGTCACAGGGACCGAACGAAGTTGTTCTACTCAAGATGGAGGTGGCGCCCAGCGACGGTCCCGAAGAATCGGTTGCGGAGCACTTTATCGACCGCTCGTTGCGCTCGTCTGCAACTCGTTTTGGTGCGAAGTTGACATCGCCTAGGACGTCGAACCGAAGAGCGCTACTTCTAGCCCAGACGATCAGTCTCGGCGGTGCCGGAGACACACGAGCAGGTACAAGCCTGCCCTTTTTGCTGCTAGCGATGGCTCCATTGTTGACGAGATCAGACGAGTCCATCCAAGATTTCGCTGACGGTCGCCAAGTTACGAACTTGCGGCTGG
>CAWKYX010000201.1:0-7172 GCA_963854265.1 Acidimicrobiia bacterium
GCGGCGGCGAGAAGGAGTTGGCTCACCGGTCAACACCAGCGGCGACCTTCGTGCACGGAGCTGGTGGTCGGATGATCATCACGCGAAGCTCCACCGTGCAGTCGGGCGATATGTCGATGTCCGAATGGGTAACCATCACCCTCCAAGGCGAGATTCCGCCGGAGAGGACAGTAGTAGAAGAAGGGATTCCGATTGTTGCCTGGCGACTTAGAGTTGGCCGGCCAGCGCTAGCGCGTGGGTGTTGGCCCCTGGGCGAACACCCAGGAGCGCTGACGGTCTGTGAAATCTGGGTTGGTGAGAAGAGCGTGTGGCCGACGCGCTAGTCGTGCCAGGAGGCTTTTGCTTCTTCGAGCGTCAGGACGTCGGCTGGGTCGAGCTTGTCAAGGGTGGCGTTTGCTTCATCGACGTAGCAGATCTCGCCGCCCAGAAGCAGCTTGCCGTCGACCTCGTGGAACGGGAAGAACCACGACAGATGGGCGTGAGAGAGGTAGAAGGCATCGGCCTCGACGTCGTTGTTGCCGGCATCGATCAGCGCTTTGCCTGGTACCTGCTGGTACCACTCGCCGTCGCAGGCGACGCCCCAGTCTGCTGTTGCGCAGTGATCGATTCGGACCTCGAACAGGCTGCTGTTGCTATCCCAGAGGTCGTAGTAGAACTTCTGCACCTGCTCCATGTTGGTCAGCACGGCGTTGTCGAAACATGAGTAGAAGCGGTACTCGGGCACCGGAACCAGGGTCTCGAAGATCGTTGGATCCTGGAGGCACTCGTACTTGCCGTGATACCGCATATTGTCGAGCATGGCCTTGGACCTCGGATCGTCGAGGCTGTCCATGATCTCGGTGTAGGCCTCCCAGCCTGCATATGGGCGAACGCGCATGAGGACTCCTTGGTTGTCTGAGCGGGTCCATCTACCCGGACTGAGCTTACTGACGGCGCCCCAGCGCGGCAAGGACCGGAAACGGCGGCCCGGATGACGGGTCGGCAGTCGTCCATCGCGCGCTGGTGCCAGGCACCGGCGCTCGATGGACGGTGGCAATATTCGCTGTCGGGGCGGAAACGCGAGAGGATGGATGACACCAAGCCAACAAGCGCTAGATGGATCGCTTTTCGGCTGCTCGAGGTTGCTGAGGCTGAGCCGGACGGCTCTAGCGAGTAACGCCGGGTCAGGTTGATTGAGAGGCGAACCCGTGAACCCTGCTGTTGGCTTACCAACGATGGCGTCGCTGACGCGTGCCATCTTCCGTCGATATCGCGACAGGACTGCGATTAGGACCGAAGACGGCCGCGACATTTCCTACACCGAACTCCAAGATCGGGTGCGCCGATTGGTCAACGTTTTGATCGATGGACTCGGTCTCGTGAAAGGCGACAGGATCGCGATCTTGGCCAACAACCGAGCCGAGTACATCGAGGCCGATTTCGCTTGTGCCTTGGCCGGAGTGGTGAAGGTGCCCCTATATGCCCGAAACGCTGCCATGGAACATCTGCATTTCGTGGCGGATTCAGGTGCTGTTGGCCTAATCGCCGAACCCCACTTTCTGGGGCCACTCCACGAGGCCATGGGCGGGGAGTGGGGGCCGCTGGCGGGACGCGTGTTGTCCCTTGATACTGCACCCTCTGATGTACCGGGCGTTGTCGCTTACGAGGATCTCATCGCGGCGGCGTCGCCTCGTGAGACGTTCGTCGATGTACAGGCGGACGACTACTACCACCTGCGCTATACCTCGGGCACCACGGGTACCCCGAAGGGGTCGGTCACCGATCACGGGGGGATGGTGTCGGCCAGCATTGGCAACGTGATGTTCCACAGCCTCGAGTGCCCCATTGGGCCCGATGACGTCGTGGCGCACGCGATGCCGTTCAGTCATGCGTCGGCCTACAACATCGCGGGCCACAGCTGGGTTGGCGCTACTCACCTCCCCATGGCCAAGTGGGACCCAGACCGGTACCTCTACCACGTCGAACACGACCGCACCTCGATCACGATGATGGCCCCCACCATGATTGCGATGCTGGTCAACGAAACCGAGAGCCTCGGCAAAACCGACATCTCCAGTCTTCGCACCATCAGCTACGGCGGCGCTCCCATCGCGGAGTCCGTGCTGGAGCGGGCTCTCGAATCTTTCGGTTCGATTTTCACGCAAGGCTACGGCTGTACCGAAACACCAAGCATGGTGGTGTGGCTTGAAAAGCGTGATCACATCCTGGGAAGCAACAAGCTCCAATCCTGTGGCCTCCCCGCGTATTGGGCCGATGTCGACGTCTTTCGACCTGATGGCGACCGGTGCGAGCCGGACGAAATCGGTGAGATATGGATTCGCTGTCCCAGTGTGCTGCGCGAGTACATCCACCGGCCCGACGCGACCGCTGAGGCAACCGAGCACGGCTGGTATCACAGCGGCGACATGGCGCTCCGAGACGACGAGGGCTACTTCTTCCTCAAGGATCGCAAGAACGACATGATCATCAGCGGCGGCTACAATATCTATCCAGCCGAGGTGGAGAACGCGTTGATGAGCCATCCCTCGGTCCTCGAGTGTGCTGTCGTGCCTACCCCCGATGAGCAATGGGGTGAGATCGTCAGCGCCATCGTCCGGCTCCGGCCTGGTGCTGAGGCGACGGTCGACGACCTCCAAGACCATTGCAGCACCACCCTGGGCAGCTACAAGAAGCCGAGGCGTCTGGTGTTTGCCGACGAGTCGCTGCCCAAGAGCGCAGTCGACAAGATGCTCCGTCGCGCGGCACGCGAGCGGTACTTCCCGAACCCTGATGACGAGCAGAACGAGACGTCATCGTGAGGCGACGTGTCCCCGTGGCAGCCAACGGCTCTACTGCGGCAGAAAGATGGTGCACGGTATGACAGTGCGCTTCAGTTTGAGTTTGCCCCGATACATCGACCGCAGCGCGGCCGACCCGCTGGCCGCCAGCTATGCCTTTGCCAACAAGCTTGAAGAGCTGGGGTACTACGCCGGCTACGTCGGCCATCATTCGTTTACGCCGGCAACCGGAGACCCATCGGCTCCCTTTTCCTTTCTGTCTGCCGTGGCAGCGCGGACCGAACAATTGCGTTTGGGCACGGGGATTTTCTTGGCTGCACTGCACGAGCCTGCGGCCACCTGTGAGCACGCCTCGACGCTGGATGTGATCTCGGGTGGACGTTCGATCCTCGGTGTTGCCGCGGGCTATCGAGAGTATGAGTTCGAGGGCCACAACGTCCCGTTCGAAGAACGTGGGCCGCGGCTGGACGAGTCGCTGGAGATCATTCGCTCAGCCTGGGCGACCGGCAGCTACGCGTATGAGGGGAAGCACTTCAGCTTGCCTGATGTGCCCATCTACCCAAAACCGATCCAGGATCCACATCCGCCGATATTGGTGGGTGGCACTTCTCCGCCGGCGTTGCGCCGCGCCGCCCGACTGGGTGAGGGCTGGTTCACCCTCCCGATGGAGACACTGCCTGTCGTGGCAGAGTTGGCCGACAAGTATCGGGCCGAGTGCGCGGCGGTGGGGAAGAAGCCCTACATCTGTCTCATGCGCGAGGCCTGGGTGGCCCCGACCCGTGATGAGGCCAAGGAGAACTGGCTTGAGCGGGCGTTCAAGTTCCACCGGTACTACTGGGAGACGGGAACCAAGGGTGACGCCCACGATCCGATTCTGCAACGAGTGGCATCCGGGGAACAGGTCGACCTCGAGACCTTTACCCACGATCGCGCCATCGTCGGCACGCCAGAATCGTGCGTCGCCGAGCTGAAGCGTTGGCATGATGCCATCGGCTTCGATGAGATCTGCTTGTTGTTCATGGTGCGACGAGATCCGTGGCAACAACTCGACGATTCCGTCGAACTCTTCGCACGCGAGGTCATGCCGGCGTTCCAGTGATGAGGCTTGCGAGCGCCATCAGGCTTCGGGCCGTCATGTGGACCCGACCCGGCTCGTTCGCCAGGACTTCCATCCATAACGAACGTGCGTCATAGCCGAGCAAGTTGGTGGTGGCCCCAATGTTGGACAACATCGCCAACAGGACGCTCACGGTTCGTAAGTAGGAACTGGGAGAGCTTCGCAAGGCCGCGCGCCTGGATCGCAGGAGTCATCCTCCTCTATGGGCACCTGCACTTGCTGGTGTGAGTGGGGCTGGACGGACCGATTGCCTGATGTGTGCGAGCGTCTTGGCCGTGGCCTGCCAGTAGCGTGGCGGGTCCGGTCGATGCAGGCTGGTCGGTGGTCTCAGGGTCTCGACGCTGCCCCGCAGCCGCCAATAGGAGTGACGATGGACTTTCAGGAATTCAACAAAGGTGTGATCGCGGACTTCCGAGCCAACGGCGGCCAGTGCGGCGGAGACTTCGCCGGAGCACCGATGATCCTTGTCACGATGACCGGGGCCAAGAGCGGCCGAGAGCTTTGCTCGCCGTTGGTGTACACCGCTGACGGCGACGATCTCGTCATCATCGCGTCGGCGGGTGGCGCTCCCAAGCACCCGGCCTGGTACCACAACCTCGTGGCCAACCCCACGGTCACCCTCGAAGTCGGCACAGACAAGTGGGAAGCAACTGCCGTCGAGGTCAAGGGTGACGAACGCAAGCGGATCTATGACGCTCAAGCAGCGATCATGGACAACTTCACCGACTACGAGAAGAGCGCCACGGGACACGGACGTGTGATTCCGGTGTTCCGGCTGGTCCGAAACTGACGGACCGACATTCGGTCGGCAGCAGTCCACGCTGATCGCCCTCGCTCACCGTTCGGTTTCGCGCACTGCTGCGATCAGATCTTCGGTGCTGGGACGGTCATCGGGTCCGTCGCCCCAGAATCCGTAGCTGAGGTTGCCATCGGGGTCTACGACGAAGTCGCCCCCCAGTTGAAGGGTGTCTTCCGTTGGTCGTTTGAGGCCGGCGGTGCCCTCAGAGCGGAAGATGTCCAGGTAACGGCGGGCGGCCTTCCAGCCCCAGACACGCCAGACGCTGCCGCGTCCCAACCCGAATGCGCGATAGGTGATGCGGGCCTGGTCGAGCAAGATCGGAAATGCCAACGCGTGTTCGGCGGAGTACTTGGTGAGCTGTTGAGGGCTCGTGAAGGTGATCAGAGCCACCCGGGTGTTGCTCCCGAATTCTGCGAGGCGGTCGCGGACCGCGACGGCGTGAGCTGCACAGGGCAGTCAATGAATGTGGCGATGGAAGATCAGCACGACGGTGCGACCTTGTTGTGCGCGGAGGCTCCACGGTTCACCTTGCGCGTCGACCAGATCGACCTCAGGGGCACGTTGGCCCAGTGTCGGTCGCGGTACTGGGCTGATCACTAGCCGCCTTCAGGAGCGAACACTCGTATTTCGATAGCCCCCACATTGCCACCGGTTGATGAGTCGATGTCGAAGCGGGTCTGCTGCCCCGAGAACTCCACTGCCGTGAAGTTGGGGTTGGCGGGGTTTCCCGCAGCGAAGAGGCCCGGAGGCTCGCCGTCATCGACGGCGTCGAGTGCGAGGTTGGCTCCGTGGACGGCCATGTCGTCGCTCTCACCCGTTGCCTCGTCTGTAGCCTCGGTGATTGGGGCCTCGGTGACACGAGGATGCTCCATCGGCTTAGCGGTTCATCGACGCAAGGTGACACGGGCGCCGCCGAGTATCGGCGGGTGGCACGCGGCGTGACCAGTATTGGGGATGGGCCTGGCCAAGTGGCAGCGGGTGGTCGCGCTGGGATCAGCTCGCCTTTGGAGCGGCGATGACCTGGACGACCGCTCCATCGCCGGTGTGTCCTGGACCCTCGACCACGCTGCGCGCGGGTTCTGATCCGTGCAGGATCTGTAGGTCGACCAACTCGGTCCGCAGATCATCGAGCGTCATGGTCAGCTCGGGGACTGGCGGCGGGGTGTGCGCAAAGATCGACACGATCAGGTCCCATTGGTTAACGCCGAAATCAAAGTCTGCGAGATCGGCGACCACGGTGGAGAGCCGGACATCGTGGGCAGCCGGCAGTTGAGCCGCCTTCGCCATCCCTGACTCGGTGAGGTCGACCGACGTGACCTCGTGGCCCAACGTGGCGAGATAAACACCGTTGCGGCCTTCGCCGTCGGCGATACAAAGGGCTGATCCTGCTGGAAGGTCGGCGACGGCTGATCGAAGAAAGTCATTTGGTTCGGTGCCGTACAGATACTCGTCGCCGCCGTAGCGCGACTCCCACTGCTGCTTCGCGTTTGGGGTCGTGTCTGCCATGGGGCCAAAGTAGTTCAGCTCCTCAGCGAACAATTCTGCCTCGATCGCCTTGTGCTCGGCAGCCGCCCGCTTGCGGTCGGCCCGACTACTTGGGGACGTCTTTGTAGGGGATGCCCTTGTCGACGCGAGGTTCACCCGGGAGGCCGAGTACTCGCTCGCCGATGATGTTGCGCTGGATCTCGTCTGATCCGCCGGCGATGCGATATCCCGGGGCGCCGAGGACGTGTTCGCCCCATTCGTAGGTGCCCCATTCGCCAGTGTCGGCCACGAGGCGAGCCCCAAGCACTTTCGAGACTGCGTCGCTCATCATGCGCATTGAGTCGGTCCAGAAGATCTTGCCGATCGAACCCTCGGCACCAGGGGCCTGTCCGGCCTTGACCTGTGAGTACACGCGCTCGGCGTTGATGGACATGACCCGGTAGCGGATGTAGATCTTGGCCATCTCGTCGCGCAGGATCGGGTCCTTGCCGGCTTCGAAGTGGTCGCACAGCGCCTTGAACTCGCGCCAGTTCCCTCCGTGCTTTTCGTGGCCGGCTCCAGACGATGTGCGTTCGAAGCCCAAGATCGTCAGTGCGACCTTCCAACCTTCGCCGACCTCGCCGACACGGTAGGCATCCGGGATGCGGGCGTCGGTGACGAAGACCTCGTTGAAGCTGGTGCCGCCGCTCATCTGCTTGATTTGGCGAACCTCGACTCCCTCATGGTTCTGGAGCGGGACCGCAAAGACGGTGATGCCCTTGTGTTTGGGAGCATCGACGTTGGTGCGACACACCGCCATGCCCCATTCGGCAAACTGAGCCCCCGAACTCCAGACCTTCTGGCCATTGAGCACCCATTCGTCACCATCTTTGTCGGCCTTCATCGCCACATTTGCGAGGTCGGATCCAGCAGCAGGCTCGGAGAACAGTTGGCAGCAGAGTTCGCGGGCGGTCGCCCACTTCTCGAGCCATTGGTCCTTTTGCCAGTCGGTGCC
>CAWKYX010000202.1:0-7169 GCA_963854265.1 Acidimicrobiia bacterium
AGCTCTCGTCAACGAGATGTCGTGGATGAAGGGCGAGCCCGACTGGATGCGCAAGTTCCGCATGAAGTCGCTGGCGTACTTTGAGAAGCGCCCCATGCCCAACTGGGGCGGCGACATGTCCGAGATCGTCTTCGACGACATCGTTTATTACATCAAGCCATCAGAGGCCGTCACCAACAACTGGGACGATGTGCCCGAGGCGGTCAAAGACAGCGACGAGAAGTTGGGTATCCCCGAGGCCGAGCGCAAATATCTCGCCGGCGTCACCGCGCAGCACGAGTCCGAGGTCGTCGACCACAAGAAACGCGAGGATCTCGAAGGGCAGGGCGTCATCTTCTGCGACATGGATACGGCGCTGCGCGAGCACCCCGAGGTCGTCCATGCCTATTTCGGCAAGATCATCCCCGCGAACGACAACAAGTTCTCTGCACTCAACTCGGCGGTCTGGTCGGGTGGCTCGTTGATCTACGTCCCGCCGGGTGTCGAAGTCGAGATGCCGTTGCAGGCCTACTTCCGTATTAACGCGCAGAACATGGGCCAATTCCAGCGCACCCTCATCATCGCCGACGAAGGCTCGAAGGTGCACTACCTCGAGGGTTGCTCGGCGCCGGTCTACAGCACCGACTTGTTGCACTCGGCCGTGGTAGAGATCATGGTGAAGCCGTCGGCACGGGTGACCTACACCACTATCCAGAACTGGTCGAACAACGTCTTCAACCTGGTCACCAAGCGCGCCCTGGTCGAGGCCGAGGGCCACATGGAGTGGATCGACGGCAACATTGGCAGCCGTCTCACCATGACGTACCCAGCCGTTGTGATGGTCGGGCCCAAGGCTTCAGGCGAGGTTCTGTCAGTTGCTTACGCCGGCAAAGGCCAACACCAAGATACGGGCGCCAAGATGATCCACGCTGCGCCCGAGACCACGTCGAAGATTGTTTCAAAGTCGATCTCGAAGGACGGCGGTCGTTCGTCACATCGTGGCCTGGTCCGGATCGAAGACGGCGCCGACGGGTGCAAGAGCCACGTGCAATGTGATGCGCTCATTCTCGATGAAGACTCCATCAGCGACACTTACCCCTGTATGGAGGTTGGTTCTCAGGATGCGGTTATTGGTCATGGGGCCACCGTCTCGAAGGTCGCCGACGAGCAGCTCTTCTACCTGATGAGTCGCGGCCTTTCCGAAGAACAGGCCATGGGGATGATCGTCAACGGCTTTATCGAGCCCGTGACCCGCATGCTTCCTATGGAGTACGCCGTCGAATGGAGCCGCCTGATCGAGCTGCAGATGGAAGGCTCGGTCGGCTAGGCCAGGCCGGGGAGACCCGGCATCGGGTCTGGTCGGTCATCGCTCGGAAGCTCGCCTTGGCTGTTCGGCGACGCCGGGCTCGAACGGTTCATAGGTATCAGAGGGTTGCCGATAGCTCGAGCGCGTCGGCCAAGCCGTCGTGGGCGACATCGGCAACGAGATGGTTGGCCACAGCCTTGACCTCGGGTTCGGCGTTGCCCATAGCGACGCCATGCCCGACGGTCTTAATGGCTCCGAGGTCGTTGTGGCCGTCGCCCACCATCATGACCCGCTCAATCGTGGTGTCCAGCAACTCGGCCATGTTGATGAGCGCAGCGGCTTTTGTCGCGCCCGGTTGAGTCAGCGACACGAACGTCGCTCCCTCCTGGACCGGCGAGGTTGCGCTGCTGACCTCGACGTGGGCCGCCATGATCTCGGTTGCCGCAGGCACGGCCTCGTGCGGGATCACGAACTGCACCCGGACGACGTCGCCGTTGAGATCGCCAGGACCGCCCAGGGTATGAGGAACGCCCATGAGGTTCGCGTGAGCGATCGCCATGTTTGAGTCGTCGCTCACCCGGTAATCAGCGGCCGCGTAGAACTCGACGGTCCAGCCATGCTGAGCGGCGGCATGCATGGCGGTGTCGACAGCGGCGGCTGGGAGGGTGCGCTCGATGACATCGCCGGTACCGGTGTGGACCAGCGCTGCACCCGCGTGGAAGACGTGCCAACCCGCCGGGTCCAGCCGCCGAGCCCATTGGAACGTTGGCCCGAACGCGGCACGGGCAGTGCTGAGGGCGAGGTGTTGACCTCGGGCGATGGCCGCGTCGGCGGCCGCCCAAACAGCCTGGGTTGGTTGGCCGCTGGCGCCCACCAACGTGCCGTCGACGTCGATACAGATGAGGGGGAGCACCCCGGGAGGGTACCGGTCGCTCTGGTCCACCAATCCATGCGAACCCCGAGTCTGAGCGACGGCCTCGATCCCCGCCCGGATGTTCTTGAGGTAGGTGGCTACGCCGGAGAGGAGTACGTGGGGGACGTTCCTTTGCACCTGGCGGGCACAAGCGGTAGCGGAGCGCGTAGCTTTTGAGGTATGCCAACTCCGCTGACCAACGATCGATGGGGTTACGAGTCCAACTGCTATGTGTGCGAGACATCCAACGACGGCGGGTTGCGGATCCCGTTTCAGCTCGACGATGACGGGCTCACCGTGTCTGCTTCGTTCCAGCTCGACCAGACGTACTCCGGGGCGCCTGCGTTGGTGCACGGCGGTCTGAGCCTCGCGCTGCTCGACGAAGCTCAGGCATGGGCATGTATTGCTGTTGGCGGGAAATGGGGCTTGACCGCCTCGACGGCAGCTGAATTCCCATCGGCGGTCTTCATTGACCACCCGTATCGAGCCGAGGCCGAGGTGATCTCGGTGGATGAAACAACAGTGCGCACGACGGGCCGGATCGTCGACCCCGAAGGCGCCGTCATGGTTGTGTCGAAAGCGGTCTTTCGCGTCGTGGGCGATGTCGACGTGGCGACCGGCGACAACACGATCACCGATCCCCAACGCCGCCTGCTGGGAGAGTGATTGGTCAAACCGGGCTTCCCGAAACCTCGAAGCGATCGACCTGGCGCTGGGCGTGGAGCGTCTGGTCCAAGCCGTAGAAGAGGTCTCGCTCAGCTGGACAATCGCACCGGACCACTACCCTGGCGCGATGCCCGACGCCGATCAGCTCCTCGATGAGTTCTTGGAGAGCGTCTTCGAGCGAGATATCGAGCCGTACCCCGCCCAAGAAGAAGCCCTGCTCGAACTGCTGGCCGGCAACAATGTCATCCTCACCACACCTACGGGTTCGGGGAAGTCGCTCGTCGCCGAGGCAGCACACTTCGCTGCGCTGCGGCAGGGCAAGACGTCGATTTACACCGCACCTATCAAAGCGCTGGTGTCGGAGAAGTTCTTCGCGCTGTGCCGCACCTTCGGGACAGAAAACGTGGGCATGGTGACCGGCGACGCAGCCGTCAACGCCGATGCTCCGATCATCTGTTGCACGGCGGAGATTCTGGCCAACCAGGCCCTCCGGTGGGGATCGGAATCTGACGCCGACGTCGTGATCATGGACGAATTCCATTTCTACGCTGATCCCCAGCGTGGCTGGGCGTGGCAGATCCCCCTCCTCGAACTGCCCCACACCCAGTTCTTATTGATGAGTGCGACGATGGGCCCGACCGGCAAGTTCCTCCACGAGTTGGAGACCCGTACCGGCCGTCCCAGCGTCGAAGTCACGAGCAGCGTGCGGCCGGTGCCGCTCGACTTCGTCTACCGGACAACTCCGCAGCACGAATCGCTCCAAACGTTGCTGGATGAGGGCAACGTTCCTGTCTACATGGTGCACTTCACCCAGGCTGATGCCATGTCTGCGGCGCAATCGCTTACGAGCCTCAGCGTCCTCACAAAAGAACAGAAAGCCCAGGTCAAAGATGCCGTTGGCCTGTTCCGGTTCGACAGCCCAGTCGGCAAGGACCTCAAGCGCTTCATCATGGCCGGTATTGGAGTGCACCACGCGGGACTGCTGCCGCGCTATCGGCTGTTGGTTGAAAAGCTGGCTCAACAGGGCCTCCTCAAGATCATCTGCGGCACGGACACCCTCGGTGTCGGTGTCAACGTCCCGATCCGCACGGTCTTGTTCACCCAACTGTGCAAGTACGACGGCGTCGAGACGCGCGTCTTGAGAGTTCGCGAGTTTCAGCAGATCGCCGGTCGGGCCGGGCGCAAGGGCTTCGATGACGAAGGCCATGTCTGGGTCCAAGCACCCGAGCACTGGATCGAGAATCGCCGCATGGAGGAGAAGGCGGCGATCGACGCGAAGAAGCGCAAGAAGCTCGTGAAACGCAAGGCGCCGGAGTGGGGCTACGCGCACTGGAGCGATGACACGTTCACCAAGCTGGTGGAGGGATCGCCCGAACCACTGACCTCGAGTTTTGCGGTCAGCCATCAGTTCCTCCTGAACCTGCTGGACCGCCCCGGAGACGGCTGCGCAGCTGTTCGTGACCTCCTGACCGACAATCACGAGACTCGCAAGCGCCAACGGGCACACATCCGCCGGGCGATCTCGATGTACCGGGCGCTGACCGATGCCGGTGTGGTCGAGCAGCTCGACGAACCCGACGAAGAAGGCCGAACTGTTCGAGTCACGATCGACCTCCAGGATGAGTTCGCGCTTCATCAGCCCCTCTCGCTGCTGGCGCTCGAAGTGCTCCCCGACCTGGACAACGAAGCGCCCGAGTACGCGCTCGATGTGTTGTCAGTGGTCGAGGGCGTGCTGGAGAACCCGCGGCCCGTGCTCAAGGCCCAGCTCGACCGTGCCAAGAATGAGCTCATGGCGCATATGAAGGCCACCGGGGTCGAATACGACGAGCGGATAGAGCGGCTGCAGGAGGCCCAGTTCCCCAAACCACTTGGCGAATTCCTTTGGGGGTGCTTTCGGGTCTTTCGCGACCATCATCCGTGGGTCGGCGACGAAACCGTACGTCCCAAGAGCGTGGTCCGCGAGATGTACGAGATGGGTTTCGGGTTCCGCGACTATGTGCAGTACCACGGCCTCAAGCGATCTGAGGGTGTGTTGTTGCGCTATCTGGGTGATGCTTACAAGGGCCTGGTCCAGAACGTTCCTGAGCAGTACAAGACCGACGAAGTGTGGGACCTGCAGGAATGGCTCGGAGAGCTGGTGCGCCAGGTCGATTCCAGCCTGATCGACGAGTGGGAACGCATCCAGGCCGGCGTCGACCTCGTCGAATCGGGCGAAGACGCCACTGACGCAGGCTTGGTTCTCGAGCCCGAGCGGTCCGATGTCACAACCAACCGGCGTGCTTTCTCCGTCATGGTGCGCAACGCCGCGTTTCGGACTGTGCAACTGTTGGCCCGCCGAGACCACGAGAGCGTCGCGGAGCTTGCGGGAGCCGACGGCCATCGTTGGCGAAAGAGTGAGGTCGATGTGCTCATGGAGCCGTACTGGGACGAGCACGCAGCAATCGGTATCGACGCCAACGCTCGCAGCGCCGAGTTCTTCGTGCGCGACAGCGACACGGGCGCCGTGACCCAGATACTGGCCGACCCCGACGGCGCAAACGAGTGGCGGATCGAGGCGTCGGTCGATATGGGGGCTTCTCGCGAGGCGGGCGAGGCAATCTTGGTGTTGCACGACATTCGTCGACTCTGAGGTCGCGTCGAGGTGGCCGGCGGTCGGCAATCTGGCACAATGGATGCCATGCCAATGCGGCAAGACTGCAAATTCTTCGAGAGTCGTTCGTACCCGAATGGCGACACCGTGCGGAAATGTGATCTCGACCTCGCGCCCGAGGCGCCGTGGCGCTGCCCCAACGAGTGTGCAAGTTACGCGCCACGTCTCGCAGACATCAACTGGAAACATGGTTCGCTCATCACGCCTCCCACCCCGGCAGAGCCTGAGAGCCTGGGTGACGACGACAGCATTGCTGCACTGCTCGATGCAGCAGAAGACATTGTCAACGCCGCTGGCCCCGAGATCATGGCTGACGTTCATGCTCAGCGCGAGGCCGCTGAGCGCAAGACGGGATTCTTCGGGCGCTTTAAACGCCGTCGCCGCTGAAGACAGGCCTTGTCCGGGCATCGAAACGCTGCGTCTGGTTCGCTGTCGGGCGGTTGGTCCGAGGCGGGGCTGTGGCACAATCTGGCCATGGCCGAACCTGAACGCAAGACGCTCCTCGGCGAGGGGCAACTCGCTCAAGCAAGGGGCGAGATTCCTCACTGGGACTTCAACGACGACCGGTTCGCCCGCGCATTTGAGTTCGCGAATTTTATCGAAGCCTTCGGTTTCATGAGCCAAGTCGCGCTGATAGCTGAACGACTGGACCACCACCCCGAATGGTCGAACGTGTGGAATAAGGTCCGGATCGAGATCACCAATCATGATGCCGGCGGTGTCACTGAACTTGACGTCGAGTTCTGCCGACGCGTGGATGGGCTTGTGGGAAGGGGAGAGACCCGATGAATGACACCCGATGAATGACCTTGAAGGGAAAGCCGCAATTGTGACCGGAGGTGGCTCGGGTATCGGGGCCGATCTTGTGGCACAACTCTGTGCCAGCGGGGCGTCGGTGTTGGCTGCAGATCTCAACGAGGTCGGGTTGGCGGGGGTCGCCGACCGGACCGGATGTATCACGCGAGTGGTCGATGTGGCGAGCTTGGCTGACAACGCGGCCATGGTTGGGGCAGCTGTGGTCGAGTTCGGACGGCTGGATCTACTATTTCTCAACGCCGGGGTGCTTGGACGGTCGGTTGTCGATCAACGTGAGCCACTCACCGATATCGCCGGGCTCGCCGACCGG
Source organism: Acidimicrobiia bacterium (assembly GCA_963854265.1). Taxonomy (GTDB): domain Bacteria; phylum Actinomycetota; class Acidimicrobiia; order Acidimicrobiales; family UBA8592; genus CAWKYX01. The sequence goes on from CAWKYX010000202.1 coordinate 6,641, forward strand.
TACCGGCACGTGATGTCAGCGAACGTTGATGGAGTCGTGCACGGGACGCTTGCGGCGGTCGATGTCATCGAGGAGGGCGGCGCGATTGTTGCCACGGCCAGCATCGCCGGGCTCATGGCTTGGGCTCCGGATCCTGCTTATACCGCCAGCAAGCACGGAGTGATTGGCTGGGTCCGAGCGATTGCCCCGGCCTTGGAAGCACGTGGCGTGACCATCGATGCCATTTGCCCGAGCGGAGTGGCAACCCCGCTCGTGGGAGCGAGTCCTGACATGGCAGAGGCCGATGCGAACCGGTTGTCGCCTCGCCAAGTCGCTGGCGCGATCATTGTCACTGCCCTCGAGCCGGGCACTGGTCGGGCACTGTCGGTCGTCGCGGGGCGGTCGCCAGAACGACTCGAACACGAGTTCACCGACGTCGCCGGTTTTTCGTAGGCGCCGCGCCGCAGCAGCGCCTGGACGAGATTGGAGTCAGCCGGCGGCTTCTTCGAGGGCTTGGACAAGGGTATTCCAGCTGAGGGTGGCGCATTTG
>CAWKYX010000203.1:0-7161 GCA_963854265.1 Acidimicrobiia bacterium
GCTATCCGACAATGAAGGGCCGACTGGCATCCAAGAAAACAGAGGTCGCCGTTCTCGACATCCAATCTCACCCTGGCGGCCAGCAACGTCTTCGCCTGGCCCAGCCACCCACAACGACCTCTAACACCATCACCCTCGGTGAGGGTCCTGCGGCTGCCCCGGCTGTGGTTGATCTACTCGAACAACTGGCTTTACTATGACCCATCTGCTTGTTCTCGTCGAAACTGACCAGGGAGTTACCCAACCAGCCACCTTCGAGGCCTTAACCTTCGCCCGGCCGATCGCCGAAACGGCCGGCGTTGAGCTTCATGCATTGGTATGCGGTGAGATCGCCGACCACGGGGCATTGGCCGAGCACGGCGTGGCCCATGTGCACCTCGCCCAGCATGAGATGTTGCACGACTTCGGTCCAGAGACGTGGGGCCACACCCTCGCTGAGCTGATCGAGATCATCGAACCTTCACTCGTGCTGGCCTCGGGTACCAGCAAGGGCAACGAGGTCCTGGCCACCGCCGCCGCCCGCCTTGGCGTGGCGTTCGTTGCCAACTGTCTCAAGATCAGCGACGACTTTCTTGACGAGGCAGCCCCAGACCTCGTGAGGGTTCAGTGGGGCGGTTCGCTGCTCGAGGAAGCCAAACTCGATGCTCCGGTCAAGATCATCTCGGTGGCACACCACAGCCTCGATGCGGCCCCGGCGCACTCCTCGAGCACACCCGACGTTAAGCCGTTTCGACCGACCCTCGACGAGCGGTTGGCCAGGACGATCGTGGTACAACGGGAGATAGCCGAAGCTGGTGTCACCCTCGCCACCGCCCCGGTAGTCGTCGGTGGAGGTCGGGCCATGGGTAGTGCCGAAGCATTCGCTCCCCTCGAGGAGTTGGCATCGCTTTTGGGAGGCAGAGTTGGGTGCTCTCGGGCCGTCACCAACAACGGTTGGCGACCCCACAGCGACCAGGTGGGTCAGACCGGAACACGAATCGCGCCGGACCTCTACATTGCCAGCGGCATCTCCGGAGCCATCCAGCACTGGGTCGGGGCCATGGCCAGCAAGAACATTCTTGCTGTCAACACCGACCCAGAAGCCAACATGGTGTTGAAGGCCGACTATGCCGTGATCGGCGACCTCCACGAGGTCATCCCTGCTGTAATCGACGAAATAAAAAGACGTCGAGCCCAGTAACAATCCTGTCAAAAAGGTACGGCGGTGCTCGGCACCGGACGCGACCTAACCGATGGCGTCGGGCATCGAGGCCTTCCTAGATTCGATGAAGGCCTGCATCGCTTCATCGGCGTCTGGATCGAGCGGCGGGGCCACATAGCCCGCCAGCATGTTCTTCCACTGGACGTTGGCCCGCTGAGCCGCGGTGAGCGACCCGTCCTCGGCCCACTGCTCGTAACTGTTGTTGTCAGCAACGGTCGAGCGGTAGAACGCCGACTCGAAGTTCTTCAGAGTGTGACCGTTGCCGAGAAAGTGTTCACCAGGAGGGTTGGTCCGGAAGGCTTCCATGGCCTGGCCGTTTTCCGTCATGTCCACACCTTTGGCGTACACCTCCATCATGCCGAGTTGATCGGCATCCATGATCAGCTTTTCGTAGCTGAAGGCCAAACCCCCCTCGATCCAGCCGGCGGCGTGCAACACGAAGTTAACGCCAGCCTGCATTGTGGGCAGCAGAGTCGACGCTGATTCGTACGCCGCCTGCGCATCAGGACCCTTCGAAGCGGTGAACTGTCCGCCGGAGCGAAACGGCACGCCAAGTCGACGGGCCAACTCGGCCATGAGATAGATGGCAAGGCCGCCCTCTGGGGTACCGAACGTCGGGGCTCCGGTCGCCATCGACATAGAGGTTGCGAAGGTGCCAAAAATCACGGGGGCGCCGGGACGAACCAGCTGGAGGTACGCCATGCCGCTCAACGCCTCAGCCAAGGATTGCGCGGCAAGGCCGGCAACCGTGACGGGGCTCATGGCCCCGGCGAGGATGAACGGCGACATGATGCATGCCTGGTTGGCCTTGGCGTACACCGTTGCCGCCCCGAGCATCGTCGCATCCCACCGCAGGGGTGAAGATGCGTTGATCAGGCTGGTCAGTACTGTTCGGTCCTGAAGGTCACCTCCGAAGGCAAGACGGCACAACTCAATCGAATCTGCAGCCCGTTCTGGGGCCGTCACTGAACCCATCAACGGCTTATCGGAGTACTTGAGGTGGGTGTACACCATGTCAAGGTGTCGCTTGTTGATCGGAACGTCGACCGGCTCGCACACCGTTCCGCCCGAGTGGTGCAAATGGGGCAAGAGGTAGGTGAGCTTCACGATGTTCTCGAAATCGGTCAGGGTCCCATAGCGACGACCATTGTCGAGGTCGGTGACGAAGGGGGAACCGTAACTTGGTGCGAAGACCGTTGCGTCCCCGCCGATTCGCACGCTGCGCTCCGGGTTGCGGGCGTGCTGAATGAACTCCTTTGGGGCATTGTCCTGGATGAGTTGCCGGCAGAGCCCACGAGGAAATCGCACCACCTCGGTTTCCCGATCGACAATGGCGCCCGCTGCCTCGAGCAGGTCGAGTGCCTCAGGCGTCTCCTGAAAGGCAACACCCACCTCGGACAGAATTATCTCGGCATTCTCCTCGATCTGTACAAGCCCCGCCTCGTTAAGCACCGATACTGGCGGCAGAGTTCTGACCAGGAACGGGCTGGTCTCGGACTGGCCCTCGGCTCGCAGCTTTTGCCGAGCGGCACGACCTCCCCCTCGGCGTCCCTTTCGGGGCGATCGTTCATCTGTTCCGCTCCCCTCGGGATCGACGGAATCAGCGGGATCGATGCTGTTTGGTTCCTCGACAGTACTCATGTGTTGCTCCGTGTTGTACGCCGGCGACGCCGGCCCTGACTTGAGGCCCCCTCGACCAGTGGTGCAGTGGGGAAGGCCATGGCTTTGACGAACAGATCCTGAAATCGTGGGTCTGTGGCCGTCTCGATCTTGATGATGGTCGCAACGATCGCCTCAGTCTCCCGACGCAGCTTCGCCGAGAGCAGCAGACCAACCGCCCCGTTACCGGCCGAGTTGCCCGAAGATCGAACAGAACCGCTCGATGGGGGGATCAGATCGATCTTGATGGCGTGGTCGGTGTCGATGTGAGAGCCAAACGCACCAGCGAGTCGAATGTCTTCAACCGCGGTGAGACCGGCGTGTTCCATAAGGAGCTCAATGCCAGCCCTGAGGGCGGCCTTTGCCAGCTGTACGGCCCGGACATCGTTCTGCTCGATGCGGAGTTCAGGGCCGTTCTCGGGTCGGTGGAGAACATAGGAGTAGGTCCGATCCGATGCGATCACGCGAGGTGTCTCGACACTCCTATCAACGATGACACCACCCCGATCCAAGATGCCAGCCGTTGCCATTTCCGACATGACTTCGATGATGCCCGAACCGCAGATGCCGATCACCGGAGTGTCAAATGCAGGATCATCGCTCCAGAGATCCGATCCGATCACTTTGAAGCGAGGCTCGAGCGTCGCCGGGTCGATTCGCACTCGTTCGATCGCCCCGGTGGCAGCTCGCATGCCACACGAGATCTGGGCCCCCTCGAACGCCGGACCTGTCGGCGAAGACGCGGCGAACAGTTGCTCGTTGTTACCAACGACGATCTCCGCGTTGGTGCCGATATCGACAAGGAGCTGCACCTCCGCCTGTCGGTGCGGCCCTTCGTTGACTATGGCGGCGGCGGTATCTGCTCCGACATGGCCGGCCACACAGGGGGGAATGTAGACCCGCCCATTGGGGCAATCGATATCGAGTCGGTCGGCGCGAAGTTCGAGCGCCTCGTCGGTAGCCAGGAGGAACGGCGCAGTGCCGAGCGGAGTGGGATCGATGCCTAGCAACAGGTGATGCATGATCGGGTTGCCAACCATCGTCAGCTCCAGGATCTCAGACCGGGTGGCGCCCACCTGCTCCACTAGCTCCCCAACCAGCTCATCGACCGCCAGCCGCACAGCCTGGGTGAGCTCCCGGTCACCACCATGATTCATCATCACGTAGCTGACCCGACTCATCAAATCTTCGCCGAAGCGAATTTGAGGATTCATTCGGCCCGCTGTGCCCAACACCTCGCCCGTGGTGAGATCACAGAGGTGACCGGCGATAGTGGTCGACCCAATGTCGACCGCGATTCCGAGGGCAGTGTCGACGAAGCCAGGCCATGCTGCGACGATGGTCTTGCCGTCGCGGAGACAAATGGTCAGGCCGACTGTGCTGGCCGTGGCCGCCAGTTGGAGTTGGGGTAGAGCTGTCGAATCGATAGCAAGGTCAGCGACGTCCCAATCGTTGCAAAGAGCTGCTCGGACCAGGGAGAGGACCGTTACGTTGTCGCCCAGCGTGACTGGAGGGAGTTCGACATAGCGAAGTTCGACCACTGGATCCAGGACGAGGTCGGAGCTGTCGACCTCCTTGCGAACAATCTGTTTGTGGATCTGGCTCTCGGCTGGGATATCGATCACAACGTCGCCGACGATCTCCGCTGCGCAACCCAGCCGTTGACCTTCGGCGAGTGGGCGCCTGCCTCCGTAGTCCAACTCGGTTGGGCCAGGTGCCGAGAGGGCCTGGTCAGTCACCGTCAGCCCCCACTTCGAAAACGTGCCGGTCGAAAGGGTGACCTGGCAACGCCCGCAGATTCCGCGTCCACCACAGACCGAGTCGAGGTCGGCGCCGAGTTGTCTGGCCGCATCGAGGACACTTGACCCGGCGTCTATTTCTCCGTCGAGGCCGTTCGGCATGAAGATCACCCGCATCGGTGGCATCTCAGATCTGGGGCCGACGACGACCGCCACTTCGACGGCCTCGTGCCCCCTGAGCCGCATCGGGGTCCCGGTTAGCTCGGATCCATGCGGCGCAGTTCTCGTCGGTGCCGTTTAACACATTGGCCGCCATCACGGCGTCTCGTACCTCCTGGTGCAAGGGACTCACTATGGCGGAGGTCATTCCGTGGCTCATGGCCATGGCCAGGAAGGTTCCGGTGATGTTGTTTCGGGCAGGGAGGCCGAAGCTCACGTTCGACGCTCCACAGGTGGTGTTCACACCGAGTTCGTTGCGCAATCGGCTGACCAGCTTGAAGACCTGCTGACCAGCCGTCCCCATGGCTCCGATGGGCATGACGAGCGGATCGACAACCACGTCTTCTCTCGGTATTCCATGGTCGGCCGCCCGGTTCACGATCTTGCGGGCAACTTCGAAGCGAACATCGGGGTCCTCGGAGATTCCGGTTTCGTCGTTGGAGATGGCAACCACCGCCGCGCCGTATTTAGCCACCAGTGGCAGTACCCGCTCCATTTGCTCGTCTTCCCCCGTCACCGAGTTGATGAGCGGCTTTCCCTGGTACACGGCACATCCGGCCTCCAGCGCCTCGATGATCGAGGAGTCGATCGATAGAGGAACGTCGGTGACACTCTGCACCAGCTCGATTGCTCGGGCAAGAAGCGCCGGCTCATCAGCCAGGGGAATGCCGGCATTGATGTCGAGCATCTGGGCGCCAGCCTCGACTTGGGCAATGGCATCGGCTTCGACCCGACTGAAGTCGCCGGCCAGCATTTCTGCCGAGAGGAGCTTTCGGCCCGTCGGGTTGATGCGTTCACCGATCATGACGAAGGGGCGACCGAAACCGATCGTGACCTCCTTGCTTGCCGAACTGATCACGGTGTCGGTCATTGGTCAGAGCTCTCCTCTAGGTTGGTGTCGGGATTCCAGCCGCCGGTTTTGGCCAATTGGTCGAGTCGGCTGAGGGGAAACGCGGCGTCGAGTCGGGCCGCTTCAGCCTCGGCCGACTCCTTCGGGTCTCCAGCAAGTTGCATCGATTCCTGGCGCCACTCGGCCACGTATGCCGATGCTTCGGTTTTGTCTGCCACCATCGCCGCCCGATCGATGGCTTTTTGAAATCGCGGTTTGAGCAGGACTCGGTGCTTTTCGCTCCGAGTCTTGGCATTGACCTGGGCGGGGATGTCCCGCCAGAAGATAGTGACAAGCTTCGCTCCACGCGCCATGTCAGCTCACCGGAGCGCGTTGGATAAGCCGCACGACTGCTTCGTTGAACGGTTCGAGCCCAGTGTGGTTTGTCTCGAAGGACAGGCCGAGCCGAGCTGCCGCCCGACGGGCTTCTGCTTGCAGTTCAGCCCGCACGGATTGATTGCTGGTCTGGGACAGATAGACCAGTCGGGTGTAGTTGGCGAAGACCATCGGAATCAGCTCGGGATGCTCATCGAAACGGAACGTCTGCCAGATCAGGGTCTCGAAGTGCCGAGCCAGGTAGTCGGTGACAAAGAAGGTCCCGAGCTCGTCGTCGTGGAGCTCTCGGAAAGACGCGGCGCCGGCCAAGAACTCATAGCAGTGGTCCCCCGGCAAGCGTTCGATGACGAGGCCCTTGGCTCTGAGTAGAGCTAATTCGGCGTCGAGCAAACCACCAGTGCCGCAGTCTCCGTAGCCGAGGAGCACCCGGCTGTGCATGGGTTCTAGCGTTGCTTCGAGGAGTTCGAGGATCGCTCCCGGGATTCGCTCTGGTCTGTTGTGCAGCGGGGCAGGGAGGTAGCGGACATCCACCTGCGCCGCGGAGGCGGAACCAGCGGCATCCAGCACGCTGCGAAGTTCCCGGACTAGGGCTCCGCAAGCGATTATCAACGTGCGTCCGTTTCAGGCGTGATAGGCAGCACGACGTTCGATCAACATTGTCTTGGCCATGTCGGCCGCGACCGCAGCATCGCGGCAATAACCGTCGGCACCGACCGCATCGCCGAACTCCTGGTTGAGCGGTGCCCCACCGACCAGGATGATGTAGTCATCGCGCATGCCTCGTTCGGAGAGGGTGTCGATCACCACCTTCATGTACGGCATGGTCGTCGTGAGAAGGGCGGAGAGGCCCAGGATGTCAGGCTTGTGCTTCTCGAGGGCTTCGATGTACTCGTCAACATCGGTGTTGATACCGAGATCGATCACCTCAAAACCGGCTCCCTCCAGCATCATGGCAACCAGGTTCTTACCGATGTCGTGGATGTCGCCCTTCACCGTGCCAATCACGACGGTGCCGACGGGCTCGGCGCCGGTCTCGATCAAGAGCGGACGTAGGATCCCCATGCCGGCCTTCATGGCATTGGCGGCCAACAAAACCTCAGGCACGAACAGAATGCCGT
>CAWKYX010000204.1:0-7129 GCA_963854265.1 Acidimicrobiia bacterium
TTTCAGGGGCCGACAGGAGTTGGCCAAGCGACCGCCGGCTCATTCGGGTCGCTGCGCGAACTCGCCGACGTACATCAAGGGCTCGACGGCGGCCCGCCGCGGATTCTCGTGGCGAAACCGGGCCTCGATGGTCATTCCAACGGCGCCGAACAGATCGCTGTCGCCGCCCGCGACGCGGGTATGGAAGTGATCTACCAGGGCATCCGGCGCACGCCGGCTCAAATCGTGGCGACTGCTCGAGACGAAGACATTGACTTGATCGGCCTCTCAATCTTGTCCGGGAGCCATCTCGAACTCATTCCCGAACTGATCAAGCGGCTGCAGGACCAGGGGGTGACTGCTCCGTTGATCCTCGGAGGGATTATCCCGATCGAAGATCATGAAGGCCTTCGGGCATTGGGCGTCGCCCAGATCTACACACCTCGGCACTACGAGCTCGGAGCCATCATGGGTGACCTGAGTCGGTTGGCCATCGCACACCGGACCGCCGAGCGCAGCGGCGACGAAGTCGGCGCGGCCGCCGGAGGTCAACCCACTGAGGACCTGGGCGGGTAGGGCAACAAAAGGGCCCTGTCCGCAAAGCGGCCAGACAACATCGCCCACTAGTTTCGGCGGCGACCGCTACGGAGGAAAGCACTGCGACCACGACGGGAACCTGCGGATTAAGAGACCTAGGGGGTAGCCCTCTGCAGCGTGCCGCCATCATCGGCGAGCCGACGTAAGAGCGGCGAGAGGTCCCAGTGTGATCCGCCCAGCTGGCTGGAATACCCCGCGATGGCCTGTGCGATGTCGGGTAGCCCGACGCTGTCCGCCCAGAACATGGGTCCGCCGGTGTAGACGGGCCAGCCGTAGCCGTTGACCCAGACGACGTCGATGTCGGATCCACGGAGCGCAATGCCTTCTTCGAGGATCTTGGCGCCCTCATTGACCATTGGATAGAGGCAGCGCTCAAGAATCTCCTGGTCAGTAACCTCGCGCTGATCTACACCCTGTTCAGGAGCGAAGTCTCGGATCATCTGTTCAACGTCGGGATCTGGGGTCGGGGCCCGCGTCGCCGCGTCGTAGAGGTAGTACCCCTTGCCGTTCTTTTGGCCTCGGCGACCGCTTTCGCACATGCGGTCGCGGAGCGTTTCACCTGTGGAGGTGGCCCCATCCCAACCAATATCGAGCCCGGCTAGGTCGTTCATCGAGAACGGACCCATAGGGAATCCAAAGTCAAACAACACTTTGTCGACCTGGGCTGGTGTGGCACCTTCGACAATCAAGCGGTTGGCCTCGATCCCACGCTGGAACAGCATGCGGTTGCCGACGAACCCGTTACAGACGCCGACCAACACCGGGATTTTGCCAATCCGTTTTGACACGGCCATGACGGTCGCAATGACCTCGGCGGACGTTGATTCGCCGCGGACGATCTCCAACAACTTCATCACGTTGGCAGGGGAGAAGAAATGGGTACCGATCACGCTCTCGGGCCTAGCCGTCACGCTCGCGATTTCGTTGATGTCCAACGCCGATGTATTGCTCGCGAGTATTGCGCCGGGGCGGCAGATGGCGTCGAGTTCGGTGAAGATCGACTTCTTGAGGTTCATGTTCTCGAAGACGGCCTCAATAACCATGTCGACCTCGGCGAACGCCGCCTTGTCGAGCGATGGGGTGATGAGCGCCATGCGAGCCTCGACGTCAGCGTCAGAGATACGCCCCTTGCTGGCGGTGCGCTCGTAGTTGGCCCGGATCACGGCGAGCCCACGATCGAGAGAGACTTGGTCTTGCTCGACCAAGGTGACCGCAAGCCCGGCGTTCGCGAAGTTCATTGCGATCCCGCCTCCCATCGTGCCCGCTCCCAGAACTCCGCAGCGTTCGATAACCAGCTGAGGTGTATCTCGGGGAACGTCGGGGATCTTGTTAGCCGCCCGCTCGGCGAAGAAATAGTACTGCTGAGCCTTGGCCTGCAAGCCGGAACTCACCTCGCGAAAGAGCTCACGTTCACGGACAAGACCCGACTCGAACTCGAGCGTGACTGCTGCTTCGATGCACTGCAGGTTGAGCTCTGGAGCCAGGAAGCCGCGGGTGCGTCGCGCCATGGGCGCCCGGATCTGGTCGAAAAGCGCTGGGTCGGTTCCTGCGATTTTGTCGCGCCGGTCACGGATTCGGGCGAGTGGCAAACTATCGGCCGCAACCCTGCGCGCAAACGCGACTGCTCCTTGACGGAGATCGTCCACGATATCGTCGACCAGGCCGCACTCCAAGGCTTCGAAGCTTCCGATCTGGTCACCTGTTGTGATCATGGCTGCGGCCTTTGCGGCCCCGGTGACGCGGGGCAGCCGTTGTGTTCCGCCCGCTCCAGGCACGAGCCCGAGCTTTACTTCGGGCAGCCCGAAGCTTGCCGCTGCATCAGCGATGCGGAAGTGTGCACACAATGCGACTTCGAGGCCGCCACCTAAGGCTGTTCCGTGGATTGCGGCTACCACGGCTTTGGGGCAGTTCTCCATTGCGTCCTGTACCTGTTGCAGGCTCGGTCGTTTGGGTGCCTCCCCGAACTCCGTGATATCAGCCCCGGCAATGAAGGTACGTCCCGTACAGATCACGACGACGGCCACGGCATCGCCGTCGGCTACTGCTTCTAGTCCAGCAAGCAGACCTGCCCGGACATGCTGGCTGAGGGCGTTGACAGGTGGATTGTCGATGACAATAAGCGCCACATCGTCGTCGCGTTCGAGGCTCACTGATTCGCTGAGCTGGGTCATTTGTTCTCCCGAGAGATCGGGCTTCGCTCCTGCGCAAAAGCGCGCTGGGTGTCGAGCGATGGCGGCTAGCAGAATAGCCTCGCCACCGTGCTGGGGGTGAGGTCGGCACCGCACAGAACCTCGGTGCCCGGAGCAGCAGCTGGACGCAATAGAGGGTCGGTGCTTCAGGCCTTGGGGGCCGGGGCCGCCGCATGGTCGACAAACAATCGTAACCAGGCCTCGAGTTCGGCGACGGGCTCGCCACAGAGTGCACCATCGTCGAGGTGGTCAAACACCCTACCAATGCCGAGTGTCGTCTCGAAGAAATGAGGGGTAAGGACCCGCAGGCTGTCGCTGAGGTGGTTTCGAACCCCCGCACCGGCTCGACGCCCAGGCGACATTGCGACGACGCCGACGGGCTTCTCCGCAATCACGCCTGACCCAAACGGACGAGACAGCCAGTCGATGGCGTTCTTTGTGACCGCCGGGACGCCAAAGTTGTACTCAGGGGTGAAGATGAGCAGCCCGTCAGCGGCGCCCAGCGCATGTTTGAGGCCCGCAACAGCAGCGGGGTCGCCTGCATCTTCGACATCGCCGTTGAACAGAGGGACATCGTTTAGAGGGGCCTCGGTCAAGGTCACACCGTCGGGCAGGAGCCCTTGTGCCGCGCTGAAGCCCACACGATTCACAGAAGCAGCGCGGAGGCTGCCGATGATGGCAACGAAGTCGGTCATGGTTGATGTCTCCTTGGCCGAACGACGGCCGGGGATTGTCGGGAGGGCTCGCCGGCGCATGAGGTTGGCCCCGTTGTTGTCTCCACAACCTTAACCGCCGCCGTGGACAATCATTGCAGACACAACTAATATCGGCGGTATGAGAGACGAACCCGCAGCCGCTCAGCGAGCAGTCCTCCGGGAGCGACTCGCTCCAAGGGCAGCTCTCCTTGGGACTCAAATCTCGCTGGACGCAGCGATCGAAGCCGAGGCAGTCTCAAAAACTTCCTACGACACCACGACACTCGACCTTTTGACGCGACTGGCTCTCAGTGACGGCGGGTGCCTCCGCGCGGTCGAGTTGTGCCGGCAGCTACTCAAGAGTCCCAGCCACATTTCCCGCCGGATTGATCGGGCCGAGACTGCTGGGCTGGTGTTGCGCCAGGACGACCCCGACGACCGGCGCGCCAACCAGGTGTGCCTCACCTCGAAAGGGCGCGAGGTGGCCGAAGCATTCCTGGTCAACTTGTCCCGGGTCATCGACCGCGTGGTCTTCGAGGTGCTGGAGCCCGACGAGGTCACTCAGCTCTACGACATCCTCGGTCGAATCAAACACGCGGCCCGGCCCAACTGATCCCGGTGCGGCCAGTGCGGTCTGCCTGAGATCAACCTTCGGCGTCGGCCGGGGCGGGTACCGTGCCGAGGTCATGACACAGCCAAGCGCAAGCCAACGAATGCCATCACTGCGGAGGGGCGGCGACCATGTGCCCGAAGAGATCCCGATACGGATGGCGGCCACGGTCCTGATTCTCGACCAGCGTCCCGACTTGCATGTGCTCATGCTCAAACGCAACGCGAGGTCCATCTTTGTCGGTGACATGTGGGTCTTCCCAGGAGGCGCCGTCGATCCTGAGGATGGGTCTGAACAAGCGGAAGGCCTCCTCAAGGGTCTGACCGACAACGAGGCGAGCGCGACGCTCGACCTCGTCACCGGCGGATCGGCCTACTGGGTCGCAGCCCTACGCGAGACGTTCGAAGAAGCGGGCCTGGTGCTCACTGGTGGTTCGACCCCACTCGATCTTTCTACGCCCGACGTTGCAGCTCGCTTCGAAAGACACCGCGATGCCCTGAATTCGGGGGAACGAGAGTTCCTGGACATCGTGTCGTCAGAGGATCTCACCCTCGACGGTAGCGGTGTCCACTACGTGGGTCGCTGGGTGACACCCCTTGGCCCACCGCGGCGGTACGACACCCGATTCTTCGTCACCGCTATGCCAGTAGGTCAGGTGCCGCTGCACGACAACGATGAGGCGGTCCACCACGAATGGGTGAGACCGGCCGACGCCGTCGCTGCGAGCGAATCCGGTGAGATCTTGATGCTGACACCCACGGTGGCCATGCTGCAGCGTTTGGGGCTGTTCGCTGATGTTGACGCAGCGATGGGGGCGGCTGCATCCGGCCGTCCCGGTGATGATGAGATGGTTCGCATCCGATACGACGTGGAGGGGCCGCACCGAATCGCCTTTCCCGCGGACGCCGACTATGCCCAGGCAGAAGCCCATGTCGAATCTGGCATGGTTCGGTGGCCGGGGCCGCCGAACATATCGCCACCCTGATCAGGCTTCGTCGTCTTCAGGGTTCAGATCGTCGCTATCGCCGGCGGTTGCAGCCCCAGCTGGGCGGTTCCCATCAGTGTCCTCGTCGGGATCGACGCCGTCTTCGTCATCGTTGTCGTTGTCATCGTCTTCGTTGGCCTCATCGTCGTCAGGCTCGTCGTACCCATCCAACTCGAGGTCGCGAGCCCGGAGCTCTTCTTCGAGCGCAGCGGCGTTGGTGGCCATGTTCTGGAGATCTCCAGCGGCCGCGAGGGCACCGGCAAGCATCGCAGCGCGGTCATAGACCAAGCTGAAGTAGTGCTTCGATGCGTTCTCCTGGCCCGGGATCGGTGACCGTCCGAGAGAGGTGGCCACGACCGATGTGTCAGGCGTATCTATGGCGAATGATTCAGGGATCGCCAGCAGCTCGCGGTCCCCCCAATACTTCCGGGGGTCAACCTTCTTGGAACGGCTCCGACTGCGATTCTTGCGCTTCTGGCCGTTGGCAGTGGCTTTCTTCTGGGTGTTGCCTTGCTTTGCGTTTTGGTTCCGACCCCCGCGCCGGCGTTGGTTTCCACCGCTCATGTCGACACCGCCGTGTCCTCTCCTGCCTCGCTGGCCATCAGCAAGGCAGGGTCGATACCCAGTACCTGCTGGAGCTGGCCCGCATCGAGATCGCCGATCGAGCTGGACTTGGGGAGCACAAGGCTGGCTATCTGGCGCTTGCCCGCGACAACTTCTTCGACGCGTTCATCAACGGTTCCCGGACACACCAACCGGTGACAGATAACGGTGTTCGTCTGCCCGATCCGCCACACACGATCGCGTGCCTGATCTTCCACGGCCGGGTTCCACCAACGGTCGTAGAGCACGACGTGGTTCGCTGCAGTGAGGTTGAGACCTGTACCGCCCGCCTTGAGGGAAAGCACCATGGCGCCAGCGCCCTCTGCGGCCTGGAACTGGTCAACCATCCGGTCGCGGGCTCCACGACCCAACCCGCCGTGATAACAGGTGATCTGCTTCTCGTAGCGTTCGGACAGGTACTTCGATAGCCGCCGGCCCCAGGTCGCGAAGTGCGTGAAGATCAGGACCTTCTCGTCCGCGGCAAAGACGTTCTCCAAGATCTCATTGAGCCGAGCAAGCTTGCCGCTGCGGTCGTCGAGTTCGCCATCGTCCTCGCGGTAGTTGACGGGGTGGTTACAAATCTGTTTGAGCGCGGTGATGGCAGCGAGCACTGCCCCCTTGCGTTCGGGCGTCCCATCTTCGCTGGTGTCCTTCACCAGTCCATCGACGACTGCCTGATACAAGCCGATCTGCTCGGGAGTCATTGCGCAGTGATCAAGCTCATCGATGCGATCGGGGAGCTCGGCGGCGATCGAAGGCTCGGCCTTGGTGCGGCGGTAGACCAAGATGCCGTTCAGTGCCCTGAGTGCTTCCTCGCCGGCGGCTGTGGACTTCGAGTCGGGAGTCAGCTGCGCTACGAATTGTGCCCGAGGGCCCAAAAGCCCAGGGTTGGCCCAGTCCATGATGGACCACAGATCCCCAAGCCCGTTCTCGATCGGGGTGCCTGTCAAGGCCACCCGGGTGCGGGCGGTCAGCCGGCGCAGCTGCTGCGATGTCTCTGCCAATGGATTCTTGATGGCTTGTGCCTCGTCCAAGACGACCTTGCCCCAGTCGACTTCGCAGAGCTGGTCGATGTCTCGAACTGCGGTGCCGTAGGTCGTGATGACCACGTCGGCCTTCTCGATTGCCTTGCGCAACAAGACACCTTTGCCTCGGCTGGGTCCGTGGTGGACCAGGATGTCGAGGCCTGGTACAAAGCGCCGAGCCTCTGCGGCCCAGTTTCCGACCACAGCCGGGGGCGCCACGACCAGGCCAGTTCCATGCGCTGCTGAGGTGTGAAGAGCAGCCAGGGTGGTTGGGGTCTTGCCGAGTCCCATGTCGAGAGCCAGGCAGCCTCCGAGGCCGGCGGCGTCGAGGAAGTGGAGCCATGCGAGCGCGTCGGCCTGATAGGTCCGGAGTTCGCCTTCGAACCCTTCCGGGCTCGTCTCAGGATGCTCGGGGAGGTCCCCGACACTGCGCAGCAGATCTGCCA
>CAWKYX010000205.1:0-7119 GCA_963854265.1 Acidimicrobiia bacterium
TGTGGTGATAGCCATGTCCGCGTTGAGGTCGTATTCGCAACCGGTCCTGGTATCGATGATGTGTGCGGTGAAACGCTGTCCGCCGTATTCGTCACGGAGTGCTCGGCGGAACGACTTGTTGAAGACCTTGCCGACGCAACCAATCCAGAAGCAGTCACTGTCTGGGCCGACTGAGGCACACACAACGCTGGGGTCGCCGCTGGTTACCATCGCGACCTGAAAAGCCCAGTAGGTCTCGCCGAAGGCAGCCTCGCGATCGAATCGCCGCCCAGCGACCCCGGCGTTTACGACGGTGCCATCGCTTGACTCGACAACGATTTGTTGCGGGGTGGTCCCCCGTATCCAGCCCGTGACCGTCAGTCCATCAGGGGTCACGACGGCGAGGTCGATCCCCACGCTGTGACTGTCTTCTGACTGTGCCGGTGCCGTTACCTCGTGGGTGTTGCGTTCGCTGTTGACAACACCCACGACAACAGCAGCCAAAAGTAGGAAACCGATGGCCACCACCGCGCCTGGCCGCAACTGTGCCGATCTCGCCCGTCGGGCGGGCCCTGGCGTGTTTCCTGTGGAGTGAGCGTCACGAGTCCGCCCTGATGGGGATTGGTCTGATGTCACTGCAACACGTCGTGGAGATTCGCCGAGCGAAACACGTTGTGAGGGGCCATGGAGCCCCGAAGGTTACCGAATCGAGTGAGCTCGTGCGGGGTGCTTCCTCCGAGATTGGACAGTGCGTCTCAACGCTTGGTGATACGAAAGACGGGAATGACCCGCCCGGCAGCGCTCTCCTCGTCGTCCACGAAGTAATCCAAGAGCGCTGACTGGGCGTCGTACAGCCTCCGGCGCTCGTCACCCTCGATGAGCTGGGCCGTGCCTTCCCACTTGTCGGCACCTACCTCGACGGTGACCATCGGGTTCGCAACAAGGTTGTGATACCAGTTCGGATGCTGCGGGCCACCGCCGTTGGAGGCGATGACCACAACGTCGTCGCCGTCGGTCGAGTAAACGAGGGGTGAGCAGAGCACCCGGCCAGTCTTCGCGCCGACCATGCTCACCAAAACCACCGGCGATCCCTCGAGGAACCCGGTGCAGACGCCGCCGTTCGCCCGAAACTCTTCGATCACGCCCTGGTTCTTCTGTAGACGCTCCACGGCATCTCCTTCTCTGTCAGCGACCTATGTCGGTGACGCAGACCGTATCGACTGAACGCACCTCGATTGCTGACACTCCGGCGCTCCCAGCGTTCGGACCGTTGTCGCCTCCCCCAGCCCGATGCGGCACCAAGCTCGTGGTGGGGCATGTCTGGAGCTGAGTATCCACACCTGAGTCAGTACCGCGGACCTCGATCACCGCAGTGCCAGGGTCATAGGCTGCCGCCATCGCTGCGAACACAAGCACGATCAAGAACGTGACTGCGAGAAACGGAGGCCAACGACGGGCCGTCAGGGCCGCCAGCGACACTCGCTTCACCATTGAGGCAGCGGCTGATGTACGGATACTCGTCGGTGACGATCTAGGCGTAGGTGCCATCGATCCTGACGCCATTGCAGCTGTCGAGGTCGCTGGCCGCATCGCTCCAGACCCAGTTCGAGGTGAAGGTGCCATCAGGTGTGGTTCCACCGACCTCGACGTGAGTGAAACGAAGCGCACCCGAGCCAGCGCAGGCGGTGCCGGCGCGGGACTCGGTCGAGAGCTCGAAGCCTGACTCATACGCACCGGAGTTTGAGTAGTACATCAGGCACCCATCAGCGGCGTAGCCAACGTGCGCCAGGTCGTCATCGGTTGCGTATGCGTCGGCCAAGAGCCGGGAAGCACCGTGGTAGTGGTACTCACCGGTGGGTTGCACGTGAGCGTTGTTGAAATCGAGGCCAAGGTCGTAGACGCCCTGCAGCGCCTCGGCGCGATAGGTCTCACCACTCTCATAGGTGACCGTCACCTACCGAACTCGTCATCGTCCAGCTCGTTGGAGCCCAGATAGTCCAATCCGGTGGACACCGCCGGCTCGTTGGCTGGCGTTCCAGTTCGACCGAGTCAAGTCAATCATTCAAACCGGACGATGAAGAGGTGAACTCAGATGAGAATGACAATGTTCAAGACCACGAACGTCGCAACCACAACGGTCAAGCGATCTGACGAGTACAAGGTGGTCAGATCCGACGAGGGTCTGGGCTACAACCAGCCACAACTCGCCGGCCGAAAGCTCTGGCTTCCGATGTTCTTGATGGCACCGATGCGATTCGCGTTAGCGTTCATCCTCGGAGTTGTCGAGGCCAATACCAGCCGGAGTGACATCGCCGACGTGCAGACGTTGCGACACCTTGTGCCCGCATTCATGTTTGTCGGCTCCACACCCACGGCCACCAACATTGATGCTGCAACAACGTGCTTGATGCGCTCGAAGTCTCCCAAGACCGCGAGCACTTCTGCGCGAGGGCACCACTGTTCCGCCGATGCCTCAGCGTTGGCGTCGTCGCCGAACGTCAGGTGGTGGGCGGTATCCTGGCAGCATCGTTGACTTTAAAGATCGTAAACGGACGGGCCTGCTGCTTCCCGCTGCTACACAAGGTGCTGGCAAAGATCTCGTCGCGTTCGCGGGGCATGCCGAGAAGCTCGGCTACGACTCGTTGTGGTTGTCTGAAGTTGCGGGCCGCGAGATCATGAGCGTCGCAGGCTGGCTATTGGCGTCCACGTCTCAGCTGCGTTTCGGCACGGGAATTGCCTCCGTCTACGCTCGCGATGCCTCTACTGCCGCGATGGCCTCCCAGACCCTCGCTGAGCTCTCAGGAGGCCGTTTCGCTCTTGGGCTGGGTGTGTCGATCCGGTGGCTCGTGGAACAGCGGGGTCAGGTTTGGGAGAAGCCCGTCCACAAGGCGGTGTCGTATCTCGATGCCTACGAGGCAATGGAGGTGCTCTCTCCGGCACATGAACGCGCAGCACCGGTGTATTTCGCGGCGCACGGTCCACGCATGATGTCGGCCCTCAAGGACAGGGTCGATGGGATCATCACGATCAACGTCCCCCCGGCCCATACCGCAGATATTCGGGCCGATCTGCGCGACGACCAAGACCTGCTGATCGTCAAGACCATCGTGCCCGAAACCGACCCTGAAAAGGCACGCGAGCTCGCGCGCGACGCGGTCAGGGTCTACCTGACCGCACCGCAGTACTGGTCGTTGTGGCCGAAGTACGGATTCGACGAGTCCGACAACATCCCCGGAGGCAGCGACCGGCTCATTGACATGCTCGTAGCCTGGGGCGATGCAGCCGAGCTGCAACGCCAGGTCGACGAATATTTCGACGCTGGCGCGACCGACGTCATCCTCAGGGTGCCCACTGACAGCTCCGAAGCAGTCAACTGGCCCATCCTGGAAGACTTGGCACCCAACCAGCAATAGTCTCCCGCGTGAATCTGCGTCGTGAGCAGAACGCCCAGACGGTCGGCCATGTTCGACGCCGCCAACGTCTCGCTCTTTA
The DNA here is from genome assembly GCA_963854265.1 of Acidimicrobiia bacterium. GTDB lineage: Bacteria > Actinomycetota > Acidimicrobiia > Acidimicrobiales > UBA8592 > CAWKYX01. The sequence goes on from CAWKYX010000205.1 coordinate 3,472, forward strand.
GCTCTGGCTCAGAGCAGCCGGATGCCGTCGCTGCCGTCCCAGTCGAGCGCAGAACTGCGCACCAACTCAAAGAGGTCAGCGCGGCGGGTGTCTTCGTGGTAGATCTCGATGAGATGGCCGAGCTCGACGGTCGCGTCGTGTAGAGCAAAGGGCGAGTTCGCAACCTCTGCGAACAGCGCCTCGGCCCAGCCGTGATCGATGAGGCGGCGTTGAGACGCTGCGATGTCATCGACGAAGAACGCGAGGTGGTGAATCCCGACGGACGGGCCGACCCGGTCGCCGACTTCGTGGTGCTCACAGATGAGCTCCACCATCACGTCGCCCCACTGGCCCAACGCTGCCGAGAAGTCGAAAGCGGCTGACCGACCCCACATCCGGCTCTTGTCCAGCTCGATGTGGTGGCGGGCAAAGAACGGCCCAACTCCCCGGGCGACCCACCATTCCATCGCACGGTCCATGTCCTCGACGGCATACGCGATCTGAACTGGCCCCCTCAGTCCTTCCCAAATTCCCTCTGACATGGGTACCTGTTTAGGCTCAGGGTCTTGCTGTGGCAACTCCGACCGCACGACCTCAGTTAGCCCCGTTGCATTGATCGCCTGGACAGGGCACGCACCGGTCGTGTGTTCACACGATGAACCGCTCTGTGGCCAACATCCGCTGACCCGCTCCATGAACGGTTTCGCGAGTCAGCTCCGTCAGTCCCGAAGGGCCTCGGACCGGCTCTGGCGGAGCTCGGCGGCAACGCCGTCGAGATGGCTGGCGATCCGCTCGACGAAATCCTCGTTGGGCAGGAGGTAGCGAGGGCCTCGTTCGAGGCCGTCGAGGACGAGGACTGCGAACTCGTCGGCTTCCAGCCGTGTCGGGAAGGGGTCGATACCTGGCGGCGGAGGCGGCTGGGGGCCGCCGAAAGCGTCGGGCCGGTTACGGGCCGCTCCCCAGATCCGACTCCTGACCGGACCCGGGAGCAAGGCGGTCACCTCAATACCGGGAGCGACGTCGGTGAGCTCAAACCGGAGATTGTCACAGAGCGCTACGACGGCGTACTTCGTGGCGGCGTAGGGCGTGTTGCCACTGGTCTGGCCCGGTGCCACACCTGCCACTGACGACGTTGCGACAATGTGGCCCGTTCCGCGTTCGATCATTGTTGGCAGGAACGCGGTCCAGGTGTTGACCACGCCGAACTGGTTGACCCGCCATGTCCACTCCCACGCATCGCGATGCTGCTCCCACAACGGAACCGCCGGCCCGACCACACCCGCGTTTGCGATGACCAGGTCGGGCACGTCCAACCCGTCGAACACCGTCGCGGCAAATTTGGCAACCGAGTCGGGGTCCGCAACATCGGTCACAGCGGAAACGATTGTCCCTCCCGCCGCCGTCAACTCATCAGCCAACACATCGAGCGCCGGGCCCTCGATGTCGGCGAGCGCGACGCGGTGCCCACGCTGCACACATTCGCGGGCCAGGCCTTCGCCGATGCCACTTGCTGCTCCGGTGATGACGACGACCGATCCTGGACTGAGTTTCATGTTGCACAGCCTCCTACGGGACCTCTCCCGCTCGATCCGTTTGCAACCGTTAGACTAGATCAGTTCGCTGCCGGGCAAGGACGCCGAGCTCAACGCAGCCGAACCTCCAGGTATCGCCCGATTGCCACCCCAGGCACGTCGTGACCCTGGCCTCAGCGGTGGAGCCATGTCGGTCGGCTAAGTTTTTGGCGAACGTTGTTGGGCTCCACCTGTCCGCCGGCGTCCGTCTTCGATCTCGCACCAGAGGCACCGTGACCCCTCCAGATCAGCGCCACCCCACGATCTCCACCGACTACACCCTTGAGCGACCTGCCCACTGGCACCACGCCAACCTCGACGCAATACGTGAGCAGTCGCCATTCACGTTCAACGACTCGACGTACGGCTTCTGGATGATCAACCGATGCGACCACGTGCGCGAGGCACTCCAGACGCCCGAGGTGTTCACCTGCGAGGCCACGGGCGTACTCGCCGAGCCCGGCCAGAAGCCGCGACTATTGCCGCAGAACCTCGATGGCGCGGAACACATGGCGTACCGCCACATCCTCAACCCTTGGTTCGGGCCCCGCGCCATCGAGAGAACCGCTCCGCTCGCAAGACGCCGCGCCGCAGACCTGATCGACGAGCTCCAACCAAAGGGCCGCTGCGATCTCGCCACCGACTTCGCCATGCAATACCCCACCGAAATCTTCTTGGCCCACCTCGGTCTCCCAATCGAGGACGGAGAGCGTCTCGTCCCATTGGTCGAGGCAATGTTCCAAGGGTTCTTCGGCGGCGACACCGGCGAAATGGCCCAGACAGTCGCAGAGCTAAAGGCATACTTCCGGCGCCAGTTCAAAGACCGCGACAACAATCCCCGCGATCCCGCCACCGACTTCATCACCCACCTGATGACCGCAGACATGGACGGTCGGCCTTTCCCCGAAGACGACCGGGTCACCCTCGCCTTCACCATCATGTTGGCGGGGCTCGACACCACCCGCAGCACACTCGGATACATCTTCCACCACCTGGCCACCTACCCCGACGATCGCAAGTGGCTCCTCGAGGACCTCACACGACTCCCGATGGCCATCGAGGAGTTCCTCCGCCTCTACAGCCTCCTCATCCAGATCGGCCGCACCGTCGCAACCGACACCGACTTCCACGGATGCCCCCTCCAAAAGGGTGACATGGTCTGGCTCGGCGCCGCGACCGCCAACCGCGACCCCCGCGAATTCGACCGCCCAACCGATTTCGACCGCAACCGCACCTCCAACCGCCACCTCGCCTTCGGCGCAGGGCCCCACCGTTGCCTCGGCGCACACCTCGCCCGCAAGGAGCTCCTCATCGTCCTCGAAGAATGGCTGAAACGCATCCCCGACTTTCGCCTCACACCGCGGGTAGAGATCGCTGAACGAGGCGGCCAGCTGATGTTGACCAGCTTGCCTCTTGAGTGGGATCGCTGACATCGATCCCACTCCCCCGTTCGGCCGGCGCTATTGGACCGACCGGCGACTAGGGGCAGCGCTTCAGACCTCGAAGAGGACCTTGATGGAACCGCTGGCCCTGTCCTCCGCTGTGGTGAAGGCTTCGACCGCTCCGTCGAGCGGGAAGCGGTGTGTCACCAAGACATCGGCGATGTCGGGCCGTTCGGCCAGAACGCGAGCCGCTTGGTCGAAATCTCGATCGGGGGTGGCCCCGGCATAGCCGGCAGCAGCGATGATGGAGACCTCCTTGCTGCATAGTGCCTTGGAGAGCGAGGCCGGTTCCCAGAGGGAGCCGACAAGGCCGATCCGGCCCCGGGGCTTGATGCGTTGCACCGCTTCGGCGATTGATGCGGTCGTGCCCACCGCATCGATAACGACATCGAAGCCGTCTTCGCCAACGAGGCGAGCGCCAAGCGCTTCGCCCGCCGCCTTCTGGTGATCGTGGCGAGCAAACAGCACGGGCTCGATTCCTCGATCTCGCAGCATAGCTGTCGTGGCGAGGCCGATGGGGCCCCCTCCAACGACCGCCACTCGCTCCCCTTCCTCGAGCCCAACGCGGCGTAGCACGTGAGCGCCCACTGCCAGCGGCTCGACCAGCGCCGCTATGCCCAGGTCCAGGCCGGAGGGCAGCGCTATAAGCATCATTG
>CAWKYX010000206.1:0-7107 GCA_963854265.1 Acidimicrobiia bacterium
TCAGCTGGGTGTCGTCGGCGAGGTACACCTCGCCACTCGCCCCAATACCAATCAGGGCTATCAGTCGGTAACGGTCACCAAGGACCCTGCCAACCAGCTCGCCACGGGACTCGGACACCTGACGAGACTACTGCCCTGTACCGCTCACCCGGTGCCACCATGACCATCGCTCCGACACACCGTTGCGCTTCAAGAACGGGCACAATGGAAGTCGTGACGAAGCCGCTGCACTCCAAGCCATCGCGAGCCGAGCGACTCGCCAAGAAGGCGATTCCACCTCTGGGCCTGTTGTTGGGAGTCTCGATCTTCGTGATTGCATTCGTGGTCGCCAACACCGATGACACACTGCCGCCGGAGATCGCCAATCCAGCCATCGACTCCCTGACACCGCTGCCAGGTGCCGAAGTACTGCGCCAATCGCAGGTCGGCGTCGACTTGATTTCGGGCTATGCGGCCGAACTCGTCATCAACGGGGTCCCGATCCCCCCAGATCAGGTGAATATTCTCCGGGACCCCAACAGCTCCGACAACACCGGCACCAACCCCCAGCCAGGCAGGTTTGACCAGACGATCAATCGATTCTTGTACCAGCCACTGGAGGGTCGGGTCGTGCCCGCACTCAAGGGGGACGAGAACTGCGTGATCGCAGCGTTCTGGCCGATCTCGGACCCCACGGCCATCGAGTCCGTCGAATGGTGCTTCACCGTCGCCTGAGGACTGCGCCTATCGCCCACTCGTTCCCCCCCCCGAACGGTCCGCCCAGGCCCGGGAGCCGGCTCGCGGCCTCAACCGCGACCCAACAAGTTCGCGACAACATGGCCTGCACGAGACATGCAACGCCGGTTGGGCTGGGGCGACGAGCTACATCACGGGAGATTGCCAGTAGCCAGGAGATGTTCGAAGCCCGCTTCATCGAGCACCGGAATGCCAAATTCTTCGGCCTTGGTGACCTTGGAGCCTCCGGGCGATGCCCCGATGATCACCGCCGTGGTCTTCTTCGACACGCTGCCCGGGTTCTTCCCCCCACGTTCTTTGATGGCCGCTGCGGCCTCGTCTCGTGAGTACCCGGCGAGAGATCCAGTAACCACGATGGCCTTGCCGTCGAGGGTTTGTTCGAGCGCCGAGCGTTCGGGGCCCTCGAAGTTGACGCCTCCACTCCGGAGTTTTTCGACGATGGCGCAGCTTCGCTGATCAGCGAAGAAATCGTGGACCGAGCGAGCGATGATCGGCCCGAGCCCATCGACGGCCTGCAGCTCCTCCAGGCTTGCTTCGATCACCCCATCCATGTGGCCAAACGCGGCGGCCAGGACTTCGCCATTGGTGCTGCCGACGTGGGGAATGGACAGCCCGAAAATCAAATTGCCCAGCGGTCGAGAACGGACTTCGTCGATAGCCGCTTCGAGATTGGTAACCGACGTCTCGCCAAAGCCTTCGAACTCGCGAATCCGATCGAAATCCAAGTGAAAGATGTCGCCGATGTCGGTGAGTAGGCCGTGGCTGACAAAAAGGTCCACCCGCTGCTCGCCAAGGTGTTCGATGTCCATGGCCGCTCGCTGGGCAAAGTGCTCGATGCGGCCCCGAATTTGGCGGGGGCAATCGAAGTTCTGGCACCGGTGGCGGGCCTCGCCAACAGGTCGAACCAGCGGAACCCCACAGACCGGGCAGTCTTTCGGGAACACCCAAGGCGCAAGGTCTGCGGGTCGTTCCGACAGAACTGGGCCGACGACCTCGGGGATGACCTCTCCGGCGCGGCGCACGATCACTTTGTCGCCGGGGCGGACATCTTTCTCGGCGATCTGGTCTTGGTTGTGCAAGGTCGCCGTCGTGACGGTCACCCCACCAACAAACACCGGCTCGAGACGGGCGAACGGAGTGGCCGACCCGCCGCCACCGATGGAGATTTCGATGTCGAGCAGCGTCGTGACGCGTTCTTCGGGTGGCAACTTGTAGGCGATGGCCCAACGCGGAAACTTCGCGGTGTTGCCGAGATCGCGCTGGAGTGCAAGGTCGTCCAGTTTGATGACGATGCCATCGAACTCATAGTCCAGGTCGTGGCGTCGTCGCTCGAACTCGCGGACGTAGTCGACGACACCGGGTACACCATCGCCGATCCGACGGGCATGCTCGTTGACCGGCAACCCCAACCCGGCAAGGTATTCGAGGGTCTCATAGTGCGACGAGAACGCGGGACCCCCGACAACTTGGCCGAGCTGATAGGACCACAGTGACAAGTTTCGGGTGGCCGTAATCGCCGGATCCTTCTGCCGTAGCGAGCCTGCCGCTGCGTTGCGGGGATTGACATAGGGCTTCGCCTCGGCGGCCTCTTGGCGTGCGTTGAGGTCATCGAAGTCCGACAACTTCAGGTAGACCTCGCCACGAACCTCGAGCACATCAGGAGCGCCGGTGAGGGTCTTGGGAACGTCGGTGATGGTGGCCACATTGTGGGTGACGTCCTCACCTGTTCGACCGTTGCCCCGAGTGGCGGCCTGGACCAGTCGGCCGCCCTCGTAACGGATGGATATCGCCAGACCATCAAACTTAAGCTCGCACACCCAGGCTCCTGGATCGACGTCTTCGCCCAAGCGGCGTTGGAGTCGACCGGCCCAACCCGTGAGCTCGTCGGTGTCGAACGCATTGTCGAGCGACATCATCGGAACCGCATGATCGACTGGCGAAAACTGCGTGTTGGGCGCGGCGCCGACCTGCTGGGTAGGCGAGTCTGAGGTGGCCAAGTCGGGGTGGTCGGCCTCCAGAGCCCGAAGCTCGCGCATCAACGCGTCCCACTCGCTATCGGGGACCGTGGGCGCATCATGGTCGTAGTACGCCGCGCTGTGCCGCTCGATCACAGCCGTGAGTTCGTCGATTCGCTTCTTGGCACCTGCAGACACGAGGAGGAATCTACTCGCCGCCTCTGACGTTCTCATTGTCATGACTGGCGCAGAAGCAGCGGCGTCGGCGAGGATCCACCTCATGATCGACAAGTGGTGGCCAATGATCGACACGTGGTGGCCATGGATCCTTCGGGTTTTGTGGATCATCCTTCCCTTCACCGCCGGGCCACTCTTCGGCGATGCCCTTTCCGACGGCACGCGCGCTGTGCAGGTCACGGGCACCGTTGGCTTGTGGGGACTCTGGGCCTGCGGACTCCTCGCCACGGCCATCCCGCACACCCTGACACTGACGCCAATTCGAATCCTGGCCCCGGGTGGCGTCGCTGTGGCGGTGTGGGCTACGGCCTCCGACGGGCTCTCGGGCGCGGCGCTCATTGGTCTCACCTCGACGGCTATTGCCGCCGCTGCAGCCATGGCTCCAGTAACCGCGGCAGGGTTTGTCAACGGCTCGGCGTACGGAGACGAACGCAGGCTGCCTTTACGCCCTCCGGTCACGATGCTGCTGGGGCCGATCCCGTTGGCCTGGGCAATCGCCGTCGCCGTCCTGGGCGTTCTGCCTCTCGCTGCCGCCGCACAACGCTGGGTGGTGACGGGTCTCATGGCGGCGATCTGTGCCCCGTTGGCGGTGCTCAGCTATCGAGCCCTGCATCGGCTCGCCGGCCGGTGGCTCGTGTTCGTGCCCGCCGGGCTCGTGGTGCACGACCCGATAGCGGTACCCGATCCTGTCTTGTTCAAACGGACGGCCATTCGAGCATTCGGCCCCGCGTTGGCCACCAGCACAGCCACCGACCTCACCATGGGGGCGAGCGGCCTGGCCCTGGAGCTCCGGGTACGCGAAACCGTCGAGATCTCCTACCGACAGGCACCCGGCGCCGAACCGGTCACGACCGAACTCGAGGCGGTGCTCGTCGCGCCGTCGCGGCCGGGCGCCGTGCTCGATGAAGCCAAACGCCGCCGAATAACAGTGGCCTGAGGGGTCTGGACGACTTCGCTCAGTCGGCGATGGCGCTGCCGACTACCAGGTCATTTTCGAAGAAGACCACCGATTGTCCGGGGGCCACCTTGCTGGTCGGCGCGGCCCAGACGATCTCGCCATCTTCGATCGAACCGAGGCTGGTTGAGCCGTGAGCGCTGGTCTGGACATCGACTTCGCCGTGAACGGCTCGACCCACCCAATGGAGGCCGCGAACAGGGCTTCGTTCAACCACAAGATCGCGCCGGCTGCCAATGGTGACGGTGGCCGTGCTGACGTCGACGTTGGTGGCATACAGCGGGGCCACAACACCGGACACGCCAAGGCCCTTACGTTGTCCAATGGTGACCAACTCAATCGCATCAACCGAGCCGACCACCTCTCCGGATCCGTCCACCACCTGGCCGGGGGTCAGCTCGACACGAGACTCGAGAAAGTTTTGACGACCGCCGGTGGTGTGGGCGATGAAGCAGACGTCCTGGCTATCGGGTTTGTCAGCGGTACGGAGTCCCAGCTCCGTGGCCAGCGCGCGGACGTCGTCTTTCACCATGTCGCCAAGGGGCAGCACGACCCGCGACAGCTGCTCCTGGGTGAGCATGTGCAACACATAGGACTGATCCTTGCCTGTGTCTGCGCCGCGTCCGACGCGTAGACCCGAGCCCGTATCGACCACACGGGCGTGGTGCCCGGTGGCAACGAGGTCAAACCCGAGAGCGGTCGCGCGGCGGAGCAGCTTGTCGAACTTGAGGTGCCGGTTGCATTCGATACAGGGGTTGGGCGTTTGGCCGCGGGTGTGGGCCTCGACGTATGGCTGCACCACGAACTCGTCGAAGTCATCGCCGAAATTGAACACATGGTGGGGAATCTCGAGCTGATCCGCGACCCGACGCGCATCTTCGACGTCAGATACCGAACAGCAACCGCTGTCTTGGACACCTCCCCACAGCTTCATCGTCACGCCGGTGACGTCATAGCCCTGGGTCTTGAGCAACGCGGCAGTCACTGAGGAGTCGACACCGCCCGACATGGCCACGAGGACTGGAACGGCGCTCATGAGCCGGTCTCGCGGAGACGTTGCACCGACGTTGCGACTGCATCGAGTGCTGCGGCAACGTCGGATTCGATGCTCTGATGTCCGAGCGACAGCCGCAGGGACCCTCCTGCGAGCTCGCGGGAGTACCCCATCGCAGCAAGGACATGGGACGGGTCTTGGGCCCCGCTCGAACACGAGGATGCAGCCGAGGCGAAGATGCCGTCGCGCTCCAGCAAGAACAGGAGCGCTTCGCTCTCGATGCCTTCGAAGCAGATATGACAAGAACCCGCGATTTTGCCGGAACGACTTGCCGCTCCCCCGCCGCTGGTCACACCCGTTTCATGGGTACCCGGGACCGTGGCGAGCAGCCCATCGGCCAAGGTGTCGCGGAGCGCAGCGACGCGGCCCACCGTCTCGTCGCGATTGACGACCGTCGCGGCAGCTGCGGCTGCCATCGCCACGATGCCGGGCGCATTGTGGGTGCCACTTCGGATGCCACGTTCGTGGCCACCACCGACTTGTTGCGCCGACACGGACACGCCCTCGCGCACAATGAGAGCGCCCACACCCTTTGGTGATCCGAACTTGTGGCCGGCGATGCTGATGAGGTCGGCGGGCGCCGCCAGCGTCGCGACATCAAGCCACGGAAACGCCTGGACGGCATCGGTGTGGATAACGGCTGAGGGCGCATGAGTTCGGACGACCTCGGCAATCGCGACCAGATCCTGGATGACACCAGTCTCGCCGTTGACCAACCCAACCGACACCAGCGAGGTATCGGCATCAATCTGCAGAGCAAGGTTGTCGAGATCAACGAGGCCGAGATGGTCGACACCGATGATCTTTCCGCCCAGTTGTTCGACGGGGAGCAGGACCGCATGGTGTTCCACGGCGGCACACGCGACCGACCCGCCACGCGCAGCTTGAACGCCGAAAACGGCCAAGTTGTCGGCCTCGGTCCCGCCTGCGGTGAAGACGACGTCGCCCGGAGCACACCCGACGGCCTCAGCCAGCACGTCACGGGCGTCGTCGAGGTGACGCCGAGCCTCGCGGGCCATCTTGTGCGCGCCAGAAGGGTTGGCGTAACAATCGGTGAGCATCGGCATCATGGCAGCGACGGCCTCGGGGCGCACCGGTGCTGACGCCGCGTTGTCGAGGTACACCACAGAAGTCACCCCACCAGCGTAACGCTCCCCTCAGGGTGTCGGCGGTGGGTTGGGACGCCCCGTCGGGTCGGCCGGCGGCGCAGAGGGCGGCGAGGGTGCGGCCCCAGGCGCAGGAAGCGACGAGCCGGACACACTCGGCGTCAAAGACGCCGTGCGGGCCGGTGGCGAAGAGGCAGACCCATAGGCAGTCGGCGGAAGCAGGGGCGCCCCCGCGACAACGGGCAACCCCACCGGCGGTGCGGGTGCCGAGCCCACCGCGAATGTGGGCATCTGCGCCATCCCCGACCGTCGCTGGTGCGCCAGCCCTACGGCGTGCAGATACCACTCAGGGTGAAGATCCGGGGTCCGACCAACGCCAGTCGCGGTTTCGAGCGCGACGGCGAGTTCGCCCGCGAGTTGCGCTCGAGCGTCCGGGGTAAGGGTCGCTGTACGGATCAGGAACCGGCGGATGAGACTGTGCTGGGCCTCGGTGATACGAGCCATTTGGAGCTTGCCCATCAGCTCCTGCTGCCCTGCCGGCTCGGTGAGGTGGACTGTGTACTGTGGCGCGATTGCAGACCGTTCTCGCAAGACAATGGTCCCCGCCGCGAGGTCGCCCAACCGCTGATCTTGGGGACTCAACAACACACTCACCACTGCGACTGGACCCAGCGGTGGCAGCAAGAAGTCGACAAGCCCGACGATGGCGCGGATGGCGGCGTGACGGAACTGCACCGGGGCGCCCTCGACGGTCACGACTCGAAGGCCGAGCGCCATCTTGCCGAGGGTTCGCCCTTGGAGGAGCGTCTCAGACAGCACCCAGTAGCCGAACACGACGAAGAACAGAATGAGAACCAACAAGATGATGGCCACTGCATCAGACGCCAGTGGGCCAGCCGACCCCATCGCAATCGCGAAGCCGACCACGCCAGCCCACAGCACCAGACCATCGACCAGGCGCGCCAAGAGCCTGCTTGCGACGCCTGCAGTCTCGAACTCCAACACCACCGCTTCGGGGGTGATGATGCCCACGGGTCGGTCGTGCTGCCTCGTCGTCATCGGGTC
>CAWKYX010000207.1:0-7059 GCA_963854265.1 Acidimicrobiia bacterium
TTCGCGAGCGGGAGAGAGGCCCTCACGTCGAGTTCGTTGGCAGCAGACTCGAGCTCGCGCACCGAGTTCAGTGGGCCGGTCGCAGCCGGTCAGGAAATCTATCTGTCGGTGCCCGCCACCACCCAGTGGGACGTCACCGTCGAGGGCCAACGAGCGGTTCGCGCCGATGCCCTCGGGTGGGCCAGCACATTCGAACCCAGAATTTCCGGGATCGCGGAGATAAGTCACCGCACTGAATCCCGTCACCGCATCCTCATGGGCGGTCAAGCTTTGTTGTGGGTGCTGGCGTCGCTGTCGCTGCTCCGTCTCAACGCACGCGCCGGGGAGCAGCGATGAGACCCAGTCGCGTGCTGGCGAGTCGGGGTCGAGTTGTACGTTGGCCTGCCGTGTTGTTGCTGGCGGCGGCCATCGTGTTGATGGTCGTTGTCGATACCGACGGCACCGATGACCTTGATGGCAATGAAGCACTGCTCGAACGGCCGCTTGTGCCAACTGCCGGCCGTGCCGAATCGTTGAGCAGCACGTGGTATTGCGCAGCCGGAACCATTGTCGAAGGCGGCTTCGCCGACCACACTCTGGTGGTCGCGAACCCAAGTTCGGTTGAGGCGCAGGTCGAGCTCACGGCATTCGCTGTGCTGGCTCCCCAGCCCATCACGATCGACCTGGAGTCCGACAATGTGATTGCCGATGTTGGGCTGGTTCCGCCTGAGGCTGTCGCATTGGGCCCCACGCGGTCCACGGTGCAGGTCGCGCCTCGGTCGGTTGAACGGATCCGTCTCGCCGATCAAGGCGTCGGGGGCGAGCACGCAGCGGTCCTCGTGGAATCCAACGTTGGTGACATGGTTGTGGAACACATAGTTGCCGGGATCGCCGGCGCGTCGATGGCGCCCTGTGCGTCGTCGTCGGCTCAGGAATGGCACTTCGCTGCGGGGACGACCCGCAAGGACGCCCGCGAGGTGATCAGCATCTTCAATCCGTTCCCTGGTGATGCGGTCATCGACATGTCCTTTGTTGCCGATGGAACGAATCGGGCGCCCCAGATCTATGGGGGCTTGGTCGTCCCATCAGGCACGGTGCTCCCCGTCGACATCAGCGATGTGGTGACCCTCTTCGATGTTGTCAGCACCGATCTCTCCGTGCGGACCGGCCGGGTGGTGGTGGACCGCTTGGTGGTTGTCGACGGGTCTGAAGGTGCCGGAGGACTCTCGGTCGCGCCTGGCTCTATCGCTCCATCGGGGTTGTGGGTACTGGCGGCCAACCCGGCCCCAGGCGGGGTTGACGCCGTGGTCATCACCAATCCCTCGGAGACAGAAGCCATCGTCGATGTCGAGATCAGGCTGGATCTTCCAGAGTTCAACGGGACAGTGGAGCCGGTGGGGCTCACGATCCGGCCCGGTCGTACCGAGGTCGTGGTGCTGTCTCCGGGCGCCAACCTTGTGAGTGCTGGACGCGTCGTTGATGCGTCGGACCGGATCCTCGACGACGTTGGCTACTGGGTCACCGTGCGGTCATCAAGCGCGACGCCTGTGGTGGTCGATCATCTGGTGGCTGCTGCATCGCCGACCCCGACGGCTTACGCTGTTTCGCCTGCCTTGCCGGTCGCTGCCACACGGCATGTGATGACTACCGGCGACGGCGGGGGAGAGATCGTCGTTGTCAACCCTGCCTCAGACCGCATTGCACAACTTGAGTTGCGGCTGATGAGTGACGGCCAGGAGTTCATGGTTTTGGTCGGCGAGGTTCCCCAAGCCAGCCGGTTGGTAGTTGACCTCGAGGCTCTGGGTATCGGGGCCGATGGCCTGTTGCTCGTGGATACAAGCGAGCCTGTACTCATCGAGCGCCGGCTCGCGCTTGGTACCAGCGGGTCATTCGCCACCCCTGCCATTCCGGTCGTCGGGACCACGTCGTCGCCGATCATTCCTCTCGGCTGACAGCGCTCGACCACTCGACGTTGCACGCTGCGCGGCTATGGGAATGCGATCGACGTCCCATCGTCGGGACGCAGGACGTCGATGTCCACCAAGATATCGCGGAGCGCCTCGGCCGGTGGAGCACCGAGGTAGGACCAGCGCACGACACCATCGGTGTCTGCCAGCACCATGATGGGCACGGCATCCACGCTGTAGCGGTCGTGGATCGCCCGAGAGGTCTCAACGGGCAGGTCTTGAACGGCGACCCGTTCGAATCGGATTGGGGTCAGCACCTCGCGAGCCTCATGACACGAAAGACATGTCTCGGAGGAGAACAGGACCAAGAGCCAGTCCTGTTCGGGGTGGTCGAAGTCCGATCGGTCCAGCTGCTGAGGTGCAGCAAACTGCGGTGTCGTGGGCGCGTCGGCCGGGAGGCCGTTGAACCGCCATGCCAGGCCTACAGCGACCGCCGCGATCGCTATGACGATCAGCGCGGTGACCAATGGTGGCCGTTTCAGTCCCGGGGTTGTGCAGGCTTGATATAGCTGGTCAGCGGGGCTTCGGCGGCGACTGGGCTACCGATCGCTGTTGCTGCATCAGGCACGCCGCTGTCGGGCTCTGAGCCGCCGGCGGTGCCCGCCGCCGTCTCGGTGCCGACCTGAAGCAGACGGTGAACTTCGTCACCATCGATGGTCTCGAACTCCAGCAGTGAGCGCGCAACGAGGTCAAGGCCGTTGCGATGCTCGGTGAGCAAGGCGCGCGATCGCGACTCGGCCTTCCGAAGAATGCTCTCGATCTCTTCGTCGATGATGGCTGCCATGCCGTCGCTGTATTCGCGAGTCCTGCCCATGTCCTCGCCGAGGAAGACCTGACCGTTGCCGCCGCGCCACGCCATAGGCCCCACTCGCTCGCTCATGCCCCATTCTCGGACCATCTTGCCTGCCATGTCGGTGGCCCGAGCCAAATCGTCGGCCGCACCGCTGGAGACTTCGCCGAAGACGAGCTCTTCGGCCACCCGTCCCCCGAGAAGTTTGACGAGTTCATCGGCGATGTAGCTCTCGCGGAGTAGGTATCGGTCCTCCTCAGGGAGGGTCATGGTGACACCGAGGGCCATGCCGCGGGGGATGATGCTGACCTTGTGCAGTGGGTCGGTATTGGGGAGCACAACAGCGGCAATGGCATGGCCGGACTCGTGGTACGCCACCCGTTCGCGCTCTTCGGAGTTGAGCACCGTGGCCTCGCGTTTTTGGCCCATGAGGACCCGGTCGCGAGCAGCTTCGATGTGAGCGCCGGTGATCTCGCTGTCGCCGCCACGCACAGCAATGAGCGCAGCTTCGTTGATCAGGTTGGCCAGGTCGGCACCGGCCATTCCTGGCGTGCCTCGGGCGACCACATTGAGGTCGACATCGGCCGCCATCCGCTTGGACTTGGCGTGAACGTCGAGGATGGCCCGACGGTCGTCAAGTTCGGGCAGGGGAACAATGACCTGGCGATCGAATCGTCCGGGACGCAGCAAGGCGGGGTCCAAGATGTCGGGTCGGTTGGTCGCCGCCATCATGACGATGCCCTCAGTAGCTTCGAAACCGTCCATCTCGGACAACAACTGGTTGAGCGTCTGCTCGCGTTCGTCGTGGCCGCCACCGAGGCCGGCGCCCCGTTTGCGGCCGATGGAATCGATCTCATCTACGAAGATGATGGCTCGGCCCATCTTGCGAGCCGACTGGAACAGGTCGCGCACGCGGCTCGCGCCGACGCCCACGAACATCTCCATGAAATCCGAGCCGGTGACCGACAAGAACGGCACGCCGGCCTCTCCTGCAACGGCACGAGCGATCAAGGTCTTACCCGTGCCCGGGGGACCAACGAGGAGCACACCCTTGGGGATTCGAGCGCCGATCTCGGCGAATTTCTCGGCGTCCTTCAAGAAGTCCACGACCTCTTTGACTTCTTGTTTGACCCCGACGTAGCCCGCAACGTCGTCGAAGGTGGTGCCTGGTTGTTCGGAGCTGTAAGTCTTGGCCTTGGACCGGCCGATGGACATGATGCTGCCCATCTGCCCCTGGGCTCGACGTTGGAACCAGAGCAGGATCAAGACAATGAAGCCGATTGGCAACAAGAACGGCAGCACGAACCCGGTCAAGAAGTTGGTCCCTGGCGTCTTGTAAGTGAAGTCCGTGTTTCCCTGAAGGAAATCTTCGTCTGAGTCGGAGAGGTCCAGGGGTCCCGTTGTGTGGATACGGGTTCCGCCATCGTCACTGAGGACGGCCTTGATCTTGCCGGTGGTGTTGTCGAACTCTGCTTTTGCGACGTCGCCTGCTTGGACGGCGGCTGAGAAGTCCTCGTAGGTGACCTCGTCCCCGTCACCCGAGCCAAAAATCGAGGGCAGCACAAACGCGGCAAGCACCGCAAACGCAAACGCCCATACGAGCCAACGGCGGCTCCATGGTTGTTCGGCACGCGTCCCGTCGCCGGAGTCCGGCGGTGGGGGTGGGGGTGGTGGCGGGCGATCAGCCATAGTTCTGCATGGTAGTGGGCTCGTGGGCCATTGATTCACCGGGAGGAGAGAGGATTGGGGGACCTGAGGTCTGTTCGCCAACCGCGTTGGCACGACAGGCATTCCCTTGGACAGTACGAAACGTTGTCCAATCGGCGAGTTGGTCCGTGCTATTGAGTGGTAAGTGCCAGCTACGCTCGCCCGGGTGAGTTCGCCGCCGCCGCCTCCTCTACCCGCGTCCGCCAGCCATGTCGGGCCCGTGCCCGACGACCCTCGGCGCTGGGGCCTGGGTGATGTCTGGATGGGCATCCTTGTTGCAAACGTTGCCGTTGCCGCGGTGTTCGTCGGGATCACCGAAGGTGGCGGCTACGACGATATCGACGACCTTCCAATGTGGCTCTTTGCGGCGGTCAACGCCCCACTGCATCTGGGTCTAGCCGTCGTTGCCGTCTGGGCGGTGACCGAGAAGGGCCGCGGTGTCCTCCGCGACCTGCGATTCGATGTTCGGTTCTCCGACGCAGGGACCGGTGTGCTCACCGGTGTCTTGGCCCAGTTGGTGTTGGTGCCGGCCGTGACCTTGCCCATCGTCTGGCTGACCGATCAAAACACCGATGACGTGAGCGAGTCGGCCCGAGAGCTCGCAGATCGCGCAAAT
Source organism: Acidimicrobiia bacterium (assembly GCA_963854265.1). GTDB lineage: Bacteria > Actinomycetota > Acidimicrobiia > Acidimicrobiales > UBA8592 > CAWKYX01. Next base: position 5,060 of record CAWKYX010000207.1, read on the forward strand.
ACCACCACCGGCGTCTTGGCCCTGATCTTCACGACCTGCATCCTCGCTCCCATCGTCGAGGAACTGTTCTTCCGCGGCCTGGCGTTGGGTGCGTTCAAAAAGCGGGCCAACCTCGTCTGGCTCACCATGTTGATGCCCATCGACCGGCGCCCCGACGCGAGCGGGCGGCGCTGGAATCTGTGGTGGGCCGTGATCTTGTCGTCGGTCATCTTCTCGGCGGTGCACCTAAGTGCACTCTTGTTCCCGGCGCTGTTCGCTGTTGGTGTGGTGTTCGCGGTGCTGGCTGAGCGCGCGGGGCGACTCGGCCCTGCGATATGGGCGCACGTTGCATTCAACGGTGTGACGATCATCAGCCTGTTGGCACTCGACAATGACGACGCGTTGGGGATCGTTCCGGGGTTGCTCGTCAGCGCTTTCTGAACACCGGGCCCAGCCAGCGCAAGCATCGCTGGCAATCGCAACCGAGATCTGTACCTTCAGGACCATGGCTGATCTCGATGCAATCTTCAAGGCGTATGACGTGCGGGGGATCTACCCCGACCAGATCGATTCCGACGTCGCACGCGGGGCCGGCGCTGGCTTCGCCGCATTGATGCTCGAGGAAGATCCGGGCCTCGAATCGGTGGTTGTCGGCCACGACATGCGACCGTCGGGTCCAGGCCTGGTGGCGGGTTTTGTCGAGGGGGTCACGTCACAGGGGGTGGATGTGGTCTTGCTCGGGCTGGCATCGACAGACATGCTCTACTACGCAGCCGGCGTCTTGAACATGCCGGGCGCAGTGTTCACGGCATCACACAACCCGGCTCAGTACAACGGCATCAAAATGTGTCGCGCCGGCGCGGCTCCGATTGGCGAAGAGAGCGGCCTGCTCAGCATCAAGCAACGGGTTTTCGATGGTGTCCCAGCACGACCCACCACAGGGTCAGTCACCGAGCGAGCAATGCTGGAAGATTTCTCGCAGCATGTACGCGGCTTTATCGATCCCGCGAAGCTACGTCCGCTCAAGATCGTCGCTGACACCGCCAACGGCATGGGCGGTCTGGTTGTCCCGGCGGTCTTCGATCACTTGGACATCGATCTTGAGATTCTGTTTGGCGAGCTCGACGGGACATTCCCCAACCACCCGGCCGATCCGCTCAACATGGACAACCTGCGCGACCTGCGAGCCCGCGTGCTCGAGACCGGCGCCGACCTCGGGCTCGCTTTCGATGGCGATGCCGACCGTGTGTTCCTGGTCGACGAGCGGGCCGAGCCCGTGTCAGGCTCCCTCACGACGGCGATCATCGCATCAGGGATGCTCGACAAGCATGCAGGGGCCACGATCATCCACAACCTGATCTGTTCGAAGACCGTGCCCGAAGTCGTGGCCGAAAAGGGCGGGACCGCGGTTCGAAGCCGCGTTGGCCACTCCTACATCAAGCAGTTGATGGCCGAGACCGGCGCGGTGTTCGGCGGCGAACACTCAGGGCACTACTACTTCAAGGACAATTTCCGGGCCGACTCGGGGCTGATCGCGGCGTTGGTCATCCTCGAGCAGCTGAGTGTGGCCAACGTGGCGCTCTCCGAACTCTGCGCTCCGTTCCGGCGGTACGCAGCGTCGGGCGAAATCAACACGACTGTCGATGATCAAGACGCCGTCATCCAACGCGTCTCGCTGCACTTCTCGTCGCTCGACCAGGATCGACTGGATGGGCTCACCGTGGATGCCGGTTCGTGGTGGTTCAACATGCGCGCATCCAACACCGAGCCCCTGCTTCGTCTCAACCTCGAGGCACCCACCCAAGCCGAGGTCGACCAGCGGGTTTCGGAGGTTCAGGCGTTGATGTCCTGAGCGAAACTCGGGCCGGACTCGGCACAGCCGCCCACGGCCAGGCGCGGATAGACTCGACAGATGGCCTTGGATCAGAACCTGCTCGAGATTCTTGCGTGCCCACAGGACAAGGGCTCGTTGTTGTATTTTGAGGACGAGTCCCGCCTCTACAATCCGCGCCTGCAGCGTT
>CAWKYX010000208.1:0-7049 GCA_963854265.1 Acidimicrobiia bacterium
GTCTGCCCGTTGCCTTGGACGCCGGCGATGCCGACGATTTCGCCGGCCCGTACCTCAAACGAAACGCCGTCCACCGTGCGCTGGTCGCGATCATCGAGGACAACCAGATCGTTCACCGACAAGACGACGTCAGCCGGTGCCGCGACTGCCTTGTCGACCACAAGATCGACCGGGCGACCAACCATCAGCTCCGCCAGCTTCTCTTCGTTGACATCGGCGGGCTGGACTTCGGCCACGGTCTTGCCCCGTCGCATGATCACGATGCGGTCGGCGAGTTCGAGTGATTCGCCGAGCTTGTGGCTGATGAAGATGATCGACTTCCCGTCGGCCTTGAGGCCGTTGATAATCTCGACGAAGCCGTCGACTTCGGTTGGGGTGAGCACCGAGGTGGGCTCGTCGAAGACCAGCACGCTGGCATCTCGGGCCAATACCTTGATGATCTCGACACGTTGTTGGAGCCCAACGGGGAGGTCCTCGATCACCGCGTCTGGGTCGACATCGAGCCCGTAGCGGCTGGAGATGTCGCGCACTGTCTGTCGGGCCACCTGCAAGTCGAGTCTGCCGAACTGTTGGGTGGGTTCGTTGCCCAGCATGACGTTCTCGGCAACAGTGAAGACGGGGACCAACATGAAGTGCTGATGCACCATGCCGATGCCCGCTGCGATTGCATCGCCGGGACCGGTGAAATGCTGGGCTTCGCCGTCGATCAACACCTGGCCGGCGGTGGGCGCGTACAGGCCATAGAGGATGTTCATCAACGTCGTCTTGCCGGCGCCGTTCTCGCCGAGCAAGGCCAAGATCTCGCCATCGGAGACCGACATGTTCACGTCGTCGTTAGCGAGTACCCCGGGGAACTGCTTGGTGATGCCCGACAGTTCCAGTTGCAACGCTGGTCCCCCCTCGATGATGTGACCGCACCCTAGTCATCTCGCGAGGCCGGGCGCGAAACGGGCGGGACCCCCCAGAGGGGATCCCGCCCGTAGCGCAGCACTCAGGAATTCAGATCAGTAGCCCACCGTGGTGAACGCAGCCTGAATGGTCCCATCGGAGATGTCGGCGAGAAGCTGGTCGACCTCGCCGGCAAGCTCGGGCGAGACACGATCTTCCCAGTCGTGGTAGGGGGAGATACCAACACCACCATTGGCAAGGTTGCCCTTGAAGGCGCCGGCCGTCCAGGTGCCATCCGCCTGCTCTTGTATGGCCTGGCTGACGAACGGAGCGATCTTCTTTTCGACCGTTGTCAGCCACAGTGGGGCGTACTGTTGGTCCATGGCGAAGAACGCATCTGAATCGACGCCGATGAGCGCAGCGTCGAGGCCGAGGTCGTTGATCGCGTCGCCTGCGGGCAGGTTGATTGCGCCGCCGACAGGGATGATCATGTCGCAGTTCTCTTGGAAGAGGCTCTCAGCGGTGCTGCGAGCGAGGCCCATGTCGGTGAAGCTGCCGGTGAAGTTGCCGTCGCCGGCCTCGACGTCCCAGCCAAGAACGGTGACGTCGGTGCCCTTGATCTCGTTGTAGTGCGCTGCGCCGCGGGTGAAGCCGTCCATGAAGATCGCAACGGTTGGGAAGTTGGCGCCGCCGTAGGTGCACAGCACGCCGGTGTTGCTGACGCCTGCGGCCAGGTAACCGGCCGCGAATGCTGCCTCGTCGGTCTGGTAGACGAGCTCACGTACGTTTGGCAGTCCCAACGGTGCGAAGTTCTCGTCGCTCAGCACGTTGTCGATCATCGTCCATGTGATGTCGGGGTTGGCCGTAGCGTTGATCGCGGTGATCTCGCCAAGGTCGAAGCCGACGGTCACGATGTGCTCACAGCCCTGCGAGACCATCTGGTCGGCGTTGGGCTGGTAGTTGGATGCGTCGCCTGACTCAAGGAAGAACGAGTCCTCGCTGGCGAAGCCAGCGGCCATGGCATCTTGAACACCTTGCCAAGCGCTGGCGTTGAAACTCTGGTCGTCGACGCCGGCGAGACCGGTTATCACGCAGGTTTTCACCCCGCCATCGCCAGATGCGGTGCCATCATCGTCGTCGCCACATGCTGCGGCGATCAGACTGAACATCGCGAGTAACGCGAGGAGCAGCTTCCAGTTCTTTTGCATTTGTTTCCCTCCAAATTGGGCTCTCGCCGAGCTCGCCCGACGAGTTGCAAACGGACGTTACTCCCTAGTAACTGGTCTTGCGCTCGCGGGGCAGGAATGTTCACGCAGATGACATAGGGCCCGGGGGGCGGGTGGAGTCCACCGAAGGAACGCACAGAGCCGTTTGACTCTTCGATAATGGCGGTTATTGTCGACCCATGGCAGCGGGCGAGGAATCCGGGATCGAAGGTCGGCTGCTCGACGCTGCGACTGATATTTTCGCCGAGCGCGGTTACGACCGCGCTGGAGTCGCAGAGATCGCTCGTCGAGCCGGAGTCACCACCGGTGCCATCTACAGCCGCTACCGCGGCAAGGCCGAGCTCCTGGTCGAAGCCCTCGACCGGCACATGGCCGGCCACCTCGAGGCCGTGATTGTGAGCGGTGAGTCCGTAACCGCCACCGATATTCTCGCAGCGCTCGGAGCCCACATACTCGAAGCCGACGAGCACGATCTCGCCAGCGGAGCCCTGCTCCTCGAAGCGACCGTCGCAGCGCGCCGCGAGCCTGAACTCGCAGCGATGCTGGAACGCCGACTTGCCGATGAGCGGATGCGCGTTGCGAAGGTCATCGAACAAGCCAAGGCCGAAGGCCTGTTTGACCCTGCACTGGATGTGGTCGCTGTTGTCACCTTCATCCAATCGATCGGGCTGGGCTTCGTGTTCTTCCGGACCATCGGCACGCCGATGCCAGAGCCATCGGACTGGCAAATGATTGTCGATCGTCTCATCACCGCAGCCCTGCCCCACACGAGAGAGAACCCATGACTGCCCCACGGACCAACCCCACCACCGATTCAGCGGACGAGATGCGGTCCGACCAGGAAATCCTGGGCCGGATCGACGTCAACGATGCCGACGCCATTGCCGACCTCGCGCAATACAACGCCGACCCCGATGAAGTCATCCATGCGGTGAAGGATCAGTCCGACGCGCTCTTCACCTGGGACTACACCAAGGCTGCGCGCCCCAAGCTCGACAAGTTGTACGAAAAAGCCAAGGTCTCGCAGTGGAATGCACAGACCGACCTGGACTGGAGCATCGAGGTCGACCCGCAGACGGCCTTCAACATCTTGACCGAGAGCGCGGGACAGCTGGAGGGGTACTGGACCGAGCACCCCGACTCACCTGCCAAGAACTTCGGCAGCAAAGAATGGGACGAGTTCTCCCTGCAGTCCTTTGCCTGGCGCCTCTCGCAGTTCCTTCACGGCGAACAGGGCGCGTTGTTGTGTACCGCGAAAATTGTCGAGACAGTCCCTTGGATCGATGCCAAGTACTACGCGGCCACACAGGTGGTCGACGAAGCGCGCCATGTCGAGGTCTTCAACAAGTACATCGACGAAAAGCTCGACATCCGTTATCCCGTCAACCCGCACCTGCGGATGTTGCTGGACGACATCATCAACGACAGCCGCTGGGACATGACCTATCTGGGCATGCAGATCATGGTCGAGGGACTTGCTCTGGCGGCCTTCGGGTTTATGCACCAGCTCACCGAGGAGCCCCTCCTCAAGAAGCTCCTGCGCTATGTCATGAGTGACGAGGCCCGCCACGTCGCCTTTGGTGTCCTCAGCCTGCAAGAGGTCTATGACGGGATGGGGACAGCCGAGATACGCGAGCGCCAAGAGTTTGCGTTCGAAGCTGCCGTTCGCATGCGCGACCGCTTTCTCCAGCAAGAGGTGTGGGAGCACATGGGTGTCGATGTAAAGGCCGCGGTCCGCCACGGGGTCAACATGCCTGAGGAGAACAAGATCTTCCAGCAACTCCTGTTCTCGAAGATCGTCCCGAACTGCAAGAAGCTCGGACTGCTCGACGCCGCCGATGGGTGGCTGCGCGATCGGTTCACCGAAATCGGCGTCATCCAGTTCGAGGACATGATCGACACTGGCGCAGAGTACGAGGACCTCTCCATCTGATCGCCCGGTCGCAGGCGATCGGGTCGGTCAGAGGTCCTCGGCGTTGGCTGGTGCATACGTGAGGCCCAAATCGTTGAGCTTCACTAGCGCCGCAGCGATCCACCCGCCGAGGCTCGTGAACTGCACGTCGATCAGCGCACTGTCTTCGAGCGATTGCTCGTCGAGTTCGTAGGTAGCGCCGTAGGCAATCTCGAAAGCCGACGTCACCATGCGCAGGTCTCGGCCAAAGGACTGCTCCACAGTCGGCCCTGCTCGATACAGCACCTCGCCACCAACAGATGGACCCTGTGCAGGCGTCGCCGTCAGCAGCTGCGGAACGTCTGGTGGCGTAGCCAGACGTTGGACTCTCAGCGTGATCTCGATATCGATGCGTGGGGGCTCGCTGAAACCGTCGCCGACGTACCAGTCACGAAAAGCCGATTGTGACCACGTGGACCAAACCAGGCTGACATCGGCCCTCACCCGGGGCGGCACTTCTTCGCCGAGTAGCCCATAGCTGGTCTCGAAGGTGAGATCTCCAGATAGGACGTCGGTGTTGAGATGCTCGTCGATTGCCAGCCGTTCGAGCAGGGCCGTCTCGAGGCTCTGCGCCAAAGCGTCGATGGCATCGGTGAAGACATGGTCGAGCACGCTGCAACCGTACCGATAAGTAGCGGCATTGATGAATGAGTGTTCTCTGGCGAGAACGGGGCCCTATACGGGGAGCCGGCTGCTGGGCCTGGCGCAATTCGATGCGCAGACCAGCGAGGTCAGGAGTTGCGGCCCAAGTTGGGCTTGCGGCCGTGATTGGCCTTCTTGCGGCGAGCGTTCTTCTTCTTCTTTTGGGTGCGCTGCGACATCGAGTTCTCCTGGTGGCCTCTGAGGGCTGTTCCTCATCCGGCCAGCCTGCGTCTATGACGGGTGCTCAGCGTATCGGGAGTCGACGCAGATAGCCTCCTCCGCAGTACCGAGCCGTCAAGGCCACCAGCTACATCCAGCGTCTGCATCTCCCAACGAGCCCGCCAAGCACCGGCTCAATCACCAAAAGAGTGACAGCGCATCTACCGACTGAGGTCTTCATGGAGAAGTTCGGATTCGTGGGGTTGCCCAACGCGGGCAAGTCATCGCTGTACAACGCCCTCACTGGGGGTGGAGCGCTCGCCGCGCCGTATGCATTCGCAACCACCGATCCCAACGTCGGCGTGGCGAAGGTGTTCGACGACCGGCTGGATCAGCTGGCTGAGATGAGTGCCTCGCGCAACATCGTCCACGCGAGTGTGCAGTTCACTGACATCGGGGGCCTGGTCGAGGGCGCCAGTGAAGGCGAAGGTCTGGGCAACAAGTTCCTTGCGAACATCCGCGAGGTCGACGCCGTTGTCTACGTGCTCCGAGCGTTCGAAGATGACGATGTACCCGGAACGCCCGACCCTCTCGAGCAGCTTCGGGTCCTCGAAACCGAGCTCACGCTGGCTGATCTCGAATCGGTCGAACGCCAGGCAGGCAAACGACTCAAGGCAGCGCGGCTCGACCCGGCCCTCAAGGATGAGGCGCGTGCCCTCGAATCCGCACTCGAGATCTTGTCCGAGGGCACCCCGTTGTATCGGAGCAATCTGGCGCCCGAACACCAGGCTCCGCTTCGCCAATACTTCTTCCTGACGAACAAGCCGGTTATGGCCATTGTCAACGTCGGCGAGGACCAACTTGATGACATCGCCGACGTTGTCGCTCCCGTGCAAGCCGAGTTTGGTGATGCGGCCGAAGTCATCGGCGTCTGTATTCAACTCGAAGCCGAGGCCGCACAGCTCGACGGCGAAGAGCGCATAGAGATGCTGGAAGGCCTTGGGCTCGGCGAAGGCGCGCTCCCACGATTCGTGCGCACCGCCTATCACATCCTCGGTCTTCGGACGTTCCTGACCACGGGCGAGCAAGAGAGCCGCGCGTGGACCTTCCGCGAAGGATCCACCGCTCCCGAAGCCGCTGGGCGGATCCACACCGACTTTCAGCGCGGCTTCATTCGAGCCGACACCATCCAGTGGGACCAACTCCTCGCAGCCGGTGGCTGGCCGGGAGCTAAAGAGGCCGGCACCGCCCGGGTCGAAGGCAAGGACTACATCGTCGAGGATGGCGATGTCATGGAGTTCCGTTTCAACGTTTAGGTGTGGTCTCGTTGGTTGGGTCCGGCGATGTAGTCCCTTGGACGCTGTGTTGATTGGTGTCTCGCCGCGCTGGCTACAGCGTCGAGGTGGCGACGCTCAGCCGGCCTTGCGGTCGTTGTCTGGGGCACTGAGGTGGGCTCTGATCCAGTCGGCGGCCTCGGCGCAGGTATCGAAGCGCGGGAAGTCGCGATCGTCGACGGTGAACCATCGTCGGCCAGAGGTCATGTGCTCGCTGATCTGGTGGCCGTTGAAGAATCCTCGGGTCATGTCCGCTTGACCCCCTTTCGTGTCTGGATAGACGGTCCAGTGGAGCAAAAAGTTTCACGGAAACGATGTCGGTTGGTTGTCGAATTCATGACAATCACGCGAGCGCTGGCCCGCCGCGGCTTTGGCGGCGGTGGGGCTGGGTCGGGAGGCCCATGTGCGATGATGCCTCGGTGACTCGCGAGCGCATTATTCGCTCTTACATGACCTTGGCGGGCATGTACACGCTCGCGGCGTCGTTGATCTGGAGCGTCAACACCCTCTTCCTGCTCGATACAGGTCTGGGCATCGGAGAAGTGTTCATTGCGAATGCATTGTTCTCCGCGGGCATGGTCCTGTTCGAGATCCCGACGGGTGTGGTTGCTGACACGTTGGGACGGCGGGTTTCCTATCTTCTCAGCGTCGCCATCTTGGGCCTGACGACCGTGCTGTACCTGGTGGCTGCTCAGGCCGAGGCGTCGCTTGCGGTCTTCGGTGGGATTTCTGTTTTCATGGGGTTGGGGTTCACGTTCTATTCGGGGGCGCTCGAAGCGTGGCTCGTGGATGGGCTCAAAGCCGTGGACGGCGACCACGACCTCGATCATGTCTTCGCCCGAGGCCAAC
>CAWKYX010000209.1:0-6945 GCA_963854265.1 Acidimicrobiia bacterium
CCGACAGTTTCGGTCGGACCCGGCTCAGATACCAACTCGAGACTGCCAGCCCGCCCACGACGGTGAGAATGCCGAAGGCGATCACGCACAGCCACATAACTTGGCGACGCCCGCAGAACGCCCAAACCCATCGAGGTCGTGACGCTGCGTCGAGAAAGGCCCAGGCTGTCACAGCCAGCGGGATGCTGAGCGCGGCCATGAGCAGCGTGGTCAACCCGATATCGAACAACATGGCGGATCAGCGCCGATCAGAAGGGTGCTGCACCGAGGAATTCCAGTCCGGCATCAATGAAGTCGAAGCTCTTCGGAGTGGCGAAGTGGTCGACGCCGCGAAGGGTCACGAGTTTCGCGTCGGGGAGTGCGGCCATGAGCGGGTCGGCGGGACCAGCAAAGTCCTGGTCGCCAAGGACCACCAGGATTGGGCAGGTCGCTCGGGCCAGAGTGGCTGTATCGAGGTGCGGCCGGGCAGTTTTCATCAGCGCGACGAGGGATATTCTGTCGATGTCGGGGGCATCCGCCAACGTATGGAAATGCCTGGCTTCGGGGTCCTCGGGATCTAGTTGGCCTCCGATAGCGGCCGCGATTGCCTTGCCGCGTTCGACGTCACGCTCGAAGAGATTGTTGCCAACGCCTGCGACGACGAGCTTGTTGAATCGCTCAGGGTGGCTGCTGGCCAACGTGAGAAGAATACGCGCACCAAGGCTGAAGCCAATGGCGTCGACGGGCTCGTCGGGGAATTGTGACAACACGAGGCCCTCGAGGTCCTCGAAGGCTTCTGGCTCGTGTGGTGTGGCCGCGACGCCATGCCCCGGTAGGTCGATCGGCACGACCTTTCGGCTGGCGTCACCGAGTAAATCGAGCCACCCGGTCTCGCCCCAGGTCCGAGCCGAAGATGTAGCCAGACCATGCAGGAGGACAATCGGGGGAGCCATACCAGAATTCTAGTGGCGCGGTCAGTGCTGTAGAGGTGACGTCAGCTTCATGATGCGCGTGCCGCACCAGACCGGCGTTGCGCATGGCATGGGGTCAGCAGCCAGAGGTCGGGCATGGTCATGCCAACGAGGCCGAGCGCTCGAGATGGGGGAGCCGGACACGCAGCGTCAGGCTGAAACGTGTCGTAGGAGAGGCCAGGTGGCACGGCCATCCTGGAGCGTCACTGTGCCGGCGACGAACCCGTTTGTGCGGTGATGTCGATGAGGTCCATCAGCCGACCCGTCTTCGCTCGTTGGACCGGGACGCCAAGCCTCGGTGTCGATGCCTGGCGGAATGGCTCGGGTCCATGACGGGTCGACGCCGCTCTCTGACCGACGGCCGCCTTGATCGACTGCCGGAACGGGAGGTGGTGAAGCTGCTTGTCGACCACATAATCGAAGGGAACCTACGCTGCATCACAGCGGTCGTCGTAGACGTTCGCCGTTAGTAGCCGGGATCAAGGAGCGCAGCTGCGCCGGGTTCCAGCGCTGCCGTCGCTGGTCGTGCTGCGACGCCAGCGATGAATTGATCGCGATTCAGCTCGAATGAGGTGTCGCCCTCGGTCACCGTCCAGCGGTCTTCGTCGACCCGGATGTGGAGGTGCTCTTTGATCTCGGTGATCGCGAACCGCCCGACACTCGCGAGCCAGTGCTGACGGTTATCGCAGTCGGTGGGGTCGACTGGCGCGTCGACGTCGTTTGCGTGGACCCCGTATTCGAAGGCAACGTGGAAGGCCTGGAGCCGGCCGGGGTAGGTACCAACACTTGAGTCGATATCGGTGCCGTCAGCGTCGCGGAATCCCGCGCGATTCAGCGCGCTGGCCGAAGTCCAAAGTTCGAGCAGCTCGGGACCTGATTTGCCGGCGGCTCCGGCGACCCCGATCAAGCCGAAATCGGCGACGGTGGCCATTCCCGATTCGCTGTATCGCACCATGAGTTCAGCGACCGAGCCAGCAAGGCACGAAGCGAAGTATTCCTCGACCGCGAGCAGATGAGCGAGCACATCGCGGCGAGTCCAAGCTTCACAGCCCGAGGCCACATCCCATGCGGCATCATCGAGGCTGTCGAACCAGCCTCTCAGACGAGCGCACTCGGAATCTTGTAGGTCGTAAGGGTCAAGCCCATCGAGGCTGCTGAAATCGGCCATGGAAGGCATCCTTGCAGCCTTCGGCGGACCGCGCGTCCAGGCGTGTTTCGTTCGATCGCCATGAGGTGGCTCCTCGGCACACTGCGGCTGGCGGTGGGTCAGCCGCAGAGTTCTTGGGTGGCTTCCTCTGGTTCGAGGACGAGCCCCAGAGCCGGCCGATCTCCTGGCTCCTCGAGACTGACTCGGCGGATCATGCGCACGTCGGCGGACCGAAAGCTGGCCAGGCGCAGGGCCCAACTATCCAGTCGCACGTGGTTGGACTCACAGGCGAAAAAGGTGGTCATAGGGCCTTCTTGTTGGTACGCATCGGCGTCGATCACATGCGGTGACGTCTCACCGGAAAGGACGACCTCGTAGGTGCTCATGGGATTCCTCCTTGGGGCTGCTGCTGTGGATAACCCTACGATTTGTTGCTTGTGAGGCGCTAGAGGAAGAACCTGTGGATAACTGTGTTGCCACTGTGGGTGACGAGCGTGCTGTTCCTCTGCATCGCTGGCGTGGCAGGCCGGAGGTTGTGGAAAAGGGTTCGAGGAAGGGGCGAAATTTCGTTTGGTTCGGTGCTCCTGCCCGGGCTAGTGGCGCTCGATGTTGCGCAACGCTGACTTGGGGCCGTGGCGCGGCGGCTTCGCGCCGCCCATAATCACCGCGTCGGGATCGCCGAACACAGCTCTGCCGACCGACATGGTTGTCCACGGGCCGATCCCCCGAATGCGGCGACCGGCGCAGTTCGAGGGGTCCAGGAACGGGTCTCGCCGTGCACGGCGCTGGTCGGATCGCCGTTGCCCGCTCGAAGCGGAGCAAGGGTGCGTCCCACATCAAGCAGAACCTCGTAGTTGGCCACGCGGCGGTGGTCTGCTGACTGGGTGACGTCGTCACTCACCGTGTTGCGTCCCGTTCTTTTTCGGCTCCGCAGGTATTTGGCTCAGCACTGTTGGTGGGCTCCGCACAGGGCCGAGCGTAGAGCGCTCGTTCCGTCATCTGTGGAGTGCGGTCGGCGGGCCTCTGTGCTGGGCCAAAACGCACGGAGACCCCGGAAGCGTCCTCCTGACCGAAGTCATTTGGTCTCTCCGGGGTCAATCCCGTGCGGTCCAGCGGCCCCGCTGACCCGCCCACCCCGGGGGGTGGTCGGCCCAAGCGTTGCTTCCCGCTCCCTGCGTAGATCCGAGGATCCTTGCTGGTTGGTCCCTCAGCTGATGTTTGCCGCCCCCGGAGGGGTTGCTCGCATGAACTTCAGTTCCTTCCCGTCCGTCCCCGAGGGGTTCGTCCGGTGGCGGGGCGCCGGCGTGCTCTAATCCGGAGATCGTTACGCACCGTCGCTTCTGGTCTGCGGGTCTACCCGAAGGCTTCTTCACATTCCAGTGGATCGCACATCGAAACATTCGATCCATCGCGCTTTTCCTAGTCCAGCGGCCGTCCGCAAGTTTTGTCCGGCACGAGCCTTCCCGGGTATCGATGCTGCCACCGCTTCCCGCTGGGTTTGCCGTATTCCGCTTGCGCCGTTGTCGCTGGCTTGAGAGAGACATTCGCGCCATTGAAAGCCCAGGTCAAGAGGTATTTCTGAATCCCCAGGGTTATCCCCTGAAAACGGAGGAAATCCCCAGGGAATCGCCGTTCGCCCACAGGTCATCCACAGTTGAGCCGCCTCGATCAGCGTCGTTCTGACCTAGCTATCCGACCAGGCACCGCGCGATTCGAGGACCTCGCGAAGCACGTGCAGTCGATCCGTCATGATGCCGTCGACGCCGAGATCGAGCAGTCGGTGCATCTCGGCCGCGTCGTCAATGGTCCAAACGTGCACGGCGATCTGTCGGCGATGAGCCGCCTCGACAAATCTCGGTGTCACAACGGCCACCCCGCGGAAGCTAGGCGGGACCTGGGCGCAGTCGCCGACGATCTTGCCGACCGGCAGGCCCAACGACGCCGCCTTAAGCTGAGCCGTTGCCCGAGGGCCAAGTCCCGTGCACAGTGCTGGCCCGAGATCGCGCCGTGCCGCCGCAATGCGTTTGTCCGAGAACGATCCAACGCAGACCCGATCAACGCTCTTGGTGTGCGCGATGGTTCCGATCAGCGGGGCGACGGAGGAATCGGCTTTCGGATCTACGTTGATCCGGACATGGGCCCACGCACCGAGTAAGTCTTCGAATCGCGGGATGGTCCCGGTGCCGTTGATCTTGGCGTCGCGGACCTCATGCCAGGGAAGGTCTGCGATGGCTCCTTCTCGGTCGGTGACACGATCCAGAACGCTGTCGTGGAACGCGACGAGGATGCCATCTGCGGTGAGGTGGACGTCGGTCTCGAGATAGCGATACCCCGCAGCGATGGCCGCCTCGAATGCCTCCATTGAATTCTCTGGAGCGTCCAGCGCGCCTCCCCGGTGCGCAAACGCGATCGGCCCAGGATGATCGAGAAACGGCTGGCCTCGCATGGCTCGGATTGTAGCCGCGGTAACGGTGCTGCTCTCGACCTCGATCCTTCGTGTTCCCCGTAACCACGAACGGTCCCTGAGGAGCCGCGCGAGTAGGCGAGCGCAGCGAGACTGCGACCAGGCTCCCGGGCCCGAATGGTCCGCCCCGGAGGGGCACGAGTGGAGGGGCACGAGTGGGGGATAGGCGCAAGGACTTCAGCGGGAGAATTGCTCCCTACCCGCTGAAGTCCTTAGCGTGGCACCCATGGAGGCAACGGTCCGTTTTGTCGAGATGGTCAACAGCCCCGCTCGCGACATCGATCTCGTCGAGGGCGCACTGCTGCTCGCAGCACATGCTGACCCTGAGTTCGATCTTGTTGCTGAGACCGCTCGCGTCGATGACCTGGCCGCCCAGTGCTCGGAACCAACGCTGGAAGGCATTTGTCGCCTGCTGTTCGATGACCTTGGATTCGCTGGCGACAGTGACGACTACTACGACCCGGCGAACTCGCTGCTCGACCGCGTGATTGAGCGGCGCCGGGGACTCCCGATCACGCTGTCGCTACTCACCATCGAGATCGGAAAGCGGGTTGGGGTACCGCTCGATGGCGTTGGAATGCCCGGTCACTTCTTGGTTCGTGATGGGGCACTGACCAATGTGTTCGTTGATCCGTTTTCGGGCGGCACGTCACTGAGTGCAGCGGAGTGCGAGGTGTTGTTTCATCGAACCGTTGGTCCTGATGTTGTGTTCGACCCTGCCTACCTCGAGCCGGTCACCGGCGGATCGATCCTGTGTCGCATGGCGGCAAACCTGGTCAATGCCTACCGACAAAAGGGCGATCGCCACGGCATGCGCTGGAGTGCCCGGCTGCGCTCACGCTGTCCCGGCGTCGATCCAGCAGAGCAGGTACAGTTGGGTCAGGCGTTGGGCTATTCCGGTGCATTTGACGAGGCTGCGGCGCTCTTGGAAGACGCAGCCGAGTACATGCCGAGCGACTCCGCCAGCCGAGCAGTTCGTCTCAAAGCGTCCCAGTTTCAAGCTCGACTCAACTAGTGCCAGGAGTGCCTTGGCGAGGGGGTTTGAAACCGCTTCCAAATGCGCTCGCAATTAGGCACGCTCCAGTAGCGTTGAACCATGAACAGGCGTACGAAGATCATTGCGACAATCGGTCCCGCGTCAGACTCTGAGAGCAGTCTGCGAAAGCTCGTGGATGCCGGAATGGATGTTGCCCGGTTAGGGCTCGCGCACTGCACTCTCGACGAGGCGCTCGAGCGCTACCACCGAGTGCGCCATGTGGCTGCGGAGTCCGGGCGCCGTGTCGGGATCCTGGTCGACCTCCCCGGACCGAAAATCCGCGCGGCGTCGTTCCCCGACGAGGGTGCAGAACTGGTCACCGGTAGCACCATTCGTATTGTTCCGGGCAGCACTGGATCCACCGGTGAGGTCGTCGAGATCGACTACGACAATGTTTTGGCCGACGTCCGCACCGGCGACTCTCTGCCGTTTGGCGATGGTCAAGTCGTGGTGGAGATTCAAGATGTCACGTCCGCCGGCGCCAACGCGCTGGTGACAGCGGGGGGTGTGCTCAAGGGCCGGCCTGGGATGCGGATCCCCTCGGATCGGCTCAGCCAGCCGACCCCTACCGAGGACGATTTGCGGCAGTTGGATGCCTTCATCGAGGTAGGCGTCGACATGGTGGCCGTCTCCTTTGTTCGGTCGGCACATGACATACGGCGCGTGGGGACCGAGCCACACCCACGCGGCCCACTAGTTGTTGCGAAGATCGAGACTCGCGCAGCGCTCGACAACCTGGCCGGAATCATCGAGGCTTCGGCAGCCATCATGGTCGCACGCGGCGACCTCGGCACCGAGTGTGACCTGGCCGAGTTGCCGCATTTGCAAAAGCGCATCATTGCCGAGTGCATTGCTGCGGGCTTGCCGGTCATCACCGCCACCCAGATGCTCGATTCCATGGTGCACGCACCGACGCCCACCCGAGCGGAGGCATCGGACATTGCCAACGCAGTGTTCGATGGCACCTCGGCCGTGATGTTGTCGGCTGAAACCGCTATCGGCGCACATCCGATCGAGTCTGTGTCCACGATGGCGCGCATCGCGCACCGCGCGGACATGGAGTTCGACTATGGCTCCTGGGCCGAACGCGTTGCGAGTCTCCGACTCAGAAGCGCCGACGACATCGCCGAGACAATCACCGACGCGATCACGATGGCGACGTGGCGCACAGCCGACGAGCTTGATCTGGCGGCGTTGGTTTGTGTCTCCGGGAGCGGGTTCACCGTCCGCTCCATGGCGCGGTTCCGGCCCAGTACCCCAATCTTGGGCATGACGGCCAATGCACGGACGGCCCAGCAACTGACCTTGAGCTGGGGTGTCACTCCAATCTTGATAGACCCGGAATGGT
>CAWKYX010000210.1:0-6898 GCA_963854265.1 Acidimicrobiia bacterium
TGCGTCGGATCGAGAAGGAACTGTTCGAAGCAGACTGGGCTGCCGCGAAAGCTGAGCACGGGCCCGGTGTGTCGTTGGATCAACTTGCGCGGACACCGGAGCAGCGTCGAGCGGACGCGATGGTCGAAATGGCCGTGCGCGCTGCAGCGTCACCAGCGAACGCGAAACGGCCGCTGCCCGTGGTGGTCATCCAAATGGACTCCAAGACGTTCGAACGCGGCGCCGACAACGAATTCGATGTCGGCGACGAGCCGCATGACCCGGACATGTTGTGCGAGCTCGCCGATGGCACACCCATCACCCCGGCCATGGCCGTCAAAGCGGCGCTGCGAGGTCACGTGCAACGAGCGGTTTATGACTCGCCCGGCGTGATCTTGAACTACGGCCGTTCCGTGCGCTTCGCGACCGGAACATTGCGTGACGTGATCAAAACCCGGGACCGCACCTGCACCGGGCCCGGCTGCCATGTAGCCGCCGATGACTGCGAAATCGATCACATCATCGAATGGCAACACGGCGGTGACACCAGCGCCCACAAATGCCGATGGCCCCACAGCTGGAAACACCTCTACACCATCACCAAACACCCCAAAACCGGCAAACCGGTCTGGCGACTCAAAACCAAACCACCCCCACAGAAATAGCGGGCCGCGCTCAGTCGAACCCAGCAGCGCTGAGCCGCACCCCCAAGCCTGTCTGCGAACCCGGGTGGGCGGAACAATCGCGTCCTGGGTTTCTGGCTTCGACCCCGCGCAGCAGTGGCCAACCCAGTCTCCAGCGAACCGTTGGCACTAAGCGGGCTCGCCCCTCTTCTGGGTGCCCAGGCGCTGCCCGGGACCGTCGTAGGGTTAATGCCAACCGAAGCCGCGCCTCAGGAGGCCACCGTGAGTCCTGCCAGCCACGTCATTGACTACACCATCCACGGCGACGATCTGCAGTTTGTGGAGATCGAGCTGGATCGGGGCGAGACCGTCATTGGTGAGGCCGGGGCGATGATGTATCTGAAGGAGGGCATCGAGTTCGAAACGAAGATGGGTGATGGCGCCGACCCCGAACAGGGGCTCTGGAGCAAGCTCAAAGACGCCGGCAAGCGGGCACTCACCAATGAATCGATCTTCCTCACCCACTTCACCCATCACGGCGAAGGCAAGAGCCACGCGGCATTCAGCGCAGAGTTCCCGGGCAAGATCGTTCCGTTCGACCTGGCCCAGCACGGCGGCGAGATCATCGCCCAGAAGGATGCCTTCTTGTGCGCGGCGTTGGGCACCAAGATCGACATCGCATTTCAGCGCAAACTGGGCGCCGGCTTCTTCGGCGGCGAAGGCTTCATCCTGCAGCGCTTGTCCGGCGACGGCATGTGCTTCTTGTCAGTCGGCGGCTCAGTGATCGAACACCAGCTCGACAACGAAACCCTTCGCGTCGACACCGGCTGCCTGGTCGCGATGGAGCCTGGCCTTGACTACACGATCGAACGCGCCGGCAACCTGAAGTCGATGGTGTTCGGCGGCGAAGGCATCTTCCTAGCGACCCTGTCGGGGACCGGCAAGGTGTGGCTGCAGTCGCTGCCGTTCTCGCGCCTCGCCGATCGCATCTTGTCGCGTGCCCCCAGCGCTG
Organism: Acidimicrobiia bacterium; assembly: GCA_963854265.1. Classification (GTDB taxonomy): domain Bacteria; phylum Actinomycetota; class Acidimicrobiia; order Acidimicrobiales; family UBA8592; genus CAWKYX01. The sequence continues at coordinate 1,615 of CAWKYX010000210.1, forward strand.
GTGGCAGCAGCTCGGGTGAGGGGTCACTGCTCGGCGGACTCAGCCAAGCGTTCGAACGCTGAAGCGGGCTACCTAGCCCCCGGCGAGCGGTGCGACAAAATAGATATCGGTGTCAGGGCCGACCTCGAGATACTCAGGCTCAGCATGGATCTCGCCATCGACGCCCGCCGATGAGGCATGCGTCAAGACCTCGCCTAAGCCCGGGAACCGGCGCTCGAGCTCGCCAATCACTGCACCAACCGTGGCCCCGTCCACCTCTATGACCGCCTCGCCGTCGGTGAAACGGCGATGGTCGGTCATGAGGTGAGCACGGGGCACAGCAGTCCTCAGGCTTCGTTGAGTGCGGCCAGAATCTTCGGCGGCGACATCGGCAACGAAGTCATCCGAGTACCGGTGGCACGCTGGATGGCGTTGGCGATGGTGGCCATTGGAGGCACGATTCCGGTTTCGCCGACACCACGCACCCCATAGGGGTGGCTGGGGTTGGGAACCTCGACGATGATCGTCTCGATCATCGGCAGATCTGAAGCCACAGGCACTCGGTAGTCCAAGAAACTGGCGTTCTCGAGGGCACCATCAGTGTCGAAGATGTACTCCTCGTTGAGCGCCCAGCCAATCCCCTGCACCGAGCCGCCTTGCATCTGGCCCTCGACGTAGCTGGGGTGAATGGCTGTGCCTGCATCTTGCACTGCGGTGTAGCGCAAGATGGTGACCTGGCCAGTCTCCTCGTCGACGGCGAGATCGCAACAGTGGACCGCAAACGACGGGCCTGCACCCGCAGCGGTGAGCGAGCCTGTTGCCGTCAGCGGGCCGCCTGTGCGCTTGGCCTTGGCCGTAATGGCCGCCAACGACACTGGATCCTTGCCATCGGAGACCGCGGCACCGTCAACCCAACTGACCGTGTCGACCTCGACCTCCATCATCTTGGCGGCACGGGTCTTGAGCTCTTCGATGAGTTCTCGACATGCATGCACCACCGCCATGCCCGTGGCGAACGTGGCCCGGCTGCCTTCGGTGACATCGGTGAAGCCGACCGACTCGGTATCGGCGACCACTGGCGTGATCTTGTAAACGTCGATGCCCAACGTCTCGGCGGCCATCAGTGCCATCGACGCCCGGCTACCGCCGATATCGGGGCTACCGGTGATGACGGTCGCCGTGCCGTCTTCGTTGAGGTTGACCGTGGCGCTCGACTGCTCGCCAATGTTGAACCAGAAGCCCGTGCCAAGACCGCGGGCGGCCCCTTCGGGTACCGGCGACTTGTAGTGGTCGGAGTCAGCCATTGCCTCGAGGCACTCGATGAAGCCGATCTTGGGATGCGGCATACCCATTGCGGTCAGGTCGCCCTCGACTGCGGCGTTCTTGAGCCGGAGGTCGATGGGATCCATGTCCAGTGCCTGCGCGACGTCGTCGATGACCGACTCGACCGCGAACGCGGCGTGGGGCGCCGATGGCGCCCGGTAGGCCGCCGTCTTCGGGGTGTTGGTGAGCGCCCCGACCGAATGCAGCTTGAGGTTCGGCATCTTGTAGGAGGCAATCGACATCGCTCCGACGAGACCGGCCATGTCACCGAACGGACCGACGCCGTAGGCCAGCGATGCTTCCATCACGGTGAGTTCGCCATCGTTGGTAGCACCGATCTTGACCCGGGACTTCGACGACGGTGCCGGGCCCGTGGCCCGCAACACTTCGTCGCGACTCATCACGATCTTGACCGGGCGGCCCGAGATCTCCGACAGCCGAGCGGCAACGGGTTCGAGATAGATGGTGGTCTTGCCACCGAAACCGCCACCGATCTCGGCAGGCGTGACCTTGATGCGGGCCGTATCCCAGCCCAGGGTTGCGGCCGTCAGTGCCCGAACCTTGAAGTGGCCCTGTGACGACGCCCAGATATCGGCGCGACCGTCGAGGCCGACGTCGACGATGCAGGCGTGCGGCTCGATGTAGCCCTGATGCACATCGGCGGTATCGAACTCGCGCTCGATGACAAGGTCGGCAGCAGCAAACGCTTCGTCCACGTCGCCGCGGCCAAGCTCGGTGACCGTGGCCAGGTTGGAGGGCCCATCACTCTCGACAAACTTGGTCATGTTGTTGTCGTTGACCAGCGGAGCTCCCTCGGCGAGAGACTCGTCGATGGTCAAGATGGCCGGCAACAGCTCGTATTCTACCACGATGGCAGCTGCCGCGGCATCGGCCTCGGGCTTGGTCGTCGCCGCGACACACGCAACCGCGTGGCCGTTGTAATAGACGACATCGCGCGCCATCAGGTTGACGGCGATATCGTGGCTGGGGTTTTTGACGTCGAGAGTCGGGAAGTCGGCCCCGGTCACGATGGCCTTTACCCCCGCCATGATGAGCGCAGCGGACGTGTCGATCGACACGATCCGGGCGTGCGCGTGGGGCGAACGCAAGAACGACCCGCGGAGCTGACCCGGCAGATCCTTGTCGGCGGCAAATCGAGCCTTGCCGGTGACCTTGTCGTAGCCGTCATGGCGAATTGGCCGCGTGCCGATGTACTTGTACTTGGTGGGAGGATTCTCGGTGGCAGTCACTTGGCTGCTCCCTTCAGCTGCACGGCAGCTTCCTGAACTGAGCGGACGATCTTGTCATAGCCGGTGCACCGGCAGAGGTTGCCGGCCAGCGCGTAGCGAATTTCGGTTTCGGTGGGTTCGGGATTCTCGTCCAGCAGCGCTTTGGCTGCCACCAAGAAACCCGGGGTGCAGATGCCGCACTGCAATGCTGCTCCTTCGAGGAACGTCTGTTGCAACGGGTGCAGGTGTTCGCCCGTGGCCATGCCTTCGACCGTAAGCAAATCGTGGCCCTCGGCTTCAGGCGCAAACATGAGGCACGCGCAGTTGACCCGACCATCGACCAGGATCGAGCACGCCCCGCAATCGCCGGTGCCGCAACCCTCCTTTGCGCCGATCAGGCCGAGCTCGTCGCGGAGTGCGTCGAGGAGGGAGGTGTCGTCGCTGGCGAGGAAGTCGACCTCGTCGCCGTTGACTGTGCAGCTGACATGGGTACGTGGCATTGGTCAGGCTCCGTTCTGGGCGCGTTGGGCGGCGATGTTCGCCGCGCGTTTGGCCAGGACTCCGGCCACTTGTCGGCGGTACACAATGGTGCCGCGCTTGTCGTCGATGGGGTTGCAGGCAGCGGACGCGGCCTCGGCCACGGCGGCCAAGGTGGCATCGTCGATAGTGCCGCCGTCAACGGTGGCACCATTGAGTGCCGCCTCGGCATCGGGCACCGATACTGCGGTGGGAGCCACCGCACCCAGCACCACGCTGGCGTCGCTGATCACACCGCCATCGATGGTAAGCCGTACAGCAGCGCCGACAACAGCGATGTCCATCTCGGTGCGAGGGATCATGCGTAGGTAGGCATCGCTGGTGTTGGCGGGCGTATCGGCAGCGGTGAACTCGACAATGAACTCACCGTCGGCCAACGACGTCTGACCGGGTCCAGTGACGACATCGGCCACCGCAGCGGTGCGGGTGCCGTCACCGCTGGCAATCACAGCTTGAAGACCGTTGGCAATCATCGACGGGACCGAATCGGCCGCAGGCGACGCATTACACAAGTTGCCGCCCAGGCTCGAGCGGTTCTGGATCTGATCCGAACCAATGAGGCCGGCAGCCTCGGACAGGCCTGGGAACATGGCCGAGAAGCCCGCGTCTCGGGTGAGCATCGACGTGGGAGCTGCTGCGCCGATGGACCATGAACCAGCATCGTGGCCGAGCGCTATCAGCTGGTCGATGCGCTTGAGATCGACGATCAGTGACGGTGCGGGACGACCTGAACGCATCTGGGGAATGAGGTCGGTAGCACCGGCAAACACCCGTGATCCGGGGTTATCGGCCAGCAGCGATCGAGCCTCGTCCACGCTCGTGGGGGCAACGTATTTCATGCAACTTCCTTGGTTGACTGCCCGCAAACTCGGGCCAGGACCAATAGAGCATGCCACGCCGAACGCCCGATGGCTGACAGCCGCACCGTTAGGCCGCTCCCGGCGACTGAGGCGCCCGGTTCTCGCTCTGCAACGTCACTGACTGCCGCGGGCGGACTTGCGATCGGCTCGCTTGGCGCCGACTCGACTCTGCAGCCACCTCCGCAGCAGACCAAACGACACACCCGATGCGCCCAAGGCGACCGCTGCATCTGCGACGTAGAGCGCTTCATGGTGCCCCAGGATCATGTCGCCTCCCCTACGAGAAAATGTCCACGGTTGATGACGTAGCGAAACCCTAGCCACATCACGACGACAGAAGAACTCGCGTTAACCAACCTCGGCGCGGATTGCCGGCAGCACATCCTCGATCAAATGGTCGAGTGTTTCCTCGATCATCTCGTGGGATTGGCCGCCAGCGTCAATGACAAACGAATAGCGGTCGATGCCGCCCAGCAAGTCGTTCCACCCCAAGATACGTTCGACGGCCTCGCCAGGAGTGCCGCAGAGCGTTGGGGCATTGATGGGGTCTTCGTAAGCCTGGTATCGGTTCGGCGCCTTGGCCGAAGGGTCGAGCACGAAGTCGCCCCGCTGATGAATGGTCTCGAACACCCATTCCAGATACCCGACGTGATGGGGCTCGAACAGGTCTCTGGCCGCGTGGCCATCGGGTCGCACGAAGATGTGTGAGCAGTGGGCGACCCGGCAATCGGCTGGATCATGACCTTCCTCTACCCATAGTTCGCGGTACAGCTTGGCGAGGTCCTTGAAGAACGTTCCCGGCCGCAAGACGCCAGGGAACTGCAACGGGAGCCCATGCTCGGCGGCCAAACGGACCGAAGCATCGCTACGACCGCCCCCCAACCACACGGGTGCCGTGAGTTGCAACGGCCGGGGCTCGATGGTCACGTTGTCGAGGGGCGGTCGAAACTCGCCCTCCCAGCTCACCCCGGTCTCGTGCCACAGTCGCAACAGCAGGTCGAGTTTTTCGGCCTGCATCTCGCGGGCCTTGGAGGGATCCTGGCCCATCTGGCGGTAGACGTCACCGTAGATCCCGTTGCCGAGGACGAGCTCTGCCCGGCCACCAGAAATGAGATCCAAGGTCGAGAAGTCCTGCACCAACGACACCGGATCATGGTTGGGCAACAGGGTCACGCCGGTACCCAAGGTTGTCGTTTCGGTTCGCTCCGCAATGGCCGCCAACGCGATGTGGGGTGAGGTGAGCACGTACTCCTGGCCATCACCGCGGTAGGAGAACCGGTGCTCGCCAAGGCTGATGACGTCGATACCGCGGTCGGAGGCCCGTACTGCCAGCTCGATGATCTGGCGGTGCCGCTC
>CAWKYX010000211.1:0-6885 GCA_963854265.1 Acidimicrobiia bacterium
GGCACTCGACATCGAAACCGGCGCCGACCACTGGCTTTGCTGCCTACCGCCCGCTCACATCGGCGGCCTGTCGGTCATCACCCGAGCACTGCACACCAACACCGCCCTCACGGTCCAAGCCGGAATCTATCCGGCCGCCATCAACCAGGCCGCTGATGCAGGCGCCACCCTGATTTCACTGGTCGTCGCAGCCCTGGACCGCGTCGATACCAAACGGTTCCGGCGAATTCTGCTCGGTGGCTCTGCCATTCCGGCCGAGCGAGCGGACAACACCGTGGCGACCTACGGCATGACCGAGACGGCGAGCGGAGTCGTCTATGAGGGGTACCCACTCGACGGCGTAGAGCTGCGCATCGTTGACGGAGAGATCGAGCTCCGGAGCCCAACCCTGCTCCGCGCCTACCGCGACCGCAGCGACAGCGTCGGGCACGATCCTTTGACCACAGAGCGTTGGTTTCAGACCGGCGATGGTGGGTCGCTCGCCGCCGATGGCCGGTTGTCGGTCACCGGCCGGCTGGCAGAGGTCATCAACACCGGCGGCGAAAAAGTCTGGCCCGTTCAGATTGAGCGGGCGCTGCGCGCGCTCAACATTGCTGATGACCTCGCAGTCGTTGGACGACCGGACCCCGAGTGGGGCCAAGCCGTGACCGCCGTGCTGGTATTGGGCGGCCGTCCCGAGCCGCATCTCGCTGAAATCCGCGATCGACTCCGGGACACGTTGGCCCCATTTGCGCTACCCAGAGCAATCGAGACTGTGCCATCGCTCCCGCGCACGAGCCTCGGCAAGGTCATCATAAACCGGCTCTAAGCTCAGCCCTGAGCAGAGCTCCAGCTAGAAACTAATGGTGCCTCGATAGGGCACAACCTGGTCGGCGATGCCCTCTCCGAAGATCGCGGCGGTCCCCAGACCATGGGCATGATCGCCACCGATCGCCGCTGCTAGGTGGCACCACGTAGCCAGGCCGACTGGCCCGTCGTAAGTCGAGGAGATCACCGCATTGACATCATGGGACTTCAGCTCGGCCGCAATTTCAATGACTGGCGTAATCCCGCCCAACAGCGGAGGCTTCATCACAACCGCAGCCACCGCTCCCGAGTCGGCGACACGCGACGTGATCAGGGCCTCGAGATCCGCACGATCACGCACCAACTCGTCGGCAGCGATCGGTGCGCCAGCATTGATGGCGAACAGCTCGTCGAGCGTCGCCACGGGGTCCTCCACATACTCGAGGCGGTCCCCCAAAGTCTCGACCGCATGACCCAACAAACGCTCGGCCTCGGTAGCACTCCATGCGCCGTTGGCGTCGAGACGGATCCTGATGTTCGCATCGATCGATCGCGCCAAAGCGTCGATGCGCGCCGTGTCGTCGCCCATACCCAACTTGACCTTGATGGTCCCGAAGCCTGCGTCGACTGCAGCTTGAGCGGACGCGACAACCGAGTCGATCGATCCACCGACAGCCAGCGCGTTGACTGAGATCGAGCCCCGGGCGCCCCCAAGCCACCGCCACAACGGGTCACCAGACTGTGCGGCCCTCAGGGATTGGAGGGCGGCATCGATCGCTGCGCTGACTTCAGGAATCCCACCGTGGAACTGGACCGGGCCGTCCTCGGCGTCTGGGAGCGACCGCACCCAGCGGGCCAGCTCATCCTTCGCCTCTGCCAACGTGGCCGTCGACCAGCCAGGCAGCGGCATCAGCTCGCCCCTCCCCCAGTTCCCGGCCTCATCACGGACGATCAGAACCAGGCCCTCGCGCACAAAGATGGTCCCACGAGCGGTCGCGATCGGCTCGACGAGGCGTAACGAGAGTGGGTTGGTCTCAGCGGTCAGCTTCATGTCAAGAAGTCCACGATCACTTCGGCGCACAGTGCCGGAGCCTCAACATGCACTGCGTGGCCAACACCGGGGATAACCCGAAGACGGCCGTTCGACAAGACCGCAGCGAGCCGCCGACCGAATGCCACATAGCGTTCGTCGAGTTCGCCGGCGACAAGCATCGTTGGCGCGGATACCGGAGCCAGGTTCGCCCAGAGGTGGGGCATCGAGCCGGCGCCAATGCCCCGCAAGCTGTTCGCGAGGCCGTGCGTGCGTTGCCCGAGGCGAGTCGAGCGGATATCGGCTTGGACCGCGGGTGACAGCGCCTGCTGGGAGGCAAAAATGGGAAGCGCCTCCCAGTGATCGACAAACGCACCGATGCCCTCGGCATCGAGGGAGTCGGCAAGCGCCTCATCTGCGGCGCGGCGTTGATGGCGAAGGCTGTCGTCCTCGATCCCGCCAGTCGACGCGATCAATACCAACCGGCTGATTCGTGCGGGGATTGCGCACGCGAGCGACAGCGCGACCCGACCGCCAAGGGAGTATCCGACGATCGCGACTTCATCCACGTCCAGATGGTCGAGGAGTGCCGTCAGCTGACTCACGACGGCTTGCGTTCGATAGGGATCAACGTGGTCGGGGGCATCGCTTTGGCCATGCCCGATGAGATCGGGGACGATCACCCGGTTCTGCACCCGCAGTGGTCCGCTCACCGCCTCCATCGAGTGCCCCATTTCGGTGAACCCATGGAGGACGAGGACGGCCGGTCCGGTGCCTTCGTCCTGGTATGCCAGCGTCACCTCTGCCGGACGGACCGCGCCTGACGGCACGGCCGCCGCACGGATGTTGGAGGGACTCATCGCTCGAATGCCGCGGCCACTGCTCGCCGCAGGCCAGCCACTCCCGATGTCATCGCGTCGACAGTGGACTGGACCACGATCAGCCGAGGTCGACCAGCCGTGGACGGCGTGACGTCGACGATGTCTTCGGTGCTGAGCACATGGACATCGAAGCCGAGCGCGGCTCCGACCGCAGCAATGTCAGTCCCGTGGGGGGTGCTGAACAATCGAGTGAATGTGTCGGGCTCAACAACACCGGCGACGGGCAGCATCGAGAATATGGCGCCAGCATCGTTATCGATCACGACCACCGTGATGTTGGACTGCCCCTGTCGACCAATTGCGGCTAGCCCTCCCAGGTCGTGGACTGTGGCGACATCGCCGAGCAAGACATAGGTATGGGCGGCTTCGCCTGCGGTTCCAGCGGCAACCCCGGCAGCGGTTGCCGCGATCCCGTCGATCCCGTTGGCTCCCCGGTTGGCAAACACCCTGACCGGAGCGGTCGTTACCCGCATCGCGAAGTCCAACTCACGAATCGGCATCGAGTTGGACACCACCAGGTTGACCGGCGTCATTGTCGCATTGCCACCTTCAACGAGGCGAGACACCAAGCGATTAATGAACCCCAACTCACCGCGATCACCAGAAAGGAACGATTCGGCGGCCACCCCCGCCGCCACGTCCGCGTGGCGCCAGAGCTCTGACCAGACGCTCTCGCGTTGCTGGTGGTCGTCGTCGTCCTCTTCGGGGCCAGTGAATGCGAAGCAACCCGCGAGCGGACCAGAGACCACGTTGGTCACCGATGCTGTCGGGTCGCCCCAGTCAGCGCCGGGCGCGACCAGAACGAGGTGGGCCGGCCGGTGTTGTTCGAGCCAAACCCGATAGGCCTTGGACGTTGGTGCGAGACCGACGCGCACCACGACGTCGCAGACCGGCAGCGAGGGCTCGAACCCGGCGGATCCGAACAGCAGCTCTGCGGTGGTCACGATCCCGTCATCATCGTCTGCGTTGCTCAGGTGGGAGCGCAGGCCCGATGCCGGGTCGGCGACGATGGGCCACCCGTACCGACGACCGAACGAGATGATTTCGGACCGGACCGAAGCCTCGAGATCTTCGGGCCCGACAACAATCAGCCCATCGCTGTATTGCTCTGCGAGGTCGGCGAGCACACGGGACGGCTCCGATCGCCGGACGTGGATCGGGCCCGGCGCCCCAAGTTTGGGGGCCACCAAAGCACCAGGGGGCTCGAGCGGCTCCCGAAACGGCCAGTTGAGGTGGACCGGACCGCCACCATTGGTCGCCATCTCGAACGCTCGTATTGCTGCGGTCGCTCCGTGACGTCCGTCAACCTCGCTGGCAACTGGCATGTCGAAGAACCAGCGGACGCTGGATCCAAACAGATGCAACTGGTCAATCGTTTGGCCCGCCCCCCATTGCCGGAGTTCGGGTGGACGGTCTGCGGTACAAACGATGAGCGGCACGCCGGCGTGGTGGGCCTCGATCACCGCTGGGTGGTAGTTCGCGCCCGCAGTGCCCGACGTGCAAACCAGCACCACGGGACGGCGGTTCGCCTTCGCCAAGCCCAGGGCATGGAACGACCCGACGCGTTCGTCGATCTGCATCGTTGTGGCCAGCCCGGCTGTATGGGCGGCGATAGCCAACGGCGTCGACCTGCTCCCAGGCGAAATGACGACGTCGCGCACGCCCCGCTGCTTCAGCTGGGCAAAGAACCGTAAACACACGGGGTAGGGACTGGCTGGCTCGGCAGCCGTCTGGTCACGCATCACAAGTCCCTACGCATTACAAAAGCTTACGCAGTGCGGCCGTGGTTGACGTGATCCAGCGTGCCGTATCGTTGGCCCGGTGAACATCGACCCGCTGATCGCGATTGTCGGCTCTGACGCAGTGGTCACCGATCCTGAACGGCTTGGTGCCCATACCCGGGACTGGACCGGGCGCTGGAAGGGAACAACGCCGGCGGTCCTGTTCCCCTCAAGCACGGCTCAGGTCGCAGCGATCGTGGCCTGGTGTGCCGAGTCCGGGACCGCTTTGGTCCCCCAGGGCGGCAACACCGGAATGGTCGGCGGAGGCGTACCGCTCGGGGGCGAAGTCGTCCTCAATCTCACCCGCCTTGACGGCCTCGACGTAGATGCCGAGGCGGGAGTTGTTGTTGCCGGAGCCGGCGCCACCCTCGCTGCGGTGCAGAACGCTGCTCGTGACGCCGGCTGGATGTACGGGGTCGACCTGGGTGCTCGGGACTCGGCCACTATTGGCGGGACCGTGGCCACCAACGCCGGGGGCCTCCATGTGATCCGCCATGGCGACACCCGACACCAATTGCTTGGCATCGAGGCCGTCACCGGAACCGGTGAGATCGTCGGCGATCTCCGTGGGCTCCACAAGGACAACACCGGCTATCACCTGCCCAGCCTGCTGGCTGGGAGCGAGGGCACGCTGGCAGTCATCACGCGAGTCTGCCTTCGCCTCTGCGTACCGCCGGCAGAAACGGCCGTCGCATTGCTTGCATTCGACACCGAACCCGACGCGTTTGCGGCCGTCGGTCCAATCCGCCGAGGGGTCACCGATCTACAGGCTCTCGAGATTGTCTTCGCCTCGGGCGTCGATCTGGTCTGTGAGACCTTTGACCTCGCACCCCCCTTCCCTGTCGACCCCGCTCGTCCCGCACACGCCGCGTACCTGCTGGTCGAGGCGGCTGGAGCGCCTGGCATGGTGGACCGCCTCGGCGAGGCCGTCACTGGAGTAAGCGCTGCGGTCGCTGACGCAGCGGTGGCCACAACCGATGCTCAACGTTCCGGGTTGTGGCGTTACCGCGAGGCGCACACCGAGGCCATCAGCTTGCGCGGCGTCCCGCACAAGCTCGACGTCACGATCCCGCTCGATGCCATGAACAGCACGGTCGCCGAGATCCGGAGCGCAGTGGCGAACCACTCGGCGCGAACTGATCCTGGAGGCGCAGAGCTGTGGCTGTTCGGCCACGCCGGAGATGGCAACTTGCACGTGAACATCACGGGCGTGAACCCCGACGACCATGCCCTCGACCGCCGGGTGCTCGAAATCGTGGCGGATGCCGGCGGCAGCATCTCGGCCGAACATGGCATCGGTCGGGCGAAAACCCGCGATCTTTCCCTCAACCGGACTCCGTCCGAAATCGCGCTTGCAACGCAACTCAAGGCGGCGTTCGACCCCGCGGGCATCTTGAACCCGGGTGTCATCGTCGAGACTTGAGCACCCACGACGCAGGACGCGCAGCAGGCGTCCGCTCATCGCAGACGCCTGCCGATTCGAAGGAGTCACACGACCGGGTGCAGACGTCATACCAGTCTCCCGCGTACGAACCGTTCGTGCGGTTCTAAGGTCGAGAGGAAGCGGGGGACGATTCTGAACCGGTGCCGACCACATGCAGCCAATGCCGGGTTTGTTGCCCTTGCTGACTACGTGAGGGACTCCTTCCGGTCACACGTCGGACTGACCAGACCGACTGCTCAAATGATTGAGCAGGTCCGCAATGTGATACTTGTCACTGTGAACTCGTCGGTCCTCTTCTGTCAAGAGGCCGATGGGGATTTGGGGCCACTGACCTCGTGAACACTGCCACCGCCTCGACATGGGACGTCGAAGGGAAGAGGTCAAGGACCGTGGCAGCCCCGAATTCGTAGCCGGCCTCAACCAACAGCTTTGTGTCTCGCCCCAACGCTCCGGGGTCACAGCTCACGAGCACCACATGGCGCGCACCTGTCGCTGCCACGGTCGCCACACCCGCTGTGTCGAGCCCGCGTCGCGCGGGGTCTGCGATCACGACGTCGGCAGGACGAGGTCGCCACCGCTCCACGTTGGACTCGACAATCTCGATGTCGCGGTTGGCCAGGTTGACCCGAGCATCGGCGACCGCGCTGGGATTGATCTCCACGGCCATCCGCGGGCCATCGAAATCAGTGGCGGCTGCGAAGAGGCCAACACCGCTGTAGAGATCGGCCAGCGTGCCTGAACTTGCAAACTGGCCGACCGCAGCATCGACGGTCGTAATCAGCAGCTCTGCAGCTGCCGGCCCCGATTGAAAGAACGAGGACGCCGAAATCCGGAACCGGTGCCCAGCCAGGTCTTCGAAGACTTCGCCGAGTTCGCCCCCAGGGGTGAGGTCGCTCGCTCCGACCAAGCGCCCCAAAGGTACAGAGCACTCCGTCGCTGTTGGTGTGACGACGGTGATTGGAT
>CAWKYX010000212.1:0-6873 GCA_963854265.1 Acidimicrobiia bacterium
ACCCGGATTGTTTGGATGACGGTCGAGTTGGAGACGAACTGGAAGTTCGCGCCCGACAACTTCAGCGAGAGCTATCACACCCGCACTGCGCACCCACAGGTCGCGCAGTTCATTGACCAGGATCACTTCACGTCGCGCCACGAGATCTTCGAGAGCGGGCACGCTCGCATCATGCAGATGTGGCGCCCATCGCTTCGCGATCGTGTTCCCGAGGGTGCACCATTTCGGTGGGACGCTGACCTTCGCAAATGGGGTATCGACCCTGATCAGTACCCGGACTACGAGACCAAAGTGATCCAGGGGTGGCTCGATATTGCAGCGGCGAAACGCGAGTTGGGGCCTTCCAAAGGTCACCACCACTACAGCCGACTCAGCGAGGAAGATTTTCTTTACAGCCCCCATGATCAGTTGTTCCCGAATGTCTCGCTCGATATCCGGCCCGACAACGTGTCGATGTTCCGCACCGAACCCCATCGCACCGACCCGAACAAGTGCACCTTTGACCTGCAGTGCTTCGCGATGCCCATCGAAGGCCAAGAAGAGGCCCGGTGCATCGCTGGAATGCGACCCCTCAAAGAAGCCGAGTTCGAACATCGCGTGTTCGACGGGGGCGACGGCCTCCCCGAGATGGCCGGATCGGTGATCTTCCAGGACATGGCACTAGCCGAGGGCCAACAGCGCGGACAACGCTCTCGCGGCTACCAAGAGCCCTACCTCGCCGGGCAAGAGAGCCGGATGCGGGCGTGGCACGAAACCCTCAACGACTACCTCGCCGGTCGACGCTGACGTCAACCGCGGCCGGCGACTGGGTGCCACGAGGCCTGCATCAACACCGAATGTTCGACGACAGGACGTCGCTTCTGGACGTGACGAGGGTGCGTGAGCCTAAAGTGGCGCGCGTCGGTGGGGGCCTGCCGATGCCACAAGGGAGAATGCCATGACCACGCCAGACATTTTCTCGCCCGAGTACGCGGCGGATCCGCATCCGACGCTCGCTGACTTTCGAGAGAATCACCCTGTCACGTTCCACGAGGGACTCGATGCCTGGGTAATTTCACGGTACGAAGACATCGACAAGGTGCTGAAGGATCCTGTCTTCACCACCCGGAACTACGCATGGCAGCTCGAGCCGGTCCACGGCAAGACCATCCTTCAGCTCGAGGGTGGCGAGCATCGCAAGATGCGCGGCATCGTGAACCCGGCGTTGCGCGGTGAGGACCTGCAGTCGCGGTTCGTCCCGGTGATCGACCGCAATGCCAAGGACCTCATCGATACGTGGCGATCCGATGGCAAGGTCGACCTCGTCGACCAGTTCACGACCCGGTTCCCGATCAACGTGATCTTGGACATGTTGGGTCTGGACAAGAAAGACCACGACCTCTTCCACGGCTGGTACAACGCGATCATCGCCTACTTCACCAACCTCACCGGCGACAAAGACGTGATCGCCCGTGGCCTGCGCACGAAACAGGAGCTCCAGGCTTACGTTCTCCCCGAGGTCGCCAACCGCCGCGAGAACCCGAGAGACGATCTCATCACCACGATCATCCAGTCCGAGATCGAGGGTGAGTACATGACCGATATGGAGGTCAAATCGTTTGTGAGTTTCCTGCTTGTGGCCGCCGGCGAGACCACCGACAAAGCCGTCTCGAACATGTTCCTGCAGCTGATCCAGCACCCCGAACAGATGCAAGCGGTGCGTGATGATCGCAGCCTCATCGATGCAGCGTTCGCTGAGTCACTTCGTCACACGCCGGTGGTCTTGATGGTCATGCGCGAACCGAGTGAAGACGTGGAATTCCACGGCCAGACGATCCCGGCGGGCTCCACGATGGTCTGCCTGTTGGCTGCCGCGAATCGTGATCCGCGACGCTTCGACAACCCTGACGCATTCGATATTTTCCGCAAGGACCTCGACGTCGCGAAGGCATTCGCCGGTGGCGCCAACCACATGACGTTCGCTCTCGGTCGCCACTTCTGTGTGGGCTCGATCCTGGCGCAGTACGAGGTCCGCCAAGGAACGAACCAGCTCCTCGACGCAATGGGCGACATTAAATTCGCCGATGGCCGGCCACCCGAGGAAGCAGGCATCTTCGTGCGTGCGCCGAAGACGATGCCGTTGACCTACACCCCCCTCTTGTAGCCGGAGCGAGGCGCGAACAGGTAGGAACGTCGCCATGGACGTTGCACCGCTCGCCAATGCAACGGCTGGCACGGTCGTGACCGGGGTGAGCTCTGCCCACAGCACCACCGCCGCCGCACTGGCGTAGTTACTCGCTCGCTCCCCGCGATGTTGCCGATACCTGGCACCTCTTCGCTCGCTCACCTCGAAGAGAACATCAGCTCCGCCTTCTTCCAGCTCACCGAGCCCGAACTCGAACAGCTCGACAGCTTCGATCGGGCAACCTCGACCTAGCTCGGCAGCCGCGAGCAGATGGTCCGCCGAACAGCGCGCGTTGGTTGCTACTAGAAACCCATGACCGGGTGAGGCGTGTACGGGTCTTCGAGGAGTGAGATCTCCTCAGCGCTGAGGGTCAAGTCCAGCGCCGCCACCGCATCATCGATGTGATGCGGCTTGGTTGCGCCCACGATCGGTGCCGTTACCGCCGGCTGCTGATACATCCACGCCAACGCGACCTGCGCACGCGGCACTCCACGGTGTGCGGCCACCTCGCCAACTCGATCCACGATCACCCGGTCGGATTCCGAGGTCTCATACAGCGTCGTGGTGCGTTCGTCGGTCTCGGTTCGGTATGTCTCAGCAGCCCACTCGCGTGTGAGTCGACCGCGCGCCAACGGACTCCAAGGAATCACCGCGACGCCTTGGTCTTGGCAGAGCGGCAGCATCTCGCGCTCCTCCTCGCGGTTGAGCAGGTTGTAGTGATTCTGCATGGTCACGAACCGGGTCCAGCCATGCTGGTCGGCGAGGAACAAGGCCTTCGCAAACTGCCACGCCCACATCGACGACGCCCCGATGTAACGCGCCTTGCCCGCCTTCACGACGTCATGGAGCGCTTCGAGCGTCTCCTCGAGCGGGGTCAAAGGGTCCCAGCGATGGATTTGATACAGATCGATGTAGTCGGTGCCGAGACGGCGCAGGCTGGCGTCGATTTCGGTCATGATTGCCTTGCGCGACAGACCACCCGCGTTGCGATGGTCGCTCATGGGGAAGAACACCTTGGTGGCGATCACCACCTCGTCGCGATTCGCGAAATCGGCCAGCGCTCGGCCCAGAACCTCCTCACCGTTACCGACGGAGTAGGCATTCGCCGTGTCGAAGAACGTGATGCCCGCCTCGAGTGCCTGCTTGATGAATGGCCGGCTCTCTTCCTCCCCCAGCGACCAGGGGTGATGGCCGAGATCGGGCGCGCCGTAGCTCATGCAACCGAGGCACAGCGCCGAGACATCAAGACCAGTGTTACCAAGCTTTGTGTACTTCATCGATTGAACGGCTGCTTTCGTGGGTGGGCACCAACATAGAGGTCATCGCGAAACTCATCCTGAGTCCAGCCTGCACGGTTGCAGACCGCCTCGTGCCGCGAACGGCGCGGCGAAGACAGTTCGCCTGAGATCCATCGCTCTTGCGCTCTGGCATCGCGCTAGCGACCGGGACACGTTCTGCGCGTAGGGGGCTCGCTCTCGCTGATCGATGGTGCGAAGGGTCTGGGTCGGTTCAATCGGTCATCGCGACAGCGGCAGTGTAGATGTCGTGGGCGGTGGCCCAGTTGAGGCTGCGTCTGGGGATGGTGTTGATGCGGTGTTCGATGGCTCGTAGTTGTCGCGGCGTATAGGTGTTGAGGTTGGTGCCTTTGCCGACGTAGCGGCGGACGAGGGCGTTGCCGAGGCACCAGACGATCCGGACGAGACCGCGGACCGTGGTGGAGACGCGTTGCTTCCCGGTATTGCCGGCGACAATGAGGCCGGCGTTGCGCTCGCGCGCCTGCTCGGCGATGACGTCCGGAGGTACCGGCCAGTAGCGTGGTGGGCATGGACAACCTCGAAGCGCTCAGCCAGTCCAGCCAAGAGTTCGAGACTCGCCTTCGCTGTGTCGCCGAGCACCAATGGGACCTGTCGACGCCGTGCTCGGATTGGACGGTGCGCGAGCTCACCAACCATCTTCTGTTGGGCACCCGGATGACCGTGCAGCTGCTCTCAGGCATGTCCCGAGACGACGTCGTCGCCAAGCTTGGCGATGACCTGATAGCGGATAGCAAAGACCCGGTCGCCGACTTCGTCGCCCTTGCCACCGAGATGCAAGAAGCCTTCGCCGCTCCGGCAGGCTTCGAGGGCACGGTCGACCACCCCATGGGTCAGATCCCGCGCGCGATGTTTGTGGGCTTTCGCATCATGGACAACGGCACCCACGCATGGGACCTTGCCCGTGCGTTGGGCGCTGACGAGCAGCTCGATCCCGCCTTGGTGACTCGCATGTGGGACGACATCCAGCCCATGGCCGCAGGCCTAGGCGAGCTCGGAATCTTCGGGGACAGCTCATCAGGAGATGTCGGCGGCAACGCTCCGCTCCAGACCCGCTACCTAGATCTGGTGGGCCGCCGCCCATAGCAGCCACCCGCCGGAGCGGGGGCCAAATCACAACCCATTGGCCCGCACGAAGCCTCACGCTCAGCGACCCCCATCGCGCGCTGGTGCCTGGCACCGCCGCGCGATGGCCTGACCTACCTGGCCGCAGCAAGCCCGCGCACCGGTGGCATGCGCGGAGGAGAAAACGCGCAGAGCGGGGAGCGATCGCGCGCTGGTGCCTGGCACCAGCGCGCGATGGGTTGTTGGTTTGGGTTGGCGTCGGTCGCTGCGGCGACCGCGAACTCGCCAGAACCCGAACTCTTGCGCTCTTACGCGGTTGCGGACAGGCCGCCGTCGATGGAATGATAGCTCGCAGTGATGTAGCCGGCCTCGTCTGAGAGAAGGAAGGCAGCCAGTGCCGCGATCTCTTCTGCATCTGCGTAGCGACCAGCCGGGCAAACCTCGTTGAAGCCCTTCTTGAATTCTTCGCCGTCTCCGGGCACGAACCCTTCCTCGATCCGCTCCATCATGCCGGTCTCGACGGGGCCCGGGCAGACGGCGTTGACGCGAATGCCTGCCGGAGCGAACTCGATGCCTGCGGTCTTGGTCATACCGATCACTGCGTGCTTGCTGGCGCCGTAGGGAATCATCGATGGCGTCCCCTGGAGGCCTGCGCCCGATGCCGTATTCACGATCGCTCCGCCGCCGCGGGCGCGCATCGCATCAGCAACATGACGCATGCCGAGCCATACGCCTTTCACGTTTACATCGAGGACCTGATCGAAGACGTCTTCGGGATACTCCTCGAGGCCGGCAATGACGCCTTCGATTCCTGCGTTGTTGAAGAACACGTCGACCCCTCCGTAGGTATCGACGGCAGCCTTCACATACGCCTCGACCTCGGCCGACTTGGTGACGTCTGCTTGGACCGCGATGGCCGTGCCGCCTGCCGCCTCGACCGCGCTCACCGTCGCGGCGGCACCTTCTGCGCTCAGATCGACCGCGACCACCGACGCGCCCTCGCTCGCCAGTCGCAGGCATCCAGCCCGCCCTATGCCCCCGGCTGCTCCAGTTACGACTGCAACTTTGCCTTCAAATCGGTTCACGGTGACACTCCCTGGTCTGGTCGAAGTGTCTGCGACCAATCGTTGACTGCCACAGACCAGGCGATCCTATGCAGCCACACAGGCCGCCGCCAGGAGTCCGCCACGCTCGAGGTCGAACCTGCGTCGCGGCGCGCTCAAATCCACCGCATGACGCTGCCGAGTTGTGTGTCTGGCGATCTGCTCAGGCAGCGTTCTCGAGGGGAGCGATCTGGTCGAGGGTGATCTTGCGGCCCTGGATACCCGCCATCTCGTCGGTGGACTTGTAGATCTCCTCGCCGATAATCAGCCCAGTCTCGCGGTCGATCGGCCAGACGACGGCGGTGCGTGCCTCGGACAGGTAGTACGCCTCGGGGTCGTCAACCTCGATGCCCACTTCGGTGTGGTCGCCGGGATAGGCCAAGCGCATGACACCCTCGGTGAAGACGGCGTCGTCATCCGCGATGACACGGTCAACAATCCACTCCAAGCGGTGGGCTCCGGCCCTGACAATGGCCATGTCGTAGAACTCCGCGACTGCGGCGACACCCTCGGGATTGAGCGTTACGTCGTCAGGCTCGCCATGCCATTTGTACTTCGGCGCGTTGGTCAGCGTGGCGAGCACTGCATCAATATCGCAGCGAGCGTCGGCCTTCATGTGTTTGACGACGATTTCGAGATTGGCCTTGCGACGGGGATCGGTTTCGGCCTGTGCCCGCTGCTCGGTGAGTACCCACGTCTGGTTTGGATCAAGTTGCACGGCTGCCTCCAGCCTTCTTGTTCCGATTTGTCAGAACACGGCGAAAGCTAGCGCACATCGCTCCGACGACGAGCGGGTGAACTGACGTTAGAAGTCAAAATCCGCAGTCGCCATTGATTCAACACCCGCGCGTTCGAGCGTGCCCCCGAACAGCGCGGTCTCAGCGAGAGCCGTATCGAAGAACTCGTGCACCTCCGCAATGAGCCCGTCGCGGATCGCGAGGATCATGCAGTAGCGCTGGGGGTAGGGGTTGCCGTCCACCGACGTTCCTTCTGCTTCCATAATGCCCACGACCCGCTCGTCATCGGCACACATGACGGCGTACTTGGTCGCCATGACCGTACGGCTGACGTCGATGTGCTCGAACACGTGGGGGTTGAGCTGCTCGGCCAGCGCAGCCTTACCTTCCCAACGGCCTGACACTTCAGTCGAGCCATTGACGTTGTACATGACGTCATCGGCGAAGAGACCGAGGTAGCGATCGAAGTCTGCGTCCTTGAGCGCCTGGTA
>CAWKYX010000213.1:0-6795 GCA_963854265.1 Acidimicrobiia bacterium
TTCGACACCACCGTCAACGGACGCACTATCAAGATGCTGAACGTGATCGACGAGTTCACCCGCGAAGCCCTTGCCACCGAAACGCATCGCAGCATCGACCCACAACCCAACCCGCCAACCACACCGAGACGACCCATGAGGTTGTTGTTTGTCGATGACGAACCACTGGTCCTTTCCGGCATCGAGAACGCCGTCATCTTCGCTCCCGATGGCTGGAAAGCGGGGACCGTGACGGACCACCCCACTTACACACACCGTGCAACAGTCCCCTCCCTGGGCGATCGGGCGCTGCTGTCCTGATTGAACCTCGGCGCTAAATGTCCCCAGAGCGCTCGTGGCCTCCTTGCGAGTTCTACGGACCGTGCGTGAAATGCGCCGACGGCTGCCGAGACTGTCGATCCCGGCATCGACGGTTAGTTTCCACTTCCCGTCGACGACCTCGCGCATGGAGCCATTGCCCCTCTCGCCACGCTTCCTCCGCTGCGTCTCGACCCCGACAGGCGTGATATCCATCTCGAGGTGGTCGGTTCGCACGCACAACTTGTTCTGCTTGCAGGACCGGACTCGGCCGCCACCAGGGACTGGCCCGTGCTCCAGCTGCCACCCAAGCTGAGCAGCGGTGCGCAGCTTGCCGTCAACCCGCGCCTGGCCGACGCCCGAAGCAGTCTTCGCTCCAGTCCAAAGGTGGCACGTGCCCGAACGGTCTACCTTCGCCTCGAACCGGGTCTTCCCAAGCCACCAGAGGGAAAATCTATCGAGCGGTCTATCGCCAGTCCATGGCACCTAAAGTGCCTAACTCGCTCCGATAGACCCGAAAACGACGAACCCCTAGGCCCGCTGCTTCAAGCAAACCTAGGGGTTCTTCGAGTGCGCCCCCTGGGACTTGAACCCAGAACCTACGGATTAAGAGTCCGACGCTCTGCCAATTGAGCTAGAGGCGCTTGCGATTCAACATGTTATCGCTCCGCTCGACGAATGGTGAACTGATTCCGCCGCCCTTTTGCATAGACAACGAGCGTTGTGGCCATGACTGCACTGAGGCAGGCACGACACCTCTGGTGCAGCAGCACGGGGGGCCGCTGATGGGCCGCATCTCGGACCCGAGTGGTGTGCCCTGGAACATCACGACGATGGGTGACGAACAACGCGGTCGCACGGACGCGACGGGGGAGCACCACAAGGGTGCTCCCCATCACTGGGGTGACCGACGGGATTTGAACCCGCGACCACCGCGACCACAACGCGGGGCTCTACCAACTGAGCTACGGCCACCACGACCCGTCGAAACGGGGCGAGCCCACATGATACGCGTCAACAGCGCTGGTGTGACAACCGAATTTGGATTTGCGGATGCCAATTGGTCCGACCCACCGACGGTCAGGTCGGTCTGGATCCGCCGAGGAGCAGCTTGACCTCGGCAATGGCCTCGAGCTCGGATTCGCGGTCGGCCCCACAGGGAGTCAGGTTCAGCAGCGATGCCCCAGCGCGGATGTAGGGGGCCAGGAACTCTGCGATCTGGGTTGGGGTCCCCATCGGGGTATAGTGCTCGAACAAGTCGAAGCTCAATCGGTAGTAGTCCTGCATGCCCTTCGACACGTACTGCCGCGCATCGGCGGGCGATGAGCCCACGCCTACCCAGACCTGAAGGCCGTGGCGCCAATCGACTTTGCGCTCGGCACCGGTCTCTTCGACCATCGATATGCCTTCATTGAAACGGCGTGCCGAGCACCAGGCCGCCAGCCAACCGTCGCCCAAGCGTCCGGCTCGATCGAGCGCGGCATCGCTTCGTCCGCCGATCATGAAGGGGATTGATGGCTTGGGCTTGGGCTTGATGGCGGCGTCGGAGAAGTGGAAGAACTCGCCGTCGCCGCTCACGGTTTGTCCGGCCAACAGGCTCCGGACGAGAAACAGTGATGCATCGGTGCGGCGGCCCCGAGTGACAGGGTCGACCTCGCACACCTCGATCTCGTGGCGGTCCTCGCCGCCGACGCCAACCCCGATGGTGAGCCGGTCCGGTGCGGCTTCGGCCAGGCTGGCCAGTTGGCGCGCAGCCACAACAGGGTGGCGCAACGCCAACTGGAACACCCCGAGGTGAAGGTTGAGTCGAGGTTCGAGGCCGCTCATCGCCGCCAGATGAATCGGCCCGTCCAGGCCGCTGCCGTCAATGAAGCTCACATGATCGCCGACGAAGACATGATCGAGCCCCGCATCGGCAATGGCAGCGAGTCGCTCGCGCTTCTGGCCGTAGTCCAGAGTCCAGAGGTCCCACGGTGTGCTCACACCCACTCGCAACGTCATGCGAGCAGTTTGGTGCCTTTGGTTGAGGATGGCGAATAGCGGCCACAGTCCCCAGGAATCGTTGCGGGGGCTAAGGACGCGCATCGGCATCGCTCAAGATCAAGACAAGCCGCCGTGCTGATCTACCGAACTGATCTCAGCCCGTGCGAGATGGTGACGGGTGGCGGCCCCTGCCTCGTGGGCAGGCGGCTGGTTAGATGAAAACCATCTGTCGGGGGTGAACTGCGGCTCTATACCTGGCCGGGTGATCATCATCCGATGTTCTTCCCGAGAACGCTGGTGCGCTCGCCACGAACGTCCGCCAGGCCATCGTCGACGGAGGTATCTCTGACTGGCTCCTATTGCGGCTCCGGTCGCCAAAGAGTCGGTTGTTGAGTCTGGCCCGTCGATCACGCGCTAGGGCCGATGGCCCCTGAGATGCGGGTGGGTGCCAGTACGCTGGATCCTTCGCCCTCGTAGCTCAGCTGGATAGAGCAGAGAACTTCTAATTCTCAGGTCGCAGGTTCGACTCCTGTCGGGGGCACGAGATGGTGTGGTCGCGGTTTTACTCCGTCGAAGTCCTTCCCCCGTGCACCTCATGACAGCTCGGTCCGTAGCTCGGTATTGGTTACTGCTGCGAATTAGCTGCCGATAGGGGCCTATGGCATTGCGCTCCTCGCGCCTCACCGGGACTGTGAGGCCTGACCTGCGGGTCAGTCGGCGTACCGGTACTGTTTCAGGCATGGGAGACACCGCCTCCCCCGCGACTACACCCTCGACAAGATTGTCAATGCCATACCTGCCGGGACTCGACGGCTTGCGCGCCCTCGCCATCATCGGCGTTCTGCTGTACCACGCCGACATCGTGTGCTTGCCCGGGGGGTTCTTGGGCGTCGATGTGTTCTTCGTCGTATCCGGGTACTTGATCACTGCGCTGCTGTTGCGCGAGCACCGAGAGACGGGCCACATCCGACTCGGTCAATTTTGGATACGTCGGGCCAGACGTCTCCTGCCGGCGTTGATGCTTTACCTGGCCGGATCGCTAGGACTGGCGGCACTGTTCGCTCCAGACGTCATCGATGAGTGGCGCGAAGGCCTGTGGTCCGCGCTGGCCTACGTCGCGAACTGGTTCGGGATCTTCAACGAGATCTCCTACGCCGAGGGCTTTGCCCGCAAGAGTTTCCTGCATCACCTTTGGTCGTTGGCTGTCGAAGAGCAATTCTACCTGCTGTGGCCGGTGCTGCTGTGGGGTGCGCTTCGTCTGGTCGGTCGGCGCGGAACGTGGTTCCTGATTCTGGCTGGGGTTGGTGCATCGACATGGTTGATGTGGTCGCTGTACACGCCGCTCGAGGATCCGCTGCGCGTCTACTACGGCACCGACACCCGCGCCGGGGGACTGCTGGTCGGGGCGGCCTTGGCGTTTGTGTGGCGTCCGTGGGAATGGATCATCAGCGGTCGGGTCCGCCGTGGCCTGGTATTTGGTTCGACGTCTGCAGTTGGACTTGCTGGCCTGGCGGGCGTGGGCTGGGCCATGTGGTGGTACGACCTGTCGTTGCCCACCGCAGATCCGCTGTTTCGCGGCGGGTTCCTGATCACGTCAGGTTTCACGGCCTTGGCCATCGCCGCTGCAGTTGTTCCGCGGAGTCCGTTCGGCTTCGTTCTAGGGCTACCCCCCATTCGTTGGGTCGGGACGCGCTCATATGGCATCTACTTGTGGCACTGGCCGATCTTTCAGATCACCCGGGCTCGTGTCGACGTCGATTTGGCTGAGGGCCCGTTGTTGGCACTGCGGCTCATACTTACCCTCGTGGCCGCCGAGGTCAGCTACCAGCTGGTCGAGCGGCCGATCCGCGAACGTGCGGTGCGCACCAAGATCGCCGGCCTCCGCGAGCCCGGGGCGACACGTCGCGGACTGGCACTGGCGCCCTTGGCGATCGCTGCGGGGATTGGCGTCGTGGCACTTGCCCAGGCCGACTTCTCGTCTGCCTCGGAGCTCGCGACCGAAGAGGTGGTTGTCCTGACCGAGCCCGAACTCAGGGTCACTGAACCAGCGCCTGCTCCCGAGTCTGCAACGCCCTCACCGACAGCGCTGCCAGCCCCGACGCCCGTCGACACTCGACTCGTGTTGCCGACCAAGCCGGACTCGCCGCCGGTTCCGACCCCGCCACCGACACCTCCCACCGACGAAGGGCCGAACTACGAACACGTCACGTTGATCGGCGATTCAGTGATGGAGGGGGCAGCGCCCAACATCCTCGCGCTGATCCCCGGCGCCGATATCGACACGCTCGTTGGCCGGCATTGGTTCGAGGCCATCGACATCGTCGGCAAGCGCCTCGACGATCAGGCGCTCGGCGACGCCGTCGTCATCCATTTGGGCAACAACGGAGCAATCAACGAGGAGATGTTCGACGAGTTGATGGAGCACCTCGTCGAAGTCGAGCTTGTGGTTGTGATCAACGTCCGCGTCCCGCTGCGCTGGGAAGAATCGGTCAACGACCACCTGGCCGCCGGGGTCGACCGGTGGGACAACGCTGTTCTCGTGAACTGGTACCGGCGATCCAACGAGAAACCACAGTTCTTTGCCGCCGACGGCGTGCATATCGAAGAACGCGGCCGACGCAACTATGTGAAGGCCATCGCCAAGGCGTTGGGGCTCAACAAACCCAACAAGCCTGCACCGGCCGAGCCCGGCACCGCTGCCGCACCGTCATCTGCCGCTCCCAGCGCAGCACCATCAGACAGTGGCACGTCCCCCACGCCGGTGCCTGAGCGCGACGTTCCGCCGCCCCTGCCGGGCAACACCGCCGCTGAGGTTGACTCAGAGGGCGGTAACGCTGACGGGGAATGATTCGATGACGCGATTCGCGGACGTAACAGGATCGGCGGTGCCGTCGATCACAATGTTTGCCCGGTCGATCGATGGGTGAACGAATTCCCCGTACATCGGGCGAACCGTTCGGTCGATCTGCGTCAGCGCGAATTCACGAGTTCGGCCTCGCTCTGCAATGTCACGCACAACGCGCCGCTCGGTCCGAAGTTCGTCGCTGACATCGACAAACACGGCAAGGTCGAGGAGCTCGCAGATCTCGTCGAAGACAAACAACAAGATGCCATCGACCAGCACAATGGGGCGAGGCTCGACGAGTTCGACATCGGTGGATCGAGTGTGCGTCGCGAAGTCATAGACCGGTGCGGCCAGCGAGAGACCCGAACGGAGCGCAGCCAAGTCGGCAGTGAACTGTTCGACGTCGAGCGCATTGGGATGGTCGTAGTTGACCTTGTGCCGATCTTGGACCGGTAGGTGGCTTTGGTCGCGGTAGTAATTGTCGAAGGCCAGCTTCGAGCAGGGGACAGCGGCGTTGTCGATGACTGCTCGCACCAGGGTGCTCTTTCCAGAGCCACTCCCGCCTGCGATCCCGATCATCATTGGCTGCACGGGAGTTCAGCCTACTGCGCGCCTGAGGCGCGTTGCCGAGTCCTGGCGAGACCGGTCGAAACGACTCACCGACACTAACGGCGACGACGTCGCCTGGCTGGTGCTAGTCGGTGACAAATCCGAGCCGGGTTGGGATCGAGGGCGATGTTGGATCGCTGACCAGACCAGTGGTCAATGTGACCGTCATGGCGATGCCAACGGCGGTGGCGACAAGGGCTTGGATGGCTCGACGACGGTGGGCACGTTCGTGGTCAGTGAGCATTGGTACCAATCGGCTTATCGACCGCGGAGTTGAGATCGTGTGGCCTGTGAGCAGTAGCGTTCGCGCCTATGCCAGGCCGCGTGGATGTCGGGAGCCCGATGTGGGCCGATCGTCGCTGGGTGGGCACGCTGTTCCCCGCAGAGACCCGGCCGGGCGAAGAGTTGGCCGCCTACGCCACGTGGTGCACCGCGGTGGAGGGAAACACCTCGTTCTATGCCCTCCCTGACGGGGCAACTGTGGCACGATGGATCGAGCAGACGCCCGATGACTTCCAGTTCTGCTTCAAGGTTCCACGGGGTGTGAGCCACGACCGACGGCTCCGCAATACCGACGAGGAGATGGGCGACTTCATCCGTCGCCTCGAACCGCTGGGCTCGCGGCTCGGGCCGGCGTGGGTTCAGCTACCGCCGACGTTTGGCCCCGATGACCTCGAAGCCCTCGATGGCTTCTTAACGGCTCTGCCTGCGGCGTGGGATTGCGGCGTCGAGGTCCGCCACCGCGCCTTTGAAGCCGACGGCTCAGACGAACGGCGCCTCAACGACCTCTTGCACTCCAAGGGAGCGGAGCGCATTCATATCGACACCCGTGCAGTTTTCGCCGGGCCGTGTGAGACGGCGGCCGAAATCGGAACGTTTCGAGCACGAGCCGGATCTGGGCTTTGCTGGTGACGTCACGGTCGAGTTGGGTGGCTTGATATTCGAAGTCTTCGTCGAGTTTTTCGAGCCGCTGTGCACGGGTGCGTCGGTCTTGTTTGGGCACGGTCGTTCCGGCGTCGATCGTTGAACCCTGCTCGGAGATCTTCGTTTTGATCCGGAAC
>CAWKYX010000214.1:0-6787 GCA_963854265.1 Acidimicrobiia bacterium
CCGAATGTTACGCCCGCGCCTTGTCTCGTTGGCTATCGTCACCACCCTGGTTGCCGTGATGGCTGCCGTCCCTGCGGCTTATGCCTCCAGTGATCTCAACGATGATGGCTTTGACGATTTGGTCGTCGGCGTGCCCAACGAAGATGTCTCCCAGGTCAGCGACGCTGGGGCCGTGAACGTGTTGTTCGGTTCTGACGGGGGAGTTACGCCACGTCGCGACCGCCTCCTCAATCAGGGCCACCTCGGCAGCTTTGTGGAGGAGGGGGATCGGACCGGCAACGCCATCACCTATGGCGACTTCGACAACGATGGGTACGACGATGTGGCGATCGGGTCACCGACCGAGGACTGGCGGGGGGAACGTGATGCAGGGGTCGTTCACGTGATGTACGGATCCAGCAATGGGCCACGGACGGGGAGCACACAGGTGCTGGCCCAGTACGGAAAAATGGCGGGTGCCAGCGAGGCCGGCGACTTCTTCGGCGCCGTGCTGGAATCGGGCGACTTCAACGATGACGGCTTTGACGACTTGGTCATCGGCGTACCGGGCGAGAATATCCGCGGCCGTGTTGCAGCAGGAGCAATCGTCGTGGCCTTTGGCAGTGCCTCAGGGATCACTACCGCCAGGTCACAACAGCTCGCCCAGCGGGGCAAGATACCAGGTAGCAGCGAGGATTTCGACGCTTTTGGAGCCTCCCTCGCCGTTGGCGATTTCAATGACGACGGCCACGACGACATCGTTGTCGGCACTCCTGGTGAGGCCATTGGATCTATCGAGAACGCCGGACACGTTACGGTCCTGTTCGGTCGCAATTCCGGGGTTGGCAAGGGTGACGCCAAGGGGTTTAGCCAGAACGGCGCAGTTCCCGGTGACAGTGAAGAAGGTGACGCGTTCGGATCTGCAGTGGCTGCTGGAGACTTCAACAATGACGGGTTCGATGACTTTGCCGTCGGTGTCCCGGGCGAGGACACGGCTGCGGGCGAAGACGTAGGCACCGTTGTGATCTTCAGTGGCGGCCCGTCCGGCCCCGCACAAGAGAACACTCGCCTCATCGAATCGGGCGGGGCGATTCCGGGCGGCACCAGCGTTGGAGAGCAGTTTGGGTCTGTGTTGGTCTCGGGCGACTTCGACAATGACAAGTCCGCAGATTTGGCCGTCGGCTCACCCGATCGAACCGTTGGATCCAATGAGCGTGCTGGTCGGGTTGTGGTGATCCAGGGCGCAGACATTACGGGCCTTGATACAGCCGACAGCCAATCGATCACCCAAGACGTGTTGCCTGGGGGCAGCCCGCAAGCCGGTGATGGACTTGGCTTCGCGATGCGCGTCGGTCGCTTCAACGGCGATGGGAGAGACGACCTTGCGGTCAGCTCGCCGTTCGAGGACCTGAAGGGCAAGACCGATGTGGGCGTCGTCCATATTATCTACGGATCTGGGGCCAGTCTCGACGTCGGCACGGCGCAGCGGATCTATCAGGGGGCATCAGGCGTCAAGGGCGGAGCCGAGGTCGATGACCGCTTCGGCCAGGGCCTCTGACGTTGGAGGGGCAAAGCCTGCTGTTAGAGCGCCCGGTCGTAGGCGGGCCGTACCGGCCGCGGTCGTTCGTCCTCGAAGCCTTTGGCGAGATCCGGGTCCAGGTCAGCGTGCAAGTCGTCGAGAATTTCGGCACTCACGCGCCACAGAGCCACCACACCCGCAGCTAGCGCGCCTGTAGCGATCATTAAAGCCCTCACGCTGACTCTCCACTCCGCCGCCAGAGCGGGACGAGTGCGCCCCGCCGTGGACAACGGGACCCTAGCTTGGCCGGTCCGATCCTCCCAGCCGACAACCACCTGCCCCAACCGAGTGACGGTTGGTGCCTGGCACCAACCGTCACTCGGCTGTGTATAACTCGGTGTTGCTTGGCTGGAGGTGGCGGAACCAAACAGGACGGTCGTGCGTCTTGTCGACATGATTGGGTCCACCAATGGGAGCTGCGCGATTACTGAGTTGGGTTGGGTGCCCGCATTGGGGGCTCGTGGTTCAGTAGATTGGATGCCGTTATGCGTCGCGCCAGTGCTCTGATTCGTCTCGGTATTGCCATCGTGCTCACGGGCTTGGTCGTGGGCGCGACCGCCGTGCTCGCCGCGCCTCAGGTTGCGACTATCGCCACTTCCGGTGAGTGGAGTCACAGTCCGGTCAATTTGGCTGAAACCAGTACCCGGACGTTGGTCTATGACGTCAACGGTCAACTGATGGCCACGTTCTTCCAAGACAACCGGTCGCCGGTGACGCTCGACCAGATCCCGTTGGCGGTCCGCGAGGCGATCATCGCGATCGAGGACGCCGACTTTTATGCTCACCAGGGCGTCAACATCAAGGCCACAGGCCGAGCACTGGTCGAGAACGTCGACGCCGGCGGCATCTCCCAGGGTGGCTCCACTATCACCCAACAGATCATCAAGAACCTCGTTCTGTCGCCCGATCCGACCATCGAGCGGAAGCTGCAGGAAGCTGCAATGGCAGTGCGGCTCGAGGACCAGATGACCAAGGACCAGATCCTCGAGATCTATCTCAACACGGTGTACTTCGGATCCGGTGCCTACGGCGTGAAGGCCGCAGCTGAGGTGTATTTCGGTCTCGATACAGCCAATAAGTCTGAGGAAGAAGTAGCCGGCATTCTCGCCGAAGGACTGGGCTGGGGTGAGGCTGCGCTGCTGGCGTCGCTGATCAGCAATCCCAACGCCAATGACCCCATCCTCAACCCGCTCACCGCCGACTACCAGCGCGGCATCGTGCTGGGGCGACTGGCCGAGCTGGGATTCGTCACGGTCGAAGAAGCCGATCGTTTCAGTTCTCGTGGCCTGCCGACCGTGCGGTTCGAACCCACGTTGCCGTCCGAGAATGACTTCTTCGAGGCTGAGGTGCGCAAGCTCTTGCTCGAGGACGAACGATATCTCGGTGGCGGGACCGCATCGCGGCTCGAGACGTTGCTGGGTGGGGGATTGCAGATCCACACCACTTTCGACCCGGTGGTGCAGCAGATGGCCGAGAGCGCACGCGACGACGTGCTGCGGGGCGGCGATCTTGACAACCCAAAGGTGCCGTACGACTTTACGATGTCCATCGCCTCTGTGGATGTGCAGAGCGGAGCCGTCCGGGCCATGATCGGCGGCGAGAGCTTCGACAGCGACAGCCAGTTCAACCTCGCGACTCAGGGCCTGCGCCAGCCGGGCTCATCGTTCAAGGTCTTCACGCTTATTGCTGGGTTGCGCCAGGGCATCCAGACCACAGATGAAGTCAACGGCGAGGGCCCGTGCCAGTTCGAACAGGATCCCAAGGCCGAGTTCGAGAACTTCGGCAACTCCCCGGGTCAGGTCGACACCATCCGTGGCCTGACGTTGGCTTCATCCAACTGCGGCTATGTGCGGGTGTCGTTGTTGGCTGGTATCGACAACGTGGTCGAGACCGCCGGCCTGCTCGGAGTCGACACATCGGCCATGACCCCAGAGCGTCGTGGGTTGGCTACCACACTCGGGTCGCTCGAAGTCACGCCAATGGACATGGCATCGGCCTACGCCACTGTGGCTGCCGGCGGCGTCGCCCGCGACCCGTACTTCATCGAACGCATCGTCGACAACCAAGGCAACGATATTTACAACCGGCTCGATGACGACCGTTTCACCGGTACCCAGGTCATCACCGCTGATGTGGCGTGCTGGGCCACCGACGTGTTGGCCGCCAACGTCCGCGGCGGAACCGGTACTGCCGGGCGCCTTCCCGACCAGCCCGCCGCCGGCAAGACCGGGACAGCAGAGGATTTCACAAACGCTTGGTTCGTCGGCTTCACGCCCTACATCGCCACGGCGGTCTGGATGGGCAACCCACTCGTCAGCGACCCCGACAACCCCGACGCACAGATGCGTGGCATCGGCGGCCTCAACAGCGTGACTGGCGGCTCGTTCCCGGCCCAGGCCTGGGGCCAATACAACACGGCGTACCACGCCAACCTTGAGCCCCGACCTTTCGAGTCATGCCCTCGGTTCGCCCAGGCAGGTGAATACCTGAAGGTCGAAGGCGACGTTGAGATCGGGAACAGTCCTTGCGACGAGGATCGGGCGCTGTTGGACCTCGATGGTGATGGTGAAATCGACAAATGCCGACGCAACCTCCCCAAAGACGCGTTCGAATGCGACTTCGATCACGACTTCGTCGACGATCGCAACAAGCCCCTCAAGGTCTTCTGCCGCCCCGAACCCGAGCCTGAACCAACACCGACGCCCCAGCCTCAGCCCACTCCAGAGCCGACCCCGGACCCTGGTGGCGGCGGTGGCGAAGATGGAGCTGACGGCGACGACTCCGGTCTGTGATGATGGGGGCTGATGACTGCTGACAGCGCTGCCCTCAAACATCTCCTCAAGGTCCAAGACATGGAGCGCTCTATGGATGCGCTCCGGCATCAACGGACGAGCTTGCCCGAGTTCGACCAGGTCACCGAGGTCGAAGCCTCGGGCCGGGTATTGGCGAAGAAGACCGAAGAGGTCGAGGCCGTCCGCCACGAGCTCGAGCGCACCCAGAAACGTTTCGAGGACGAGGTTGCTCTCCTCGAAGACCGCGTCCAAGAAGAGAACGGGAAGCTCTACGGCGGCAACGTCACGGGCGCGAAGGATTTGCAGGCGCTCCAAGATGAGATCAAGGGCCTGAAAGATCGACAAGGGTTGGTCGAGGACAGCATCCTCGAGGTCATGGAGGCGGCCGAGCCCGTCGATGCCACACTTGGTGGTCTAGCTGCGGACAAGGCCGGTCTCGAGGCCGAACTCGCGCGACTCGACGCGGCGATTCAGCAACGGCAAACCGAAATCGAGGACGAACTGGTTGCCGTTGGCTCGCAGCGAAGTGATCAGGCCGCGGGGCTCGACGCCAGTCTGGTGGACGAATACGACCGCATCCGGTCCCAACCGGGCCGAATTGGTGTGGCCAAGCTCGTGGGCTCGACCTGTCACGGTTGTCATCTCGAGCTTCCCGCAATGGAGATCGATCGCCTCAGGAAGTTGCCTGACAACGAACTCATCCACTGCGAGGAATGCGGCTGCATCCTCGTGCGCACCTGAGGACCTCCTATGTTGCTGTGGTTTGCAGGTCTCAGCTTCGTGATTGTCGCCTGGATTTTTGCCAGTCCAGCGATCGACTATCGATTGGTTATGGGAGGCGCCGTGCTTCCCGTTGTGGAAATGGTTGCCGGCGGCCCGTGGATTCTCCACACGTTGCTCGCTCCGGTCTTTGTGATGACCGCAGTGATGCTGGTATTTCGAGGGAAGCGTCTTGTTCAACGCAAGTGGCTCGGGATATCGATTGGCATGTTCTTGTACCTCGTGCTCGATGGTGGGTGGGCGCGCACGACGTTGTTCTGGTGGCCGCTCTTTGGCTCTGAAGCCGAGCCATCCGATATCCCGACCTGGGAAGCCACCCCTATCTTGATTCTGATGGAGCTGGCTGGTGCGGCGGCGTTGTTCTGGGTGATCCGGCGCTATCGACTCACGGGAGATTCAGAGCGCCAGTTGTTCATCCGAGAAGGCAAGCTCTCTCGCTCACTCATGGCCGAGCCGCCAGGCACGTGTTGACGGGCGGCCTCCTCGAAGGTCACGGCACAGCTTTGCGCGTCGGGACCCCATGACCCTCCTCACCTTGCTCCGACATGGGCGGACGGTGGCCAATGCCGGGGGCCTGTTGCAAGGCCATGCCGACAATCCGCTCGACGACGAGGGACACCGCCAAGCGGCCGCAGCGGCCGCGACGCTGGGTCCAGTGGACATGGTGATCACCAGCCCGCTCCTTCGGGCGCGCGAGACCGCAGCCCACCTTGGCGGCGAGGCGATCATTGATGAGCGTTGGATCGAGTTGGACTACGGAGACTGGGATGGCAAACCCCTCGCCGACATCCCGGCCGATATCTGGACACGTTGGCGCACCGACCTGGACTTGCGCGCCCCAGGTGGCGAGACCCTCAACGAGCTCGGAGCGCGCACCCGCGGCGCACTCGAAGAGCTTGCCAGTACTCACAAGCTCCCTGGCCACGTGGTTGTGGTCAGCCACGTCTCGCCGATCAAAGCCGCCGTCGCCTGGGCGCTGGGCACCGACGATCTCGTGAGTTGGCGTATGCGCCTCACGACCGGCTCCTACAGCCAGATCAGCCTCGCCGGCCCGCGCCCGTCGTTGGCCTCGTTCAACGTGGTTGCTGCCGTTCGCTCCGCTCATTAACCGAGTTCCGCGGCGGAACTCGCTGTTTGTACGCGCCGCTCACTAACCGAGTTCCGCGGCGGAACTTGCTGTCGCCGGTGGTGGGGGTTATTGGCCGCCGGCGATGACGACGTTTTGGCCGGTGACCCAGGAGCCGGCGGGTGAAGCGAGCCACAACACCGCGGCGGCGATGTCGATGGGGAGACCAAGTCGGCCCAACGGGATGCGAGTTGCCATGCGCGGGATGTCTTCTGCGGCGGTCCCGCCGATGGTGGTCGTCGCCAGAGTTGGGACGTTGCCGGGCAGGACCGAGTTGGCCCGGATACCCCGGGGGCCGAGCTCGATTGCCATTGTTTGGGTAAGGCTGTTCATCCCGGCTTTCGATGCTCCGTAGGCGGCGAAGTTGACCGCCGCTCGCAGCGACGCGATCGAGGACACTCCAATCAGCGACGATCCGGGCTGCATGACGTCCATGCAGGCTCGGGACGCAATGAAATGGGGGCGCAGATTGAGCTCGAACTGTGCGTCCCAGTGCCAAAGGGGGAAGTCCTCGAATGCAAAATTGCCTTG
>CAWKYX010000215.1:0-6779 GCA_963854265.1 Acidimicrobiia bacterium
TTTGTGACCAGTTGCGCCTTCGGAGGGCCAGATCTAACGAGGCTATTCATCACCACCGCTCGTGTGGGTCTGCCCGAAGAACGGCTCCGGGCGGAGCCGGACGCTGGCGGGCTTTTTGCGATCGACGTAGGCGTTGCGGGGCGAGGTTATACCCCCTTCGGCCGCCGCAACCCAGATGGTGCATGACACAAGAGGACCGAATGGCGCTGGTCAACGAGGCAAGAGAGCGGCTGGACCAACCACTGACTCGATGGTCTCGGGTGTTGCCCCTAGTTGTCGTCCGGCCACAGATGCCCGCAGGTATCAGGCGTTTCAGCCGCTGTGGCTGGACCAGGGAAGGGTTGCACCGCCCTCACCGAACAGGATCGAAGGCGAGATCGAACTCAAGGATGCCAGTCTTGCCCGTGTAGACGAACGCTTCGGGCACTGACGGATTGGGAATGCCCCACTCACGGAACATGATCTCGGTCGCGCCGGTCAGACGGAGGCGGCCATCGGCGATGACGGCATAGACGTCAAACACGACCAGTTTCGTGCTGCCTCGCAAAATGAGCTCGCCCTTGGCGATAAACGGGTCCATCGTCGCCACGGTGGTAGACGCCGGCACCGGCACCGGCTCGGTGAGCCGGAACGTCGAGGTTGGATAGGTGGCCACGTCCATGATCCTGGTGCGGAACTGCGCGTCACGTTGACTGCGGTCGCTTGCGAAACTGTCCATATCCACGGTGAACTCGGCAGTCTCCAGCACTCCGTTCAGGACCTTGAACTCACCCGTGACACCGGAGGTGCGGCCTACGGCCATCAGGTCGGCGAGCGCTATCTTCTCCTGCACCCGGTAGCCGACGATCGAGCCGTCACCGATGCGCCAGACGCCATCGAGTTCGGCAGCGGTGATGACCCCGTCGTTCACGATGCGCTGCGACACCAACGTCGGAGGCTCGTCACTGAGCCACAAATACACAAACGGGCCGAGCAGCGCCAGTGCCATCAGCACCACCAGAACGCCACTGGCGATCCACCACGTACGAAGCTTCAGCTTCATGCAGCCGACACCTCGTTCACGAGTGCGAACCACGCCGCCGAGGAATCACGGCGCCGCACGAGGTTCATCGCCAATACGAAGTCTATGAACGAGGCAAACCCGGTGGCGTCGAGGAACTGGAGATCCTCGACCAACAGGGCGAGTCGCCCGCCGAGTTGCCAGCAGCGACGCAACCCCTTCAGGTCCACCCGACTGTCATCACGCAAGGTGTCGAGCGAGAACAGAAGCACCCCATCGGCCGGCAAACTTACCAGATGGTCGAGCGCTGCGGAATCGAGGCCCTTACCGCGTCGAGCGATAAGTAACTCTTGCTCCAAGCGGCCCCCCAGACGCTCAGCCAGACGCTCCAGGGCCGTGGCCTGCTCGGCAATAGTCGGTGCCCGCGCTACACCGGGCTCGGGATTGACCGCCACATCGAACTCCAGTAACACCCCGACGAATCGGCGCATCTCACTTTTCCTCGCGTTGGAATGCCAGCCCCAGACGGGTGAGCGGGGTCGTCTCGAGCACCTCGAAATAGCGGAAGGGGTCCTTCATGCCTAAAGGCGCAAAGAGATGCTTGAACCGGGTGTTAAGCGACAGTCGCGTGGTGGGTTCGGCGTTCGCAACCGACCCGTGGAACAGGCCCGACCAGAACAACAACGCGTGGCCAAAGGGCACCGACACAAACTCGGCGTGCTCATCTAGCAGCCGCTGCAGGCCGGTGGCGTCGTCAGGGTGCTCCCGATGGTGCCGGAGCGCGAGCGCCGATGCGTCGCGGTCGAGCACGTACATGCTCTTGGTCGCGTAGCAATCGACGAGGGGCACCCAGGCGACCACTTCGTACGGTGAGTTCGCCGGGGCGTCGCGGTGCAGTTCGGTCGGGTGCGGGTCGCCGGGCGGTTGCAGCACAACGTTGGCCACCCGTTGTGAGAGCACATCGTTGCCCACGAGTAGACGGATCCACTGCTCGAAGGAGTCGAACACCGCACGACCCGCCGGCATCCGCTCGACGAGCGCTCTGGTCAGGTCGTTGCGCAACCGGGTCGCTGACGCTGCACCGGGCAGGTGAAGGTGCAGTTGGTCGAGGTCGTCAGCCTCGTAATCCTGGGCACGAGCAGCGGGTAGTCCGAGGAGTTCGTAGCACAGATCGCTCACCGTGACGCGCAGACGGTTGAGCGTGTCGGGATCTGAAGCCGGGACAACGCAGTAACCGCGCTGTTCGAACTCCTCAGCGATCAAATCAGGCACCGCCAACCAGCATCTTTCCCTTGGCGCTGAACGGCGCCGCATGACGCAGAGTATCGCACTTAAGTTCGATAAAATATTATAGCAGATATTTGGCGTTGGCCATTGGCGCCGGCGTCACACATGCGATGCGGTCGTGCAGAAAGGTGACGAAACTGTTCGATTCGGCCATCCGCAAGGCTTCAGGTGCCGCAATCGCTTCTTGGTCGTGTCTGACCGCTCGGGCACTTACTGCACCAGCAGTCCATGCGGCTTGGGGCGGACTTGGACGGGCACTGATTGCAGCAGCCGTCGGCTTTTGGGCGGATTCGATGTCACCGATTCGACGGCCTTGCGGTTCGACGTAGATCGACACCGGGACGACTTCCACGGGGAGCCCGTTCTCACGCAGGAAATCGAGGGTCGACTGGGTCCGGGGAACTCAGGAATGCTGTCGGGTGTGTTGTAGCCGATCAGGATCATCTCGGCACCGAGTAAGCCGAGTACTCGGTATGACTCGGGCCAGCGTCAGTCGTTGCAGATCGACATTCCCAAGGCTCCGCCGAAGGCGTCCCACGTATGGAACCCAAGGTCGCCGACCTAGGCACGGCTGATGTTGCGGTTGATGGGGCCAGATTGGGCGGCGGCAACCATGATGGTTCTTGGCATGTCGTTCCCTTCGCTTCTCTGTACGTCTGATTGCGGTCGGGTCACTCGAAGCCAGGAAAATTGGCGAACACGGGACTCGACCATGCTTGGGCGCCGTCGTGCTGTAACACGCGCAACCAATACGAGTTCCAGCCGGGTTGTGGGTCAGCGTCGACGAATGTTCCCGCACACGTTGGCGGCGGGAGGCCGACGGGCAAACGCTCCACTCGCACGGTGCGGGCTGGGTCGGCGGCAGCGACAACAAAAGGCCCAGTGTCTAGTTCGGCCAGCGGTACCGTGAACGTCATCGGGTCGGTGATGAACTCAAGCGTCGCGTCAGGCGAGTGCAACCCGTCGAGTTGCAGCACCACGCCGTCCCAATCGCCGGCCGTCACGGACTGCCAGTCGGCAGAGGTCTGCGTACATTCGTTAAGGCCCTCATCGGGACTATCGAATGCGTGTCCGGTTGCTTTGATGATTTGTGCGCCGGCGAGGCGCACGCAACCGTCCCAGACCATTCGTGCTTGTCGCCAGTTGCCCTGGGCACTGGTTCCACGCCAGGCAACGCGAATCGATTCTGATGGGGAAGAGTCGGTGGGTTCGAGCGGCACTTCGTAAATTCGCTGAGTACCACGCCAAATCTCGACCGATTCGAGCGCCGCGGTTCCCTCCACCCGAAATCGAATCAGAGGAGGCCCGCCCCCCGAGTACTCGGTGCCGTACGGGTGTCCGTCGACTTCGAAATCAAGGAAAATACGCTCGCCGGTCGTTGCGTAACAGCGGCGTTCACGCATCCCCTCCCAGAGCGCTTCGCGCGTCAGTTCGGGGAGGGCAAACGCCGTCAGTCCGCCGCGCACATTTCGCACAGCCATGTGACCTGGGTGGCTGGCGCCTGGTCGTCCGTCAACGCCGTCACTGCCGGCGATGACGCCCATACGGTAGCCGCGCTCGAGTGCATCGAGCAGGAACCACTCGGAGGTGGCATGAGTCGAGTGCACCTCGATCAAACGCTCGACCTTCGGTTCATGCCAGCGCAGGTTCGCGGTACGTCCGCCGACATGCAAGGCGATGATGACATCCTGTTCTCGATAGTGGTCGTGAAGATTGTCGACGTGAGACAGGTCAGTGTCGAGGTCGGCGAGGTCTTCGACGAACTCGTGGCTGCACCGACGAAGCTGGGCGTCATCACCTGGAAAGTAGAGGTTGCGGTCACCGCCAAGTGGGGTGAGTGCCGACCATTCCACGCCCAGGAGTGGAACGAATTGACCCGGTTCGTGCATCGCAGCTGTTGTTGAAGCGGTTTCTTCCCATTCGGGTGCGGTGACCATATAGCAGTTGGCTTGATGACTGCCGACGTCACAGGCGGCGAAGTCGCGTGCATGGCGGTAGTAGTTGGGCACCGATCGCGCACCGCATCCGACCAGCGATTGGGCGTGTATATCGCCCCAATACAAACGTTCTTCTGGGTGCGTTTCAACAACAATGGGGTTCGTCAAGGCGACGAGCGCTCCGTAGCGTTGGCTGACCCGGAGACGGTGAACCCCAGTCTCAACCAGAACCGTCTCAATGCGGGTGAAGCTTCCCTCGGCTGATCGGACTCGACCACCTGGTTTCTCAGCTGTTTCGATCTCGAACTCGGCATCAAAGTCGCTGGCCGGGTTTCCCCACATGTCTTCGACCCGGAGGTGGATCTCGAACGACTCCCCGACCGCTACCCGGCTCGGCGCCGTGGCTACGAGGGTGTGTGCATCCGTACCTTCGACAGCTACCTCAACGCGGGCAATCTCGGTCCAGTTGCCGCCGGGTTGGTTGAGGAGACGGACACTGAGCGGGGACGCTTCTTCGATAAACGTCTGGACATTCGCTCCCGGAGAGCCGCTTCGAGTGTCACCGAATCGAAGCTCGATGCGATCTCCCGCTGGGAGTAGCGCCAGCATCTCCACATACAGAACGTGATCAAATGGGTGCCACGGATACACGAGTTCGGTCCACCACCGCAGCGGAGAACCGCTTGCAGCGTGCACCGTGAGGAAGTCGGGGGCCATGGGATCACTTGCCTGTGGCAGGCCCCAGTCGCTGGGCCAGCGACGAACAAGCGCTATGCGGCCGCCACGTTCGATCG
Source organism: Acidimicrobiia bacterium (assembly GCA_963854265.1). Taxonomy (GTDB): domain Bacteria; phylum Actinomycetota; class Acidimicrobiia; order Acidimicrobiales; family UBA8592; genus CAWKYX01. The sequence goes on from CAWKYX010000215.1 coordinate 5,019, forward strand.
TCCCTGTCGTGTCGATCGACACTGTCCAACTCGAGACCGACCCCGCCTCGGCCGGGTTCGGGCATGTCGACAGAACCCGTCCGACGGTGCCGGAATGGTCGATCTCAACTGTGAACATCGCACGCCCCTTCGATTGCCAAAGAAAGCCACCGTTGTAGCACAACATATGGGTAGGTCACCGGCGGGTTGCCGTCCCCGGAGCACCGCAAGCAGCCGTAACCACGACCAGTCAAGTGTTTGCGCGACATGTGGAAGGTTTACGCTTGGTGTCCGGCGTCCGCTACTCCACCGTCGCTCTCGACCAGTTCGACTCGGTGGGTGCGGCGATCAGCGAGGTCGGCGAACGTTTCGGTCACATCGACATCGTTTTCAACAATGCCGGGATCGGTGCTACTGGTGGCGGAATGTTGGGGTTGCGGACGCGACCACCACGGACGTAGGTAACGATGACCGCTCGGCTGATGCCTTCGCTCACTGGTGCCGGTCGTCCTCGAAGCGGACGGTTCCTTGTTGATCGGCACCGACGACCGCTCGGCCATCTGGACGAAACGGGATGAGAGTTACGGTCGCGGTGCGGCTCTCGCCGCCGTTCAACAAGTGAGCCTGCCCACGATCAACAGCGTTCGCTAGCCCATCGCCGGGCCATGTGCAGGCGGGCTCAAGTGCAACGATTGAGGTGCGACCGAAGAACGGAAACCCGGTGCTCCCCAACTCGCGCCACAGCCACAGGTGTGGGAAGTCGATGATGTCCCATACGAGCGCAACCCCGACGTGAGCCCGACGGAGCGCAACCCAACCCGATGAACGATCGGGCAGAAAGTGGACGCTTTCAGTAGGACGAACGGATGGCACCCGGTCGAGCCGCGAATCGCCAAGCGGACCGTCGGGCCAAGTGGTGGTGCGGTGTAGTTCGTCAGCCGCGTCGAGTACGTCACCGGGGGGCATGTCAATCTGGTCGCCTGGTGAGGCCAAGAATGCCGGATGTTCGCCCCAGACGAATGGATACGGCGATTCGGCGATGTTGGTGACCGTCGTGGTGATCTGCACGCGCGCTGGGTCGTTGCAGACCCGAATTGTTCGTCGAACGACGAACGGAAGCCTCGTCCCGGCTTGCATCGAGACTTCAGACGGGGAGGTGTGGACGATGTCAACCTTCGTTCGTGACCACTCACCATGGAACGGCAATGGCAGGTTGTCGATGACGCATGCCGCCCCAGCATTCGGTACCAGAAGTTGCCAACCGCCGCGGTACTCCGAAAGCCAGTCGAGCTTCTCGTCGCCATAGGTGCGGCTACGTGAGGACTTCACGGGTGCATGCCAGTCGTCGAACGCGAGCAGCGGATCGCCATCGAACTCGATCTGTTGGATCTCACCCCCAAGAGATTCATCGATTTTGATAGTCAAATTCTGATTTGAGATAGTGATCATCCAAGAATCTCCAGTGTCGCAACGCGCTGAGCGCCAGTCGAAGTGCCCGCGGCCCAGCGAATGAGCGAAACATTATCACTCGTTCCCCAACGCCTCTACCCGGAGCACGCCTCAGGCCCGGGCCTCGCTCCGAACAACACCCATAAAGTTTTACTGGTAATCTCCGTCTGATTGATGGGCTGCTACTCGCCTTGGACGATGCCTTGGCTTTGTAGGTACGAAATTGTTGGATACTTGGGCGGATTGTCTTCGTTGGTGCATGTGGGTAGACATTCCATCGGAAAATCGGCACTAGCGTTGAAGAAGAACGGCACCGAGTAACGGTGACCCTCG
>CAWKYX010000216.1:0-6720 GCA_963854265.1 Acidimicrobiia bacterium
CGACTCTGTGGTCATCGAATGTGACCGAGCTGACGGTCCCCGACTCGTCGAAGAAGTGCGAGCCGCCCTCGAGCAAGCGTCGCTCCGGTTCTGCCCCGACGTTACGCCGAAGGCCGACGTCGACATTCGAACATCGCTGGCCGACGCCGACGTGCTCGCCTCCATCGACCACCCCCCACCGTCACAAAACGTTCGGGTGAGGTGACTCTTGGCGGTGTCTATAGGCGCGTTAGCCTCGACCACCGCGGCGCACCTAAGCACAGACACCGCATCGTTTGAGAGGCATGTCCGCTATATGAGTGACCCGGATCTTCAGAAAGTCGAGGCAGCCCTCGACACGCTCCTCGCCGAGCACGACCCAAAAGCCCAGACCTATTTCGAGTTCCGGGGCCACCAGTTCGACGCCGGCCTGGCGTGGGTGCAATTTCCAGAAGGCAACGGCGGCCTGGGGGTGGCCCCGCAACTGCAGAAGGTCGCCGCCAAGCGCCTGTCCGAAGCGGGCGCCCCCGCGACAGACCCGGCCCAGTTCTTCATGTTCCTCGCTGGTCCAACGATCGTCACCCATGGTGACGAGGCGGTCAAACAACGGTTCTTGCGCCCCTTGTTCACCGGTGAAGACAAGTGGTGCCAGCTGTTCTCCGAGCCCGGCGCCGGTTCCGACTTTGCCGGGCTTGGCACCAAAGCCGTCAAGGACGGCGACGAGTGGACAGTCAACGGTCAGAAGGTCTGGAACACGCTGGCCCATATCGCCGACTGGGGGATGTTGGTCACCCGCACCGACCCCAATGTCCCCAAGCACCGCGGCATGACCTATTTCGCCCTCGACATGCACGCACCGGGCGTCGACGTGCGTCCGTTGCGCCAGATCACCGGCGAAGCCGAGTTCAACGAGGTCTACATGACCGATGTTCGGGTGCCCGACGCGCACCGAATCGGCGCTGAGGGCGAGGGCTGGCGTGCGGCACTCACAACGCTGATGAACGAGCGCACCGCCATCGGCGGCGGCGGCGGGGGCGGAGCACCCAAACTTGGCAGCGGTCCCATTGCGTTTCTCATGGACGTCTACTCGGCCGCAGCCGACGAACAGTCACCTGCAGTGCGTAACCGGGTCATGCAACTCTGGACGCGTTCGGAGGTGCTGCGTCTCACCAACATGCGCGCCTCCCAGTTGGCCAGCACCGGTAACCCCGGCCCCGAGGGCTCGGTGGGCAAAGCGGTTGGGGCCATCCTCAACCAGGACATCTTCGAGGCCGCCGTCGATCTTCAGGGGATGGCTGGGCAAATCGACTACGACTACTCCTTCCGTAGCCCCGGAGCAACCGACCTGACCGGCGGTGGCATCGGCTATGCGTTCTTGCGGGCGCGGGCCAACACCATCGAGGGTGGCACGACCGAGATCATGAAGAACATCCTCGGCGAACAGGTGTTGGGACTTCCGGGCGAACCCCGGGTCGACAAAGAGATCCCCTGGATCGACATCCCGCGAGGCTGAGCGAGCCCACCGCCCGCCGGCTACTCCCGCGAGTGACAGACCGCTTCGACGTTGTTCCCATCGGGGTCGCGGACGAACCCCCCGTGATAATTGCGGTGGTACTCAGGCCAGAGGCGTGGCTCGTGCAGCGCCTCGGCTCCGGCAGCGACCGCAGTGTCGAAGAAGGCCTGCACAGCTGCCCGATCCGGGGCCGTGAACGCGATATGAGACTCCCGAAACCCTTCACCGGAGCGCTGTTTGCCCAGCCAGAACGTGGGCATCGGCGACACGCCGTAGCCAATCACGTCGCCGAAGTCCATGACGCGCACGCCCCCGAGCGTTGCGAGGACCTTGTCATAGAACGCCGAACTAGCTTCGAAGTCGGCACATTGGATCGAGAGATGATCGAGCATCTCCCGATTGTTCCAGACCTACTGACAAGTCCGGATATTGGTGCTGGACTTCAACCAGGCCGGGGTCCCGAAAGAGCTCGGCTCAGTCCCGACCCACGGCCACAAACTCGCCGATCGCTTCCTGTTCGATCGCAAGTCGCGAGTCCATCAGTTCCTGGACTGCCTCGATTGCCTGACCATCACCCGAAGCGTAGGCCGCCTCGGTGAGACGCGAGAGCAGCTCGCTGGCACGTTGGTAGGACTCGGCGACATGGCTCATCCGCATCGATACCGGCGGTGCGGCGCGATGAGCTTGCAAGGCCTCCGAGACGGCGGTGACATCACCAAGAACCGGCAGGAGCGCATCGGCTGCAGCCTCAACGGCCGCTGACTCTTCGAGCATCCAAGCGATTTCGTTCTCGGTGCGGATGGTGAGCGCGCTGAGCAGTGCGGTCACCATCTCGATGTTGACCCTCGAGGTGGGATCATCGATCTGGGGGCGGATCCGTTCGGACAGCTCTTCGCCGATCAGCTCGAGCAACAGGGGGATCGGTGGTTGCGTGATCATTTGGCTTCCTCTCGCCAGGCGCCGGCTGTGCGCATCGCATCAATGAATACGCCGTGCATGAATGGAATGGCGTTGGTCATGTAGGCCACGCTCATGGCGCCACTCCGTTGCCGAGACATCCCAGCTGTTTGCTCGAGAACGGCTTTGAACACCGGCAGCGTGCCCAACACCGTGAAGTAGGCAACGGTAGCGGGGTTGACCATTTCTTCTGACAACCCGGTGCGCTCGCGGTAACGGGCGTAGAACGAGTCGGGGTCGGCGTTGATGATGTCGGGTGGCTGGGACTTCCCCGCCATGGCCCAGTAGCCGATGTCCTCGCGAGGGTCACCAATACGAGACAGCTCCCAGTCCAGAAGATAAAATTCGCCCGTGCCCTCCTGGATGAGAATGTTGGGAGCCTGGAGGTCGCCGTGAACCAGGGTCATCGGAACCTCGGGTGGACGGTTTGCGTCCAGCCACGACGCTACGAGTCGCATGAAAGGATCTGATTCGACGTGCTCGCCCTCGGCCTTGACACAGCGGGCGATGTGGGAGTCGAGGTAACTGGACCACGACGACGGCCGTTCCATGTGATCGGGCAGTGCCGCGATATCGACGCTATGGACGCTTGCAGCCAGGTCGGCCAGCGGCTCATTGAAGTGGAAGTGTGACGCGACATCACCGGTCTGGGTCCGGACATAGAGCGTCTCGCCTTCGATCTTTTCGAAGATGATGGCCTGGCTGCCGATCTCGTCGCCGGTCTCGTCAAACCAGAGTCCCTCGGGTGCAGTCACCCCGCCATCGGCGGTGACAGCCTGGACCAGGTTCCACTCGGAGGTGCGGTCGGTGTCGATGATCGACTGGCCCGGAGCCGGATCGGCTCGCAGAATGAGGTCGGTTGTCTCAGAGCCGTTGCTGGCCGAAAATCGAGCCATGTAGCGGCTGTAGCCGCCGGTGATCTCTTCGTAGCCCGAGACGGTGACAGGCGCGCCGTCAGCCCATCGCTTGCTCAAGAAGGCTTCGAGACGGCCTGGGACTTCTGATGGCTCCAGCAACACTCCCCCAATCGTGGGATGCCGCGCTCGGCATACCCTCAGTACTTGCTCGAATTGTGGCGCAGGCAGGCAGCCTGGGCAAACCGTCAGAGAAATGCACAGGCTGAATGGCCTGCCGCCGCCTCAGGCCGCGTCGAGGAATCGGGCGAGAACACCGGCCCACTCAGGCTCTGGAACACGAACTGGTTCGCTGTGCGGTTGCCCACGGCTCGCCTCTGGTGGTGACACCACCTCACGACCATCTGGCTGCAGCGTGACGGCCGGCGCGCCGGCCAAAGAACGAGCCGGGTCCGAGGCTCATCCCACTCGCGTATTCTGCGCCGCTCTGGGGAAGGTGGGCTGCAACCGCGCCGACTGCGTAGAGACCGGCGATGGCATTGCCGTCAGCATCGATTGCGCGGCCGTCAACGTCGGAATGAAGCCCCCCGAGCGAGATGAAGCTGTAGTCCGCGCTGGCAAAGGAGAGGTCAAATCCTGCGAGCGGCGGCGCGAGTGGCGCCATCCAGCGGGAGTGTTTGTGGAACTCGTGGTCCTCGCCGTCGGCGACGCTGGCGTTGTAGCCCGCCAGGGTTGCCTCAACCGCCCCCGCAGGCATGCCCAGTGCGGCCTCCATCTCGGCGACGGTGTCCCAGACATCGATGAGGTCCTGGCCACGGTCGGGGTACGCGAAGTGCGCCTCGTCAACAATCAGATAGGCAACCTGGTTGGGCTGCCGCTCAATGAAGTACGACGTTCGGCCGTGGTAGGCGTCCTCGGCGACGAATCGCTCGCCGTTGGCGTTGACAATGATGCCGAACAGCAGCTGCTCGGGTGGATAGATCGACGACGTCGCAATCACACCATCCATGGCACGAGTCGACACACCCACGGTCTGCGCAACCTGGAGCCCGACGCCGTCGTTGGAGTCGATTCCCAGCGGACGCCCGCGCTCTGCCACGACAGGAAAGTGTTCCTTCGTCATCTCAGGGTTGAGGTTGAAACTGCCCGTGGCAATGATCACGCCGCTTCGGGCCTGCACGAACTGATCGGCTGCAGCGGCCTGGCGCACGCGCACTCCGCAGACGCCGTCGTCGTCAACAACCAATCCGGTGACCCCGGCGTCGCACATGGTCGGCACACCTTCGTCGACAACCGTGGCCAACAACGCGGTCATGGCGGTTGCCCCACCGCCCCTGCGGCCAAGGGACCGGGTTTGGTGCCCGCGCAGCGCTGGAGTCGCCGCCTCGGAGAACGGCCAGACGTGCTCGTTCCCACTCGACATCAAGCCCTCGCCGGTGCGAACCGCGACCGCCTTGGCGGTGAACGCTTGGCGCTCGAACGGCACACCTTGCGCTTCCAGCCAGTCAAAGTGTTCGCGACCGCCGTCACAGAACAGCCTCAGCGCCTCGTCGTCGGGCGTGGTGGTGGAGGCCCGCATGAACTTGTACATCTCGTCGGGGTCGTCCACCACGCCGCAAGCGTCTTGCAGCGTCGTACCGCCTCCGAGATAGAACGTGCCTTCCGACGTCGCGCTCGCGCCGCCGCCCCCGGATGCCCGCTCGACAACCAGCACGTCGACGCCTGCGCGGTGCGCCTCAAGGGCAGCGCAGGCTCCGGCCACCCCCAGCCCAACCACTACGACGTCAGCCGATTGGTCCCAGACATCGACATTGGACACATGGATCGGTTCGTCGATTTTCATCAAGGCTCCCCACCAGTTCTCGAGTCATGCCACGCGATCGCTTGGGTTCAGCCGTCAGTCACGCAGCCGTTGGAAGCGTCTTCGACCAATCGGATGTACTTCCACAACGTCCCGGATGTGGCTTTGAACGGGGGTGCCGTCCATGCGTCGGAGCGGGCAGCCAGCTCGGCATCGTCAAGGGCGACAGTCATCTCATGGATTTCGTCGTCGATCGTGATGACATCGCCATCGCGCACCAGGGCAATAGGACCGCCGTCCTGTGCTTCGGGCACGACGTGTCCAACAATGAACCCGTGGCTACCGCCCGAGAAACGACCGTCGGTGATCAGGGCAACGTCTTCGAGGAATCCCGCGCCGGCCAAGGCACTGGTTGGTGTCAGCATCTCAGGCATTCCGGGCCCGCCTTTGGGACCTTCGTAGCGGATGACGATCACATCGCCTGACTGGATCCGGCCCTCTTCGAGCCCGGTCAGCATCTCTTCTTCGCTGTCGAACACCCGAGCCGGACCGGAGAAACGGAGGCCCTCCTTGCCGGTGATCTTGCCCACGGCACCACCCGGCGCCAAGTTGCCCCGCAGCACCGAAATATGGCCCCGGGCCTTTACCGCAGTATCGAGTGAAGCAATCACGTCCTGACCCTCTGTCAGCTGCGGTGCATCCTCGAGGTTCTCGCCCAGCGTCTTGCCGGTGACCGTCAGCTGGTCGCCGTCGAGCATGCCTTCGTCGAGCAGGTAGCGCATCACGCCAGGCACACCGCCAACTGCGTGGAGGTCCTCCATCACGTAACGGCCCGATGGCTTGAGATCGGCCAGCAGCGGCACCCGGGCACTCGTTGCCTGCCAGTCATCGATGCTCAGTTCCAACTCGAAGGCGCGAGCCATGGCGATGGTGTGGAGGACGGCGTTGGTCGAACCCCCCAGCGCCATGGTCACCACCATCGCGTTCTCGAACGATTGGCGCGTCACGATGCGGCGTGGCGTCAAGCCCTCGGCGAGCAACATCTCCATCATCTGGCCGGCCTGCACACACTCTTCGAGCTTGGCAGGGTCCTCGGCAGGCGTGGATGAGGAGTAGGGCAGACTCAGGCCCATGGCTTCAATGGCTGTGGCCATGGTGTTGGCCGTGTACATGCCGCCGCAAGCGCCAGCCCCAGGGATGGCACACGACACGATCGTCTGGCGCTCCTCTTCGGTGATGGTGCCCGCGAGGAACTGCCCGTAGCTCTGGAACGCCGACACCACATCCAGCTTCTCTTCGACGCCGCCGATATCGCCGCAGCCGGCCCGAATAGTGCCGCCGTAGACCATGATGGACGGTCGGTTGAGACGACCCATTGCCATGACACAACCCGGCATGTTCTTGTCGCAGCCGGGCAAGGCGACAAGCCCGTCGTACCACTGCGCCGCCATCACCGTCTCAATCGAGTCAGCAATGAGGTCGCGGCTCTGCAACGAGTAGGACATCCCGTCGGTGCCCATTGATATGCCATCGGACACCCCGATGGTGTCGAAGCGCATGCCCACCAGGCCGGACTCCACCACGCCCCGCTTGACCTCAAGACCCAATCCGTCGAG
>CAWKYX010000217.1:0-6663 GCA_963854265.1 Acidimicrobiia bacterium
CGCGTTGTTTGGAAGACAGCCCGCGATGGGTCCATGAACCGCTCGTCACATGGCTTGGCGACCCTACGATCGACAGCTTCCGCTATCTGGTCCGGGGGGCTAAACCTCGAGCCTGGACAGTCGAGCGTCGCTGACTATGTCGCATGGAGCAGCGAATATTTTACACGTCGACATGGATGCGTTCTTCGCATCGGTAGAGCAACTCCGGCGGCCCGAACTCAAAGGGAAGCCTGTGATCGTCGGAGGTGACGGTCAACGAGGTGTTGTCGCCGCCGCATCCTACGAAGCTCGCGTGTATGGCATCCGTTCCGCCATGGCTTCCACGCAGGCTCGCAGGCTGTGCCCCGACGCCGTGTTCGTGCCCGGAGACCACGCTCATTACGGCCAGATCAGTCAAAGAGTGATGGAAGTGTTCTCGTCATTCACGCCGTTAGTCGAGCCACTCTCGCTCGATGAGGCCTTCCTCGATGTCGCCGGCAGTATCAGGCTCCACGGACAACCTGTTGAGATTGCTCGCGCCATCAGGCGAATGGTCTATGAACAAGAGCAGCTGACGTGCTCTGTCGGTGTCGCCCCCAACAAGTTTCTGGCCAAGCTGGCCACCGAGGACGCGAAGCCAACGCCGAGCCGCGCAGGTCCCGTTCTCGGCCCGGGTGTCCGGGTAATTGAGGCGGGCGACGTCCAGGACTTCCTCGACGCCCTTCCGATCCGAGCGATATGGGGCGTCGGGCCGGCGACGGCGGCTCGCCTTGATCGCTTGGGGGTTGCGACAGTGTTCGACCTGCGACAGCTGCCGGCCCAAACGCTCGTTGCTGCCCTTGGCAACGTTCAGGGTCGACACCTGCACGATCTTGCCCGCGGCAGCGACGAACGGACCGTGACTCCCAATCGCGGCGTAAAGTCCATCAGTCACGAAGAGACATTTACCGTGGATCTGTTCGATTCGCGACGCCTCCTGGACGAGGCCGTCCGTCTGGCTGATGCGGTAGGAAACCGACTGCGTACCGCAGGTCACCGGGCACGGACCGTCAACATCAAGGTCCGCTTCGGTGATTTCGAGACCATCACGAGATCGGCCACGCTGCCTTCACCAACCGACAGCGGGACCGTGATCGCTCGTGAGGCAAAGCGCCTGCTCGGGCTGGTCGACCCCACTCCCGGGGTTCGTTTGTTGGGTGTCGGAGTCTCGAGCATCGCCAAGGAGACGGCCGGTGAACAGTTGAGCCTCGACGACCTCGCAACGAACAATCTCGAATGGCGCGAGGCCGAGGGGGCCATCGACGTCATTCGGGACAAGTTCGGCGATGGCGCCATTGGCCCGGCCAGCAGTCTCGGAATCAGCGGTTTGCGCCCAAAACGCCGCGGCGACCAGCAATGGGGACCTTCCGACCAAGGGTCATGAATCACATGAATTCCTCGTGGTGCGCGTTGTTGAAGGATCACCGCTGTGCGAAGATGGTCGTGTGCCACTGTCAGAGGACGAGCAGCGGATTCTCAGTGAGATCGAGCAACAGCTCTATGAGAGCGATCCCGAACTTGCACGGGAAGTCGGGTCAACGACCGTCTACACCCATGCTTCGCGTAATTTGCGATGGGCGGTGTTCGGCTTCGTTGTTGGTTTGGCGTTCATGATCTTCACGCTCACTATCAGTTTCTGGCTCGCGTTCGGGGGCTTCGTGATGATGCTCGGAGCGGCGCTGTACTTCGAACAAAACGCCCGTCGATTGGGCCGTGCTGGTCTGGCGCAGCTGTCTGAATCGATGCGCTCGGGTGGCCTGCGCAAAATCGTTGGCAACCCCGGAGCTTCGATCCGCAACCGGGTGGCGGACGAGAACGAAGATCCTCCCGACCCCAAAGACAACTGACACGGACCGGGGCCTCAACGAGTCCCGAAGAACGTGCGGCCTGGACCAAAGAATGTGCAGCCCGGACGGAACCGGCGCTCTACCAGTACACAAACCGGCGGTGCGATGCCGGTCGGGGTTTAGCGTTTGACGAGGACGCGGGGATCGAGCGAGTCCTTGAGCCGCTCGGTGCTGGTGCTCGAGGCGATCACCGCCGTCACGACTGCGTCACGGTGTGACTGCGCGATAGAAACAGCGGCGTCATCCGCGTCTCGGGGGCCGTAGCGCGCCGCGACGGCCAAGGTCCCGAGGTCTTCAAGGTCGGCTTTGGCGAGCACGTTCTCGGCGCTGACTCGACGGGCGAATTCGGGCATCGTCTCGCTCGGGACAGGCTGGACGCCCAAGGGACTCAACAACTCGACCGTTTCGTTCCAGACGGCGTTGACCCGCTGGCTATTACTCTCGGCCTGGGCAAACCGACGCGTGGTTCGGCGGCGCTTGAGCCCGACCACCAGAGCGGCGTAAATGCCAGCGAGCGCAACACCGCCGACTGCGACGAGACCCACGATCTTCACCCAGCCCGCAACACCTTGGTCTTCGATCGGGGCGGGGCCGGTGTCCGCCGGCGGCTCAATCACCGGCGGAAGCACATCTTCGAAGCCAGGGTCGGCAGCCGACGGCGTTGCTGCAGGCGTCGGTAGTACCTCAGTTGTGCTGCCTATGGCCTGCTCGGCGTCGACGCCGGTCCACTGCGAGGAGTTGGGTGCACCGCGGGTGGGTGTGGGTTCGAACGGAACCCAACCGGAACCGGGGATGTAGACCTCGGGCCAGGCGTGCGCGTGTTCGCCCCGCACGTGGTACAGGTTCGGGTCGTTTTCATCGACCTCGCCCCACGTGAAGCCGACAGCGACTCTCGAGGGGATCCCCAGCGCTCGAGCCATCGCAGCGAATGCCCCGGCGAATTGCTCGCAATAGCCAATGCCTGAGGCGAGGAACTGATCGATACGTGCTGACGAGTGTCCTTCGCCGACGGTTAGGTCGTAGGTGAAGCCTTCGCGGAAGAAGTCCTGGAGCGCTCGAGCCTCCTCGAAGTCGTTGGTCGCGCCGGCGTCGTTGACGATGTTGAATGCCAGGGCGCGTGCATCAGCGGAGAAGTCTTCGGGCAGGCCAAGGTAGCGATCGAGGACATCGGTGGGGTAGCTGTTGGGAGCGGCCGCCAACGCGACCGGGTCGAAGCTCGGGATCTCGGACTCGAGGGTGTAGGTCAGCCCATCGGAGTCCTCGAGGGACCGCCCCACGATGAGGGTGCCCGACAGTGGTTCGTAGCTGATGCTGTCGTCGGAGGACTCAACGATCCGACGCGGCTCGTAGGCGGCCGGGATCCAGACCGCACCCAAGTTGGACACGGTGAACTCTTGCTCGAGGATGGTGAGCGAAGCGTCCTCGACGTCGAAGTCGTCATCGAGGCCGCCCGATGCCTTGCCGTATTTGTTGTCGGCGCCCCAGATCTGACCGTTGAAGCTGTCGAGACTGGCCAGACGCCAGTACGAAGGCTGTTCGCTGCGAACGGTGAAGGCTTCGACGTCTTTTTGATCGACCAACCGGCCGCGGATGTCGACGATGGGGCTGATGACGATTCGGGTGTCGGCGTTGTTGTCGCCGTCGTCGATTCCTAAAATCGGCTCTGTCTCGGCGCCAGGCAGCGCAGGTCCGGCCACGATGGCCCCCAGCACAACCACCGCCGACATCACTACACCTGCGCGCATGATGGCTGAGGTTCCGAGGATCTGGGTTCCCGCGAGCCACCGAACCTCATGAGATTGTCGCATGAGGCGGTGGAACAACTGGAAGCCCACGATCGCTGCGAGGTAGAGCGCCGCCATGGCCAGGCGATCCTGTGCGTCGCCGAAGAACGCGATGAAGACGAACATCGCAAAGCTTGGCAGGACGGTCTCGAGCGCGGACCACAGTCGGAACGCGGCCCAATCCGACAGGTAGGCAATGACCCAGATGGCCAGGCTGGCCACGACCACGAATCCAACGACTGGCTCTGTGGGCGCCTTCACTTCGCTGAAGAGGTTCCAAGCGGCCGTCAGGTCGGCATCAACGGCATTACGGGTGAGCCCAGTTGGTAGGCCGGCTCGCAGCGTGGGCCGGTAGTGCGTCCACGTGATCTGGAGTGTCATGACAACAACGGTCACTGCTCCGCTCAACAGCAGCCCTCGCCCGGATCGACGCACGGCGGCCACACACAGGTGGGCGACGACTGCGGCGGTGAACAAGGGTCCGACCCAGCTGCGATCGAGAAAGAGGCGGCTGAACCCGGCAACCGCCGTGATGGTTATGAGGGCGAGGAACAGCTCGGCGCCGATGAAGACTCCGGCATCGGTGCAGCGCTGCGATGGCCCCTTGGTCATCGTGTACTCGTTCGCGGTCGGCCAAACTCACGTCCCCAGGCTTCGGCGAAGCTCTGCTGGAGTGCGACACGTATCACAGTGGTCGAACGTACCGCGGTCTCCGTACCAACGGGGATCGCCTCGGTCTGGCCGAAGAAGACGATGACACGGCGCCGATAGGTGCCCGCTGCACGGTGCATAACGGCGCTGTCGAGTTCATCCTCGCCCGTCGTGACCGCCACGACCGCTCCGCTGCTGCCGGGGCCCGTGAGGGTCTCGAGCGAGATCGCGAGGTTGTGCTCGGTTTGGGTCGCCAAGGCCAGAACCCCGAGGAGCTTGGTGAGATGGTGAGCGCCGGTCCCGTAGCCGGTGTCATCGCCATCGGTGAACAGGATGCGAATCTGATCGCCTCGATCGCTGCTGGCAACCGCGATGGAGGCGGAGGCTGACACCATGGCTTCGAATGCTGTCGGAGATGCCAGTGTTCTGGTGTCGAGCATGATGGCCACACGGCCATGCCACGGAATCTCGTCTTGGCGGACCATGAGCTCGTCGTGGCGCGCCGACGATGGCCAATGCACGCGCCGGAGGTCGTCGCCCACCACGTATTCACGGAGCGCGTAGAAGTCATCGCCGCTTGGGGCAACTTGTTGCTGCCGGACGGTCTGGCGTTCGAGGTCGCTTCCCGATGATCGACGCACGGGGGCTATGGAGTCGATGCGGGGATAGACCACCAACGACACTTCGCGGTCTCCGGTCGTTGTCATCTTGGCGAGACCAAAGGCGTCTGAGACGGTCAGGCGGAGCGGCCCGACCTCGACGAGACCGCGCCGGTCGGTGGGTAGGCGGTACACAGCTTGTGTGCCTGCGTTTTGCTTCATGGGAGCCACGAGGAGCTCGACCCCCTGGGTGCCTGAGACGTCGTCGCGAAGTCGCAGGACCGGACTCCGTAGCCGCGACCGGTTGCGGAGCAAGAGGTCGACGCGACAGGGGTTGCCGGCATGGACACGGGGTGGGCTGAGCTGGCGTGAAACTTCGACCTGTAGTCGGCGGATCACGACGTGGAGAACCGCCAGCACCAAGACGATCAGACCGCCGGCCCCCAAGACGAAGAGTTCGGGAAGACCGAACAGCCGGCCGCCCGCAAGGATCGCGAGACTCAAGATCAGTGTCGCGAAGCCGCCGCGGGTCAGCACAGGTCGATGCTTGCGGGGTGCGACTTCGGTGCGTCCACAATCAGTCCATGCGGGGAACAGGGACCGAGCTCAAGATGTCCTCGGTGGCGTCGCGTGTGGTTACTCCCCGCAACGAGGCATCGGCGTTCACCACGAGCCGGTGGTCAAGGACAGGGTGGGCCAGCACTTTGACGTCGTCTGGGGTGACGAACTCTCGCCCTTGCGCCGCGGCCAAGGCACGGGTGACCCGTTGGAGTGAGAGTGTTGCTCGAGTGGACATGCCGAGCGCCAAATCGCGGTGTCGTCGAGATGCGTCGGCGAGTTCCACGAGATAGTGCTGGACTGGCGGCGCAACATGCACGGTCTGAGCGGCCGCTATGAGGCCTTGGATCTCGGCGCGCGAGACCACGGGTTGCAAGGTGTCGATCACGCTGTCGGTCGCGTGGGTGGTGAGGATCTGTAGCTCGGCCTCGCGGCTGGGGTAGCCCATTGAGACCTTCATCAAGAAGCGATCCAGTTGGCTCTCGGGGAGGGGATACGTTCCTTCGTGATCGAGCGGGTTTTGGGTCGCCAACACCATGAATGGTCGACGCAGTGGGTGGGTCGTGCCATCGACGGTCACCTGTCCTTCGGCCATGGCTTCGAGAAGGGCAGACTGCGTCTTGGGTGAGGCCCGATTGATTTCGTCGGCCAAGACAATGCCGGCGAAGACAGGGCCTGGTCGGAATTCAAACGTGGTGTTGGAGCGATTCCAAACGGACAGACCGACCACGTCGGTGGGCAACAAGTCTGGGGTGAACTGGATCCGGCCGACCTCGGCCTCGATTGAGCGGCCAAGGGCCTTGGCCATGCTGGTCTTACCCGTACCCGGGGCGTCTTCGATCAGGACGTGGCCTTCGGCCACCATCGCCAGGACCACGAGGCGGATGACATCGGTCTTGCCTTGAATGACAGCGCCCACGTTCGCGACGACGGCGTCGAACAGTTCGGCGAACGTGCGAGTGCGGTCTGCAGTCTGTTGGCTCAACGGAGTCTCTTTCAGTGCCGGTCTGGGGGAACCCGAAGGCCAGGTTAGGTGAACACGCCGGGGTTGCGGGACTCGGGCGAAATAGGGGCCGTTCGGTCGGGCGCGGGCCACCGCAAAGGTCGGGCGCGGGCCACCGCAAAGGTCGGGCGCGGGCCACCGCAAAGGTCGGGCGCGGGCCACCGCAAAGGTCGGGCGCGGGCCACCGCAAAGGTCGGGCGCGG
>CAWKYX010000218.1:0-6654 GCA_963854265.1 Acidimicrobiia bacterium
CGCCGCATAGAGGCCAACGGGTCCAGCGCCCAGGACGACGACCGTCTCGCTGAACCTGATGGGGGGTAGTCGATCCAGTGCGTGCATCACCGTTCGGAGAGCGCACGTGGCCGATGAGGCGAGTGGTGAGCTGACCGCATCAGGAACCCGCAGGACCCCGCTTTCTGGCGCCACGTGCAGGTGTTGAGAGAAGGTGCCGTTGCGTGAGCTCTCATAGCGCCCCCAGCCGTACCCCATGGTGTTCTCGCACAACGTCGGTTCTTTGGCCACTGCGCATTGAAAGCATCGACCGCACCAGTCGTGGGCCCACACGATCCGGTCGCCGGGCGAGAGCGGCGCGCCAGTAGCGTCACTCATAGCGCCTACCCCAAGTTCGATGATCCGGCCACAACCCTCGTGGCCCATGACCAACGGAAGCTGGGCCAGGTGGGCAAACGTGCCCGCCGCGATGTGCACGTCAGTGCCACAAACCGTGGCGGCTTCCATCTCCACCAGGAGACCACCGGGCTCGGGTGGACCCAGCGGGAGCTCCTCGACTTGTGGACCCCCTTCGTAGGTGCTCAGCATGACTGCTCGAGACGTCTCGGTCATGGCGTGACCTCCTGGTCGGGTGACCCTGGGGGGCGGCGCCACAGGGGGCCGCGTTCTACGACGGGGTCCAGTAAACCCTCGTTGACCCAGTCCACATAGGCGTAGGGGTCGTAGGTTTTGGCGACCTGGCCGGGGTAGCCGATGCGTTCCCGCACGGTTGGTGACTGGTAGTAGGCTGCCGCTACTGCGGTGGTGAGAGCGGTGTAGGCGGCCTCATCAGCAACCAGCAGCGCGCCCAAGGCTTCGAGGTCGAACTGGAGCGGGTCCAGCGCGTCGATGGCTCGCTGGAGATCGGCGAACAGGTCGGGCCGAGCCATCATGACGTGGTCCACGCCACCACCGTGCACGTCCACCATGCTGGCCGAGGGCATCATCAACGTCTCGGGCAACATGACATCGGCCATGGTGCTCAGCGCCTTCCGCTGGTCAGCGGTGAATCTGTCGGGCTGAGCCGTCACACCGGTACCTCTTGCAGTCGCCGATTCTCGACAAGATGAGCGGCTGTGCGGAGCGCGAGCGCCGTGATGGTGTTTGTGGGGTTTACGCCCGATGAGGTGACGAAGACGCTGCCATCGACGATGTACAGATTGGCGACATCGTGGGCTCGCTGGTTCCGGTCGACGACCGACGTGGCCGGGTCGTCACCCATGCGAGCGGTGCCCATCAGGTGCCAGCCGGAGTACCGCAATAGATTGGCGGCGGTGACATCGATAGCGCCAGCCGCCCGAAGTGATTCCTCGGCGCGAGCCACCTGGAATTCCATGAGTCGTTTGGAGTTCTCGCTGGTCCGATAGTGCACCCGGGGTGCCGGAATACCGTCGGCATCACATAGATCGGGGTCGAGGTCGACGCGGTTGGTTTCTTCGGGGAGATCCTCGCCAAATATCGCCCAGGTCGCGCCCTTGCCGAACGTTCGCGCCATCAGATCGTGGTGTTTCGCGCCCCAGACCTCGCTTCCGGCGCGCATCGGGAGGACATGATTGAGTGGTCCACCCACGGGGGAGAGGGCCCATTTAGCGCCACGGACGAAGCCGCGGGACCGATCTGTCTCGTAGAACTCGTAGGTGGTGATGCTGGCACCGAACTGGCCCTGCCACCCTTCGACCGAGTCGTCGAACCAGCCGGTGACCGCAGCAAAGGGATGCATCATCAGCCGCTTGCCCACCAACCCGCTGGAGTTGGCCAGACCGGTCGGATGGTGATCGTCGGCGGACAAGAGCAGTAGGCGCGCCGTGCCGATCGCGTTCGCCGCCAATATCACGGTGTCGCCGGTTTGGTGGTGCTCGGCGCCGTCGCGGTCGATCCACGTGGCGCCGGTGGCCAGGCCCTGAGCATTAGTCGTGATGCGGTTGACCCGTGCGCCGGTAACCAGGCGGGCGCCGGCAGCGATGGCCTTCGGCCAATGGGTCAGATCGGTGGATGCCTTGGCTCCCTCGGCGCAACCCGACGTGCACACGCCCCTTTGCACACACGCATGGCGGCCATCGTAGGGAGCCGAGAGAATCGCGTTGGGTTCGGGCCACCAGTGCCAGCCCAGCTCGTTGTGCGCCTGTGCCACCCGCTTTCCGGCTATGCCGAGGGGAAGCGGAGGCAACGGGTAGTCGGTATGGGGCGGGTACGCAGGGTCGCCGGCCAAACCGGAGACGCCGATCTGACGGTCTATCTCGTCGTAGAAGGGTGCGACGTCGAAATAGTCGATGGGCCAGTCATCGGCTACCCCATCCATGGTCCGCACCCGGAAATCGGAGGGCAACATCCGCGGCCAGGTCCCCGCGTAGATAATCATGCTGCCGCCTACTGCATTGAACATCAGTGGGTTGATGTCGGAGTCGTCGTCGTTCACGGGATAGTCCGATGCCATGCCGCGAATGTTGGGGCTCAACGCCCACCGCTGCCGTATGGCCAACTCCCAATCGTCCTCGGTGCCACGGAAATCGTCACGGTCCGGCCACTCGCCCTGCTCCAGGCACACAACCGAGAACCCGGCCTCGGCGAGATGGCGCGCCACAACGCCACCGGAAGCGCCGGCGCCGACGAGTACAACGTCGGCATGTTCGTGTTCAGACATGCGATCTCCGATCTAGGTGGCCAGTGTGAGGGGGCCGCAGGTGGCGGCCCCCTCACACCTTTATGACAAATTCGAAGGCGACCTAACGGAGGTCTTCGTTGGTCAGGCCTTCGATGGAGTCGGGGTCAATCAAGACGGTCGGGGCCTGAATGAAGTACTCCTGACCCGTGCTCCCCGTCGTCAGGAACTCGTGTGCGACCTCAGCCGTGAAAGTTCCCCACAGATAACCACGAAGGGCAATAGTGGCGTCTACGCCTTCGCCGCTCCGAACCTGGTCGAACGCGAGCGGCTCACCGTCGGTGCCAGTGATCAGGATGTCAGCGTGATCGATTCCTGCCTCGGTGACCGCTTGCGCAGCTCCCAACGCGAGGGCATCGGAGTCGGCCCAGATGGCGTCCAGGTCGGGGTTGGCAGTCAGCGCATCCTGTGCCAGTCGCAGGCCTTCTTCTTGGCTGAAGTCAGTTGCGCTTTGGTTGAACACGATTTCGATGCCGGGGTTGGCCGCCATCGTCTCGTCGAAGCCATCGCGACGTTTTTCGACGTACTCCGATGCGCCGGGTCCACCAATGCGGGCCAGTGTGCCCTCGCCTCCCATTTCATCGATCATCCACTGGGTCTGCTTGACGCCTTCTGCGCCCCAGTCGGTTCCAATGAATCCGATCTCCAACGATTCATCCTGCACACGGTCACCCGTGGATAAGATCGGGATGCCGGCATCAGCGGCTACCTGATAGGCCGGGGTCAGTGCCTCGAGGTCGCCGGGTGAAGCAATGATGAGGTCGACGCCTTGGGTGACGAAGTCTTCGATCTGGGCCACCTGGTCCTCCATGACGTAGGAAGCATCAGCGGCCGTGAATTCCCAGCAGTTCGCCGCGCCGAAGTCACTGAGTCCGGCTTCGAGGTCACGGAAGTACAAGATGAATGTTGCAAGGTTGGCATATGCCACGTCGTAGGTTTCGGTGCATTCGCCGCCTCCACCGGAGGCGGCTGGGCCGCTTACCGCGGAGTCATCGTCGTCACCGCAGGCGGAAGCCACCAGCGCTATCGCGATCAGTCCTATCAGCCAGGTCCATCGTTTTGATTTCATTTCTGATCCCCTCCTTGATTGGGGTTCATCTAACCGTCCCGGTTGGGATGGTTATGTCGAGCGGAATCTGATCGGAATCGGATCCGTCCGAGATCTTGGGTGTGGCCGGCAACCGGCTGGTCCAGCGGGTCACGTAGCCGCGAATCAAATGCGAGGTCATGGCCAGCATGAACACCAGGCCGAGCCATACGTCCTGCATGTTTGATGAGACGCTCAGCAGGTTGAGGCTGTTACGAAGTACGCCGATGAGAATCACGCCTGCGACTGTGCGCGGGATGGACCCTCGGCCGCCGAACAGGTTGGTTCCGCCGAGGACCACGGCGGCGACGGCGAACAGTTCGGTGAGTTGGGCGGCGTTGGGCTGACCGGAGTTGACCCGGCCCAGCAAGGTGAACCCGGCTAGCGCAATAGCCACACCGCCAGAGAGGAAGACCGCCAGCCGGACCCGGGTCACGTCGATTCCGGAACGACGAGCAGCCTCGGCGTTCCCGCCGACTGCGTACACCCGCAAGCCGAACCTCGTGTACCGGAGAACGACATGGAACGAAGTCCCGACGGCCGCCGCCACCCAGATGGGCATACGTAGCCCAAGGATCTCGGTGGCCCAGAAGTCTGACCATTGGTCGGGGAGTCCGCCGATCGTGTTTCCGGAGGTGATTTCTCGCGCTAAGCCGCGAGCCATGACCAACATACCGAGGGTCGTGATGAACGACGGGACCCGGAGCACGGCGGTGACGAAGCCGTTGAACAGGCCAACTGCCGCGCCGGCGGCCAGGCCCGCTAGCAAGCCAAGAACAATGCTGTTGGTTCGGACCATGACATCGGCGGTGACCACCCCGACCAGGGCGATGGCAGAACCTTGGGACAGGTCGAGCTCGGCCGCGATGATGATGAACGTCATGCCGAACGCTGCGATCGCCAGGAATGACGTTTGGAGCAGGATGTTCTGGAGATTTCGGCTGGTGAGGAAAACGTCGGACTTGAACGTCATGAAAATCCCGATGCTGACGATCACGGTCGGTGCGAAGCCAGCATCGAACAACCAAGGAAGGAACCTTCGAGCCCACGGATCTGAGCATGACGAGTTCGTCGCGGTCTGACTCATCTCAACGCGATCGCTTCTTGGCTGGTGCGGTGCGCGTTGATGCCGGTCACGACATGTTCGACCAGCGCATCCAGGTAGCGTTCGCCAGCTGCAGCGTTTGCCCCTGTTGGGTCGCCGATCACACCATTGGCTGCCAGCGCTGCCATACCGTCGCGTCGCAGCGTGGCAGACGCCTGTGCTGCGGGGCCGATGAACCCCGGCTCGATGCGATCGAGTTGCACCAGGTCGGGCGCCAACAACATCATGATGCTTGTTTCGAAGTGACCCGCATGGGTTCCGACCACGTCGGGGTCGAGGCCAAGCTCATCTTGCGCAACCCGGTGCACGGCATCTCGTTGTGACGGCCAGTCGGCGAAGCACACTACCCGGGCATCCAATTGGTTGACTGCTGCGGTCATGGCGCCACTATTTCCGGCGTGACCGGTCACGACGTACGCGCTGCGAAAACCGTGTGACAGCAGACTCTCGACGATGTCAACCTGCGTCGCTACGATGGTTTCGTCAGCGAGGGAGGCCGTTCCCGCAAACGACAGATGGTGTGACGAGGCGCCGACCGGCACGGATGGGGTGATCACACAGGTACCGACGCGACTGGCCACTGATTCTGCAACGGCTGTCGCAATGATCTGATCAGTGGCCAACGGCAGATGGGGGCCGTGCTGTTCGAGTGCACCCAGTGGCACGATCACATCGAGTGGGCCCGAGGCCAGAGCCTCGGCAACGTCTCGTGTAGTCAGCTCGCCCAACCTTGCGGTCCGGGGGCTTACCTGGACAGCGGCCGTGGTGGCCTGGCTCACGTGTTGGCCAGTGTGGTATCGAGATACGTGGGTTTCTGGGGGCGACCGACACCAATGATGACCTGCACGAGCGTTTCCTCGTCGGTGTGGTTTCGGAGACCGTGCATGATCCCGGCGGGGGAGTAGATCATCTCGCGCTCTGTCAGCGTGGTCTCGAGGATGGTGCCGTCGTCGTGCTCCCACCAAGCGGTCACCTCGCCCTTGACGACGAAGAAGACTTCTTCGACTTCGTGGGCATGCGATGGCGCTACTGCGCCTGGCGGCAGCATCATCACCGACAGCGTGAAGTTGTTCGCAGTGATGGTGCCGACTTCTTCGTGCTTCCCGGTGATGCTCGCACCCACCATGCGGACGTGCGATCGACGGTAAGACTCGTCAAGGTCGCCCTGTCGCGTGAATGGTTTCCAATCCAGCGCTTTGGCTCCGAACCGTTGTACGTGTTCGCTGAATTCGGCTTCGGTGAATCGACTGGCCATGGCCCCCCCGAGGAAAATGAATTGGCTTACTAGCAAGCAACTTAGCACTGAGTTATCGTTCCGTCAAAAAAACCGATCCGGACCTGATCGCTTGAAGCAGCGGCAGGACGACTACGGCAAGAGCACGCCCCTCCCAACGAGCTGTGTTAAACGGGCATTCATCGGCCGGCTTGCATTTACATTCATATGAATGTATCCTGCGATATGTCCACTGATGAAACGAGCTTCCTTGACGGCTATCTGCCGTATTTGCTCCGTCGTGCGGACCAAACCCTCTCGGCCCCGTTCTACGCCCTTCTCGCCCAGTACGGCGTCGCTCTTTCAGAGTGGCGGGTGCTAGCCGTTCTGCACGAACTAGGCGAACTCTGTGTTGCGGACCTCGCCGAAGCCGCGCTGAGCGCTCAGCCAACGGTCACCCACGCATCGCGCCGCCTCGAAGACCGAGGTCTTCTCTCCAGCGCACCCGGCACTGACGATAAGCGGCAGCGTTTCCTGTCCATCACCGCAGCCGGCACCAGTCTCATCTCGAC
>CAWKYX010000219.1:0-6650 GCA_963854265.1 Acidimicrobiia bacterium
TACGGTCATGTCTCGGCTCCATCGGGGAAGAAAACGGCTCCAAGACCAGTTGTATGAGTTCGGCAGACGTCGGGGCTTTGTTGCCGAAGCTGACGTCACCACCCCAGAACGCGAAGATGGCGCCTCTGTCGGCGCCGGCGCCGAGAGCTGAGCATCATGAACGACAAGACTTCGTGCCCCGGAATCCCCGAGCAATGTGAGCACTCCCAAGCCGTGATCTCACAGGCATTGGAAGGCATCCCGACGACGTCGGTGGTCGATGCAGCGCGTGCCGAGCTCGGACAGTGTTTCCCTTGTGTTCAGCAGATCGATCTCCAGGTCCGATTCAAGCTGACCGTGGTCGAGCGCGCACCCGACCAAGCGCCCGCATCGTTGCAGCTGCGCATCACCGAGGCGCTCGGGCGGGTCGACCTCGGCGACGTCGAGGTCACCGACCTCTAGATTCTCGCGCCTCGTCGATGACCTTGCCCCGCATACGGGGCGCCACCATCGGCTGGTGGAGCGCGCAGAACTCGAACTCGTTGTAACGCGATAATCGGGTGGCGCACTCCGGCTCTTCGCAGACCCGCGCTCCAGCTGTGCGAAGGTCGATGTCGATCTTGTCCGCGGTATCCGACATGGCTCCGAAACCCATCGGCCGTCGGGGCCATTCCCCCAAACCCCGAATCCGTTCGAGGTTTTGGGCCATCGGACAGGCCAGGGCCGTCGGTGTCGACGAGTCTCCGAGAACTGCTTTGTGGGTCTGACGTGTCAGATGACCTGCTGTGGCGTCTAACCTCGAACCTATGGACGTCTTCGCAGCGCCGGATTGGCACTACTGGATCGCCGTCACGCTCACCCCCGTGACTGTGCTCATGGTGCTTGGCACCGGAGTTGGATACTTCATGAAGGTCGTCCGGCCGCGGTATCCCAAGCGTTACCAGAAGCGGCAGTAGAGGCCTTACCCATGTCCGGCCCCGTCGACTGGGAGCTCGCCCAACGAGTCGCCTCCAAGATCGCCACGCGCAATCAGTCAGCGCCGTCGTATCACTACGCCACGCTGGCTCCCGATTTCGAGCGCTTCACCGCCGAGGCTGAAGAACTCGTCGCTGCCGAGACGGGCCTTCGTTCGCTCACCGGCGATGCCCGCGCACGTGTTGCTGATCGGCCAATGTGGATTGGCGCAAACATCCAGTCCTTCCAACGCCTCCTTGCTCCCGTCACCGAGAAGCTGGGTGCCAAGACCGACCTGTCCCGGCTTGGCGGCGTTGCCGGCAAGATCGGCGGCGTCGAGGTCGGCGTGTTGCTCGGGTGGATGTCCAGTCGCGTCCTCGGCCAATACGACCTGCTGATCATCGAAGACGAGAACCCCGAAGACCAGGACATCGTCTACTACGTCGGGCCCAATGTGATGGCGCTCGAGAAGAAGCACGGCTTCCCGCCCGAAGAGTTCCGTCTTTGGCTCGCGCTCCACGAGGTCACCCACCGGGCCCAATTCACAGGCGTCCCATGGCTTCGCGAGCACTTCCTTGGTCTTGTCGGCCAGACCCTGGACGCGGTCGACCCGGACCCCAAGGTTCTCAAGAAAGCCGTCGAACGCATCATTGAGGGCCGCAAAACCGGCGAGGACGTGTTGGCCGAAGGTGGTGTGGCTGGGCTGTTGGCCACCCCCGAACAACGCGAAGTACTCAATCAAATCTCGGGCATGATGAGCTTGCTCGAAGGGCACGGCGACGTCACCATGGATCGGGCCGGTGCCGATCGGATCCCCAGCGCCGAGCGGTTCTCCAGCACGCTGCGGGCCCGCCGTAACTCGGCTCGAGGCCTCAGCCGCATCTTCCAAAAGATCATCGGGATGGAAGCCAAGCTCAACCAGTACCAGGCCGGTGAGCTGTTCATAGCAGCGGTCGAGGGTGCTGGCGGGACAATCCTATTGGACCGTGCCTGGGAGAAACCCGACCACCTGCCGTCCATGGACGAGATCAAGACACCACAGCTCTGGATCGATCGGATGTCTACCGACTCCGAGGACCAAGACGCCGTCGTCGTCTCCTGACGCCCGAGCCAATGGTGGTCGACCCCGACACCGCGGCTCACATGTCGAGGTTGCTGCAACGATGCACATTTGCCGCGCCCGGCCCGGTGACATGCGCAGTCAGCGGAGGCGCCGACTCGGTCGCCCTGCTTGCGTTGGCCATCCGTTGGGGCCACGAGGTACATGCAATCCACGTCGACCACGGTCTGCGTGACGGGTCAGGCGCCGAGGCGGATGTTGTTGCGGCTGCTACAACGCGATTCGGAGCGGGGTTCGAGGCAATCACCGTCGAGGTGAAGCCGGGCTCGAACCTCGAAGCTCGAGCCCGTGCGGCACGGTACGGGGCCCTTCCGGCCGCTGTGTTGACCGGCCACACCGCCGATGATCAGGCCGAGACGGTATTGCTCGCGATGCTTCGGGGGAGCAGCTGGCACGGCCTTGGGGGCATCCAGCCATCCGCCCACCGCCCAATTCTGGCGCTTCGGCGCTCCGAGACTCACGATCTGTGTGCGCGTCTTGGGGTGGTGCCGGTCGACGACCCGTCCAACGTCGACCCGGTCCATCGCCGCAACCGGGTTCGCCACGAGCTCCTGCCGATGATGGCCGAGATCGGCGAGCGCGACCCCGTACCGATACTGGCTCGTCAGGCCGAACTGCTCCGCCAAGGCGGCGATCTTATCGCAGCTGTGGCAGCGGGTCTGGACCCCAGCGACGCACGTGCTGTCGCTGCGGCCGAACCCATTGTGGCGCGCGAAGCGATTCGAATCTGGCTCTGGGACGGCTGTGGCCAGGAGCATCCCCCCGACCTGGCAACCGTCGATCGAGTCCGCGCGGTCGCCGCCCTCGCTGCCACCGGTACCGATGTGGGCACCGGCTGGCGCGTTGAACGATCCCACCAGCGCCTCCGTCTCATCCCACCTGCCGGCGCCGTATGACCACCCTGCGCCAACTGGACCCACCAGCCTCGGCGGACCATTGGCACGCTCGCAGGCGATGGAGACAGTAGTGTCCGCTGACGTGGTTGAGCCAAGCGGATCGATCGGCGATGTCCTCCTCACCGAGGAGCAGATCCAGACTCGAGTAGCCGAGCTGGGCGAGGCGATTACGCGGGACTATGCCGGTCGAGCGCCGCTGCTGATCTGTGTGCTCAAGGGAGCGTTTGTGTTCATGGCCGACCTGGCTCGGATGGTCGATCTGCCCATCGAGTTCGATTTCATGGCGGTGTCCTCCTACGGGAACTCGACCAAGACCAGTGGCGTCGTCCGCATCGTCAAGGATCTCGATATCGACCTCGCTGGTCGAGACGTCATCGTGGTCGAGGACATCATCGACAGTGGGCTCACGCTTTCGTACCTTCGCAAGAACCTTCAGTCTCGGGGCCCGGCAAGCCTCGAAGTCTGTGCGTTGCTTGTTCGGGCGGGGCGCCAGACGGGTGAGCTCGGGCTCAAGTACGTCGGTTTCGAGATCCCGCCGGACTTTGTGATCGGCTACGGCCTCGATGTCGGCGAGCGATGGCGCAACCTTCCCTACCTGGCTCGCTACAACCCAGCCTGACTGCAGCGTTCGCTGGAGCACAGATCCGGGTTCGGTGTCGACCCGCCCAACCCGAATCTCGTCAAGACGAACCGCAGCACTTCTAAACGACGGCAGACGTCAGATTTGCGGGAGGCGGCCCCGATCCGCCGACAATGACATGCTGCGTGGGCGAATACCACGCATGGTGATGCCCGGCGGTCGGGAAGGGTCCGAACGAGGTATTCCGCAGGTCAGAAGGCCAGAACTACGGTCGAGTCATGAAGTCCCGCACCCTGAAGTCGCCCGTCACCTGGCTCGCTCTCGTGTTCATCGTCATCCTGGCGTTCGCGCTCTGGCCGTCAGGCGAAGCTGAACCCGAACTCGAACAGTTGACGCTCACCCAGTTCGACCAAGCATTGTCGGCAGGTGAGCTCGAATCGATCGAGATGCTGGAAGGGCCAAATATCATCCAGGCCACCCGCACCGACGGCACCCTGTTCGAGACTCGCTACATCGGACGCGATGGCAACGACATCGCCAACCGCGTGCTCGACACTGTGCCGACCGTCGAGGTCGAGGTCACCCGCGAGACGGGGGCGGATCGAGCATCTGGCGCGATGTGTTCTTCACGTTCGCACCGGTCCTGTTGTTCGGTGGCATCTTTATCTGGCTCATCCTGCGCATGAACGGCAGCAAGGGCGGCGGATTCGGCAAGGCCAAGGCAAAGAAGGTGGACAAGGACATGCCAGTCGTGACCTTCGCCGATGTTGCCGGCGCCGACGAGGCTGTCGAAGAACTTCGCGAGATCAAAGAATTTCTTGCCGACCCAGTCCGCTTTTACGCCATGGGGGCGAAGATCCCGAAGGGTGTGCTTTTGTACGGCCCTCCGGGGACCGGTAAAATCCTCCTCGCCCGCGCTGTTGCGGGTGAGGCGGGTGTGCCGTTCTTCTCTATCTCGGGATCGGACTTCGTCGAGATGTTCGTCGGCGTCGGAGCCTCGAGAGTGCGTGACCTTTTCCAGCAAGCCAAAGAAGAAGCGCCGGCCATCATCTTTGTCGACGAGATCGACGCGGTCGGCCGGCATCGTGGCGCGGGCACCGGCGGTGGCCATGACGAACGTGAGCAGACACTCAACTAGATGCTGGTGGAGATGGATGGCTTCGACCCGACAGCCGGCGTGATCATGATCGCTGCCACCAACCGCCCCGACATCTTGGACCCTGCCCTGTTGCGTCCTGGTCGATTCGACCGCTAGATCACCGTCGATCGTCCTGATCTCGAGGGCCGTCTGGCGATCCTGGCGGTTCACGTCGCCGGCAAGCCGCTGGCCGATGACGTCAGCCTCGGCACCATCGCCCGACGCACCCCCGGCATGACTGGCGCTGATCTTGCCAACCTTATGAACGAAGCCGCGCTGCTGGCGGCTCGTTATCGACGCCCCACGGTGGACATGGAACTCGTTGACGAGGCCATTGACCGCATCATGGCGGGTCCCGAACGCAAGAGCCGGGTGCTGTCCGATCATGAACGCCGCGTGATTGCCTACCACGAAGCCGGTCATGCGTTGGTCGGCCATGTGCTGCACCACACCGACCCGATTCACAAAGTGTCGATCATTGCTCGCGGCCGGGCTCTTGGGTGGACGCTGTCCCTACCGGAACAGGATCGCTACCTGCGCACCCGCTCGCAGCTGCATGACGACTTGGCGATGTTGCTCGGTGGACGGACGGCCGAGGAAATGGTCTTTGGTGATCCGACAACGGGCGCGGCCGACGACATCGACCGTGTGACCACCCTGGCCAAGGCCATGGTCACCGAATACGGCATGAGTGATGCGATTGGGCCCCGCCGGCTTGGACAGAACCAGGGTGAGGTCTTCTTGGGGAAGAACCAACAGCACGAGGCCGACTACTCCCAAGGTGTCGCCATGACGGTCGACTCGGAAGTTGAACGGTTCGTGACCCTTGCTCACGACGAAGCTCGATCGATCCTGACGGCTCACATCGAGACGCTCGATGCGTTGGCCGAGGCATTGCTTGAACACGAGACGCACTCGCCGAGATTTTCGGCGCCATCGAGTGGCATCGAGACGTCTCGTCCTTCAGCGGCTCGCACGAGGCCATCGGTCTCAGCGCTCGCGACGTCCGGCCTCTTGCCGGCGCCGGCGACTACCGGGCTCAGCCGCGAGAACTCGAGTCCAACATCCGGCCCCCACAGAATCGGCGGGCCGGCGGCTTGCCGCCCGACGCGCGAGGGCCGTCAGCGGGTTAGCAGGGCGACTCCTCGACGCGAGATCTCCCCTGCGCACCACAGGCGCGGGGCGAGTGCGTCCTTCGCGACCAGTTCATCGGCCACTGCGCATGTCGGCCAAGCCCGCCCGAGGTTCCCATGAGGACGCCTGGAACAAGCCCCGTCGATCAGCCGCGAATCGCCGCCGCCGTTCGTGAGATTCTGGCAGCGATCGGCGAAGATCCAGAACTCATCATGGTGCGCGACATCCCGCTGTACTCACTGTTCCAACATCACCTGATCCCGTTCCTCGGCAAGGCCCACGTGGGCTATATTCCCAGCAAGGACGGGCGTATCACGGGCTTGTCCAAATTGGCCCGTCTTGTTGATGGGTATTCTAAGCGCCCACAGGTGCAAGAGCGCCTCACATCGCAGGTCGCTGACGCGTTGGTCGGTGCGCTGGACCCCCGTGGGGTCATTGTTGTGATCGAGGCCGAACACCTGTGCATGTCAATGCGGGGTGTGCGCAAGCCGGGCTCATCCACGGTCGCAAGCTGTATTCGCGGTCTGTTTCGCAATGACCGGTCCTCGCGAGTGGAAGCCATGCGCATGATCGGGATGACCTGAGGCGATTGCACACTTGAGGCGCGCCCTACAGGGGCTCTCGCGCGTGATGTGGCCAATGTTGCCAATGTTGCGCAAGAAATCATGAAAACCCCTGGTCTGGGGCGCGAAGGGCCAGCGCGAATCGCTGTTGCGAACTAAGATTTCAGGGTCTGGTACGACATCCAGAGGACGCGATTTGATGGAGCCACCATTGGCCCAAATGACTATGAGGGGCAAGTGGGCTGAGGGAATCGAACCTCGCCACTTCAACTGGGTCGTAACCGAT
>CAWKYX010000220.1:0-6642 GCA_963854265.1 Acidimicrobiia bacterium
CCGAGCATCCCGAGATCATGATGGATGTCGAGAACAAGATCTGGGCCGTGGTGAAACCCGACGAAGAAGAGATCGATCTCGACCTGCTTGACGAGGACGAGTTCAGCGACGCCGACGACCAGCCGATTGCCGTCGACGACTGAGACCTTCCCACACGTCTCTCCCCAAGTCGGCCGGTGTCTCTTTGAGGCACCGGCTGGCGTCGTTTTGCCTTGCCGGTCTGTCGTCAGCTGGTTGCGGTGGCCCAGGCTGGAACCCAGGGTTCGGGACCGTTGACGTAGCTGACGTGGGAGACCAGCCCAGCGGTGGGGGACCAGTTATGGAGTGCGACAACGGGGGGCTCGTCGATGTAGCCGTGGGGCGTTCCGTCGAGGGCTAAAGCGACCTGTGCTCCGGTGCTTGGCCACGTGGACACGGGTGTGCCGCCGATGCGGCTCTGGATCACTCGGTGGATGTGGCCGCATACGACGGATTGGACCTGGGAGTGTCGGCCCACGACATCAGCTTCCAGATCGGCGCCCGTCATGCCAACCGCGTCCATCCAGGCAATCCCGGTGAGAAATGGCGGGTGGTGTTGGAAGATCAGCGTGGGTACGTCAGGGGCAGCCAAGAGCTGCGTGTCGAGCCAAGCCATCTGCGACGGCGTGACTTCACCACCGTGTTCACCCGGGATCGTTGTATCCAGACCGATGAGTCGGAGCTCGTGCTGGTCATGGACGCTGTCCATGCGGACGTCTGGGCGGCTGGGGGTCATCGAGAAGGCTCGTCGCAGTTCGGTTCGATCATCGTGATTGCCGGGGATTGCGATGATGGGCATCGCGAGGGGAGCCAACAAGCTCGTGAGGTTCCGATATTGGACTGGGGTCCCGTCGTTGACGAGGTCGCCCGTGGCCAACACAAGGTCGGGCTGGGGGTTCATGGCTGCGATGTGTGCGACCGCACCAGCAAGCATTGTCGCGGTATCGACACGGTCGTTCAGTAACGAACCAGGATCGACGATGTGACAGTCGGTGATCTGCGCTATGAGCATGTTCGCCACTATTGCACTGGTACGACACTGCGTGGCACGTCGCCCATGCGGTCGTCGTCACCGAAAACCTCCTGCCGGCCCAGCCACGTCATGATCGCGAGACTCATTCCCCCAACAAAGCGCAGTGCGAGGAGCACGGAGAACCAGGGTGCGAAGGCCGATGCCAGGTTGAATCCCGCGGTCGCGAGCACAGCCGCAACAAGCAGTCGGCGGGCGCCAGTACCCTGGCAGCACGATGTCGAAGCGCTATGTCGTGCAGACCTTTGGCTGCCAGATGAACGAACATGACTCCGAGCGAATTTCGGGGCTCCTCGAAGCTGACGGGATGGAGCGCGTCGATGCCGTCGAGGACGCTGATGTCATCGTGCTCAATACGTGCTGCATTCGCGAGAATGCCGACAACAAGCTCTATGGCCAACTCGGTAACCTGAAGCGCCTCAAGGATGAGAACCCTGACCTGCAAATCGCTGTTGGCGGGTGTCTTGCTCAAAAAGATCGAGACCTGATTCGCGAGCGCGCCGGGCACGTCGATGTCGTGTTTGGCACCCACAATGTCGGCCGCGCGGTGGAACTGCTCGATCAGGCGCGGGCTCACGGTCCCGTGGTCGAGATCCTCGAAGCAGCAGCCATCGAAGACGCGAACGACTTCCCATCAGCGCTGCCCACGCGACGCGAAGCAGACCATGCCGCGTGGCTGACGATCCAGATCGGCTGCGACAACAGTTGCGCCTTTTGCATCGTGCCCGCGGTGCGCGGACCGGAGATGAGTCGGCCATTTGCGGACTTGGTGACCGAAGCTGAGGAGGTCGTCGCCGATGGAGCGACCGAGATCACATTGCTGGGCCAGAACGTCAACAGCTATGGCCGAGACCTGACCCTTGGCTTGCGTGGCTCCGAGCCCGGGCCCGCCGATGTCACGCTGGCCGGCATGCGGTGGGCCGAAGGCGACAAGCGACGGGCTCGACCACTGTTTGCGGATCTCCTGCGAGACGTCGGAGCGATCGACGGCATCCGTCGCGTGCGCTACATCAGCCCGCATCCCAAAGACATCCGCGCTGACGTCATGCACGCGATGGCCGAGACGCCGACGGTGTGCAACCACCTCCATCTACCGTTGCAGTCAGGCAGCGATCATGTCTTGGCGGCCATGCATCGCGGCTATACCGCCGAGCGTTACCTGGAACGACTGGCCGAGGCGCGTTCGATCGTGCCCGACCTGTCCGTGACCACGGACATCATCGTTGGCTTCCCCGGCGAGACCGCTGACGATTTTGAACGCACGCTCGAAGTTGCCGCCGCCGCCGAGTACGACGGTGCGTATACGTTCGTGTTCTCGCCGCGGGAGGGCACAGAGGCAGCCGACATGGTCGATCAGTTCTGTGATCCGGGCGAGGTGGTCGAGCGGTACGAACGGCTCCGATTGGTGATCCGACGGTCCGGCGCTCGTAAACATGAGGGACGCGTGGGACGCACCGAGGAAGTGGTCGTGGAGGGTCCAAGCAAGCGTGACCCAGCGGTAACCACCGGACGCACACGCCAGAACAAGTTGGTCCATTTCCCAACGCCGGCACCGGTTCGTGCCGGCACGTATGCGATGGTCGAGATCGTCGAGGCCAGTACGCACTATCTGCTGGGTCAACTGTCCGAGATCATCGCGTCGCCCCGCCACCGCACGCGAATTCCCGTGGTAGCCGGTTGAGTCGTTCAGGTAGCGCCCCGATCCTCGCGATCGTCGGTGTCACCGCGAGCGGAAAGTCGTCGCTGGCGATGGAGATCGCCCGTAACGATCCCCGAGTCGAGTTGGTCTCGGTGGATTCGATGCAGGTCTATGTCGGGATGGATATCGGGACGGCAAAGCCGTCCACCGCAGAGCGGGCAGAGGTGCGCCACCACCTGATCGACATGGTTCCCCCAACGGTTGACTACACCGTGAGCCACTTCCAGGAAGCCGCGAGCCGCGCGCTTGGCGAGATCGAGGGTCGTGGTGGGGTCCCGGTTCTCGTCGGGGGTACAGGCCTGCACTTGCGGTCAATCGTTGACGCCCTGGAGTTGCCCGGGCAGTTCCCTGAAGTCGTGGCTTCCTTCGACGGGGTCGACACCGAGGAACTTCACGCGAGGCTGAGCGCGTTGGATCCCGTTGGTGCCCAGCGCATGGAGCCTTCCAACCGGCGCCGGGTAGTCCGAGCTCTCGAAGTCACCGTTGGGGCAGGGCGGCCGTTCTCGAGCTTCGGGCCTGGTCTTGAGACGTACCCGGAGACGCGGTTCTCCATGGTCGGGCTGCGTTGGGATCGACAAACAATCAATGGCCGCATCGAGGCTCGCTATGACCAGCAGATGCGGGAAGGGTTTCTGGATGAGGTTCGCGGCCTAGCTGCGCTGGGTGACGAGTTGGCGCGGACGCCACGTCAGGCCTTGGGCTATCGCCAACTGCTCACGCATGTGTGTGGGGACGTCGCGCTGGCCGATGCGCTTGGGGCGGCGATTGTTGCCACTCGGCAGTTCGCCCGACGCCAAGAGCGATGGTTCCGCCGAGATCCGCGAATCCGCTGGATCGATGTTGAGTCGAATCCGATGGAGGCAAGGGACGCAGTAGTGGGAGAATACGAAGCGTGCAGCTGACCAAACACCACGGCCTTGGCAACGACTTCCTCGTTGCGCTTGTCGACACCGTCCCCTCCGACGGTGCTGACCTGGCGCGTTCGTGGTGCCATCGCACGCACGGGATTGGGGCCGACGGTCTGATTTTCGGTACCAACGTGCCTGGCCAGGCCGATGGGCCAATCGATGTGACCTTCACCCTATTTAACAGTGATGGCAGCCAGGCCGAGATCAGTGGAAACGGGATGCGCTGCTTTGCGCACGCGATTGCTCGTCATCTTTCCAAAGACACGTTGACGTTGACAGCGGACACCGCTGCTGGTCGCCGGCGCGTCGAGGTATCGCTTGACCGCTCGGGGGTTTCGGCCGTCGCGAGCGTCGAGATGGGTGTTATGGCACCGTTAGCACTCACCAAAGAGCGCGTCGGCCAGTTGGACAAGACTTTTGCTGACCTGTCGGTGCTGCGCTGGGATACTGGCGACATGGGAAACCCCCACATCGTGCTGGAAGTGGCAGACCCACTGGCGGTGGATCTCGCGACCGTTGGGCCGATGATCGAAGCCGAGTTCGGCGGCATCAACGTCCACTTCGTGGCGCCCCGACCTGACGGCATTGAAATGCGCGTCTGGGAACGGGGCGCGGGCATCACCGAGGCTTGCGGGTCTGGTGCATGTGCAGTTGGCGCAATCGGTGTGGGCTGGGGGATTGGGGCTAACCCGGTCACCGTGCACATGCCTGGGGGCAAGGCGGAGATTGCCATCGCCGAGTCAGGTATTACCCTCACCGGTCCGTCGGCCTTCATTGCATCAATCGATACAGAGGCACACCGTGGGTGAACGGCCAGAAGAGCCGACTGAATCGCACCGCGGTGCCTTTGGTGACTATGGCGGCGAAGAACGTGGCCTGATCGATCGCACCTTCCGGGAACGAATTGTGCTGGTTGGTGTCATCCGCGATGGACACGACGAAGCATCAGTCGGTGAAGCACTCGACGAGCTGGCGCTGCTGGTGGACACTGCCGGAGCAGACGAAGTTGCGCGGGTGACCCAGCGCCGCCACGCACCCGACCCCGCCACGTTCATTGGACAGGGCAAGGCCCAGGAAATCTATGAGCTCGCCGAGGCGCTGGATGCAGACACCGTGGTGTTCGACGACGAACTGAGTCCGGCTCAGCAATACAACCTGGAACGGATCTTCAAACGTACGGCGCTGGACCGCACGGCCGTGATCCTCGATATCTTCGCCCAGAACGCTTCGACGCCGGAGGGGAGGGCCCAAGTAGAGCTGGCCCAGTTGCGGTATCGTTTGCCCCGCCTGCGCGGCAGCGGGAATCGCCTGTCCCAGCAAGGTGGCGGTATCGGGACAAGGGGGCCCGGCGAAACTCAGCTCGAAGTCGATCGGCGACGTCTGGTTCGACGGGTCCACAAGCTCGAACATCAACTGCGCGACGTTGGCCAGCACCGCCAGAACCAGTCGAAGCGGCGCCGCAGTTCTGCCAACCAGGGCGTGGCCATCGTGGGGTATACAAACGCAGGCAAGTCGACCCTGTTGAATCAGCTCACCGATGCAGGTGTCTTGGCCGAAGACCGCCTGTTCGCCACGCTGGATGCCATCACCCGCCGGCTCGATCTGCCAGGCGGCGAAGCGGTCTTCTTGACCGACACCGTCGGGTTCGTCCGCAAGTTGCCCCATCAGCTCGTCGAAGCGTTCAAGACCACACTCGACGTTGTGATCCAAGCCGACCTGTTGGTCCACGTCGTCGATGCCAGCGCGGTCGATCCGGAGGCGCAGATTGCTGCGGTCCGTGAAGTCATTGCCGAGATTGGGGCAGGGGACTTGCCCGAGTTCTTGGTCTTCAACAAGACCGACTTGGCAGACGCGACGCGCTTATTGGAATCCCACGAAGGTTCTGTGGGCGTATCGGCAGTCACAGGCGAAGGGGTTGAGCACATGTTGCTCACCATTGGCGACCGGCTTCGATCTACCGCCACCATCTTGGAACTGCTTATCCCGTTTGAGCGTGGCGATGTCCTCGCACAGGTCCACCGCGAGGGTCAGGTTCTTTCTGAAGAGGCAGCTGAAGGTGGGATGGTGCTCCGCGCTCGCCTGGACGATTTCGCGGCATCACGCCTAGCTGAGTACGCAGTCGCGGAGGTCGATCTCTGATGAGCTTCGAACTGCCGCCGTATCCCTACGATCGGCTGGATTCGCTGAAGGCCGTTGCCTCGGCTCATGAGGGGGGCATCGTCGACCTGTCGATTGGCACCCCGTTCGATGCGCCGCCCCCCGCAGTCGTCGCTGCGCTGGCGAGCTCGGGCAACGAGCGCGGCTATCCGCCGAGCATCGGCACAAACGCCTACCGAGAAGCCGCTGCTGGCTGGCTCGCTCGTCGAGTCGGTGTGCAGGTTGACGTAGATACCCAACTCGCTGCATGCATTGGTACCAAGGAGTTCGTGGTCTCCACACCTAGGTATCTGCGCCTACGGACGCCAGATCGAGACACGGTGCTCTACCCGGCCATCAGCTACCCGAGCTATGCGATGGGTGCGGCGCTGGCGGGCTGTCGTGCAGTGCCAGTGCCCGTCGACGCCGAGTGGCGAATGGACCTGAGCGCCGTCGACCCGGCCGATGCCGATCGAGCGGTGTGTTTGTGGGTGAACGCGCCGGGCAACCCGGCCGGTGGACTGGACGACCTGGCGGCTGCCGCGCAATGGGGACGAGCGCGAGCTGTGCCCGTCCTGAGCGACGAGTGCTACCTCGAATTCACCTGGGCCGGCACGGCCAGGCCCGGGTTGGCGCACCCATGCACGAGCATCCTCGAACATGGCGTCGACGGAGTGATTGCGGTGCACTCGTTGTCGAAGAGGTCAAACATGGCAGGTGTTCGGGCCGGTTTCTACGCCGGCGACGCAGAACTTGTGCACTGGCTTCGCGAGATCCGCAAGCATGCCGGGAACATGGTGCCCGGCCCCGTTCAGGCCGCGGCGATAGCAGCATGGTCCGATGATGATCAC
>CAWKYX010000221.1:0-6579 GCA_963854265.1 Acidimicrobiia bacterium
GACGCCCTTGGCGTTGCGACAGGTGGTGGCTCCGTACTGGGGGTGGACCTCGTCGCGACGTTCGCCGACGGTAGGGCCACGCTGTCGGGCCCGTGCCGTGAGTACCCCGTCGTCATGTCTGTGCTCGCCAAAGATGTGAGCGTCTCCGTAGGAGACAACATTGCCGACATCGTCACAGGGGGCGGTCAGTGTGACGACCTCGATCCGATCTACGCACGCGTGGTCGCTCTACTCGATGGCGCCCAGACCATCACGATTGGCATCCCGAATACCTTCTCGCTCTCCGGCGCTGCTGGTGATCTCCGCTTCCGTCGAGTTGGCGGAGGCGAACGCTCACTCACCGACACCGAATCGGACCTCGACGACGATAGGCCCACCTACGCCACGGCAGCGCAGCTCGAGGGAACGAGTTGGGTGCTGTACAACATGACCGTGCCGGGACAGCCAGACCTTCTCCGGACGGCAACCAGCTTCCCGATCACCCTCACCTTCGATCGGTCGCAGCTTGGCGGAAACGCCGGCTGCAACGGGTACGGCGGCCTTTGGCTTGTCGACAGCCAGCGGTTCGAGATCGCCGAGCTCGGCTGGGAAGAGACTGCGTGCGGGGACGGTCCGGTTATGCAGACTAAAGCCACGTACCTCTCGATCCTGAGAGGGGCCAACGAGGCCCATGTCCTCGACGGCGGCCGCAGCCTGGTCGTCTTCTCGAGCGAACCCGCCGACGGGCTCAGCGAGCCACCACCCGGGGGTTCATTGGTGTTCGTGGCCGGCGACCCGGTTCCGATCCAGCAGATCACCGGCCGTAGCTGGAACCTGGAGACCGTGACCCAAGGGAACGAGTCCTTCGACGCCGACTCGGCACTCTACGGTCTGGAGATACGGGCCGACGGGACGATGACGTTGGCGCTCCCCTGCCGCAGCATCGTGGGCGATTATGTCGTGTTCGGCTCGATGATCGTCCCCACCTCGCTGTCCTCGTCAGACCAGGCGTGCCGATTGATTCTCCGCCCCAACGCGAACATCGCGTCCAGCGTCATCGAATCGGGGTTCACTGCCCAGATCCGAGATGGCAAGCTCGTGCTCACCACGAGCGGCGGTGAGTCGCTTACATGGGTCGAAGGCGAGGCGCCGTCTGACCCCGACGGCACGGCCGGCCTGTCATTGACGGACCTCGATGGCACGCAGTGGCGCCTTTTCGAAGGCCTCGTTGGTGACTCCGAGCTGTCGGCTGGCGCCGACCTACAGCTCAGCTTCAGCGGCTCGAACGCGACGGCAGGAAATGCGTGCAGTCGCTTCAGTCCGAATGTCGAGGTTGTGGGCGGAGCGATCGACTGGCTCGACGCGCCAGCCGCAGCCGGTTGCGACATCGACGAGTTTCTGATCGCACTGGCGCAAACAACGACCGTCTCGATGTTCGCAAACACCCAACCCCGTGTGCTCGAGTTGTTCGGCCCAGACATCCAGCTCAACTTCGAAGAGGTCATCGAGGGCAACACCCCCGTGCTGACCATCGACGAACTCCTCGACCTCCGCCCGACCGGGGTAGTCACCTTGGCCACCGTTAGCGAAATCCTGTCCTACGGCGGAACCACCATCGTTTGTGGAGGCGACGCCGGCGCCCCCGGACCAACTTGTGACGGCCGATGGGTGGTGGTTACGAACTACAACTCCCTGGTTGATGGCGAACAGCCACTCACGGTCGTGCTGCGCGAGGACGGCCGATTCCAGATCGTCAGCCCAGGATCGGGCGTCGCGGAGCGCGGGTCAGGCGTTGAGGTGACGCCGGACGACATCGCACTCACGGACTGGTTCCTCGCTGGTTTCTTCGATCGCCCGGCACTGGCGGAACAGCCCGACCCGAGGTTCGACCCCGATGGCATCACTCTGTGGCTGGGAGCCGGGATCTCCGAACTGCGCTCTTTCGAGGACCCGAGCGACCATGCCGCTTGGACTCTCGATATTGCGGACTTCGACGGCTTGTCTGGCCCATTCAACATCTTCGAGCAGTTCGAACAGGTTAACTCCTTCGATCCCGTTGGCGAAACCAAGCTCACCGTGGGCCCCCACAACCATTGCGCTGGTCAACCGCTCTTGCTGCCTGAGTCGCTCCAGGGTCTCCGTCAGCTGAGCATCCAGCCCACCGGGATCGACTCGTGTCTCCAGTGGTTCGCCGTCGACGTGTTCGTGGACGACGCTGGGTCTTGGTAGCCGTGATGCTCGACCTCTTTGGCCCCTGAGGAGCCGCGCGAGTAGGCGAGTGCACCGAGGCTGCGAGCCGGCTTCCGGTCCCGAACGGCCCGCCCCGGAGGGGCACGAATGGGGGGCAGGCGCAAGGCCTTCAGCGGACACTTGCTCTCTACCCGCTGAAGTCCTGAGGCCGGCGCTGCGCTACCTGGGCTCCTTGGGCAAGTCCAGCACTCGTTCGCCGATGACGTTACGTTGCACCTGGTTCGACCCGCCGTAAATCGTGTGCGCTCGGGAGTACAAGAAGGTGCGCTGGTGGCGATCGAGCACGTACGGCTCGCCATCGTGGCCCGGGTAGGCATCGCCGTTGTCGGATGCGCCCGCGACCATTCCCGACGTGCCCCGCACCAACATCCAAAGCTCGCCCATGCGGCGATGCCAACTGGCCCAGTACAGCTTGCCGATCGATGCCTCAGGCCCCGGCACCCCGTCTTGGCTGAGGGCAGTGAGCATCCGGAGCTGATTGAACCGCAAG
Organism: Acidimicrobiia bacterium; assembly: GCA_963854265.1. Lineage (GTDB taxonomy): Bacteria > Actinomycetota > Acidimicrobiia > Acidimicrobiales > UBA8592 > CAWKYX01. The sequence continues at coordinate 2,720 of CAWKYX010000221.1, forward strand.
ATTTCGAGGGTGATGTAGGACTGGGTGAGCTCCTGGCGGATGACAGGGACGTCCCAGCGACCGTTCGCCCTCGCCGCGGCGAGCAGGTCATCGAGCTCTTGGCGGAAGCTGACCTGTTGGCCCAGCGTCGAGGCGCCACGTTCGAACGCCAGAGTCCCCATAGCCACCTTCCAACCGTTCCCCTCACCCCCGACCACGAGGTCGGCGTCGGTGATCGCATCGGTGAAGAACGTCTCGTTGAACTCGGCGCCGCCCGTAATCTGGATGATTGGCCGAATCGCGATCCCGGGCTGGTGCATCGGCACGAGCAGATGGGACAGGCCGACATGACGCTCCGAGCCCGCTTGGGTACGGGCCACGACGAAGATCCAGTCGGCAAACTGAGCGAGCGAAGTCCAAACCTTTTGGCCATTGATCACCCACTTGTCACCATCGAGGACCGCGCTGGTCTTGACGTTCGACAGGTCAGAGCCAGCGTCGGGTTCCGAGTAGCCCTGACACCACAGTTCTTCGCCGGCCAGGATCTTCGGCACAAAGCGCTGCTGCTGCCCTGGCGAGCCGAAGGCCATGAGCGTCGGGCCCAGCAGGGTGACCCCCATATTGGGGATCCGACCTGGCGCCCGAGCCTCGACGTAGGTCTTGTGAAACAACACCTGTTCGACCAATGAGCAACCACGGCCACCGATCGATGCTGGGAAGTCGATCCCCAGCCAGCCCCCCCGTGCCAACTCGCGTTCCCACTCGATCTGGAGTTGGGGGTCGACATCGTCGTGGCCAGTCAGCCCCCGGCCCGACAAGGCGGCAAAATCCCCCACCATGTGCTCGCCCAGCCAAGTGCGAACCTCATCGACGAAGTCAAGCTCAGCAGCAGAAAAAGCAAAGTCCATCGAGACCGAATAGTACTCGCACCGTCTGATGCCTCATCAGGTCCCTGCCATCCGTGCGCTCTCCGATTTGTGACGGCTCAGCGCGGGCCCGCTCACCGATTTCTGACGGCTCCGCGCGTTGTTAGGCGTGGTCGCTGCGCAGTCGCGCCGCGCTGGGCCGTCAGAAATCCCGGGACCGGCCGAATAGCACGCGCGGCGCCGTCAGAAATCCAGGAACGGGGTCAGCGGCGGCGGCGGCGGCCCTGTGGTTTGCGGCGACGTTCCTCGCGCATCTCGGCCTGCTCGTCGAGTTCATCGCGCAACCGTAGGTACCGGCGAACTCGAGCCCCGTCGAGCGAGCCCTGCTCGACGGCTGCCTGTACTGCACAACCCGGCTCGACCCGATGCGAGCAATCGTTGAACCGGCAGCCGCCGGACAGGCCGGTCACGTCTGCGAAGACCCGCGCCACAGCGGGCTCGGCATCCCAGAGCCCAACGCCGCGGACCCCTGGCGTGTCGATCAGAATCCCACCGCCCGGGATCTGGACCAGCTCACGGGCAGTCGTTGTGTGTCGACCCTTGGCGTCGCGTTCGCGAACCTCGCTTGTCTCTTGAACCTCGTCGCCCACCAGCGCGTTGACCAGCGTGGACTTGCCCGACCCGGACTCCCCCAACAACACCAGCGTCTGACCCCCCGCCACGACGGCGCGTACGTCGTCGACACCGGTGCCCGTATGCGCACTGGTGATCAGGACCGGAACGTTCCCGAGCTCGGACTCGAGCATCGGCCAATCACCGCGCAACTTGGCGTCAACCTTGGTCAAAACCACCACCGGGCGAGCGCCGCTGTCCGCTGCGAGCACCAAGAAACGCTCGATCCGCGCAATGCTGAGCGGCCGATCCACCCCAGCCACAACGCCAACGATGTCGGCGTTGGCCACCAACACCTGCTCGACAACCTCTTCGGCTGGATCGCGACGCACGATCGCCGTGCGCCGGGGCAGCACCCGAGCGATAGCCGGCCCAACGTCGGCATCGTCGATTACCACGACCCAGTCGCCCGTGGCCGGCGCAACCTCGGCCTGGGACCGCATACTGTCCGACATCGCCCGGACCTCACCGTCGGCGGTGATGACATCGCTCTCGCCACGGTCAACGCGACGAACCCTGCCCAAGACTCCCCCATCGAGCACGAGTTCTGCCTGGTCAGCGCCGTAAGCGCCCCAGCCCACGTCGTCCAGCAGCGTCATGAGCAGACTCGATACGCCGCAAGATCCATACCCCCATCTTGGCCCCTTCTCGGCTCAGCGAGAAGTTTCCCTGACACCGGGGAACTGTTGTGCCGATGGGATCGTTGTTCACTCATCGCAGGAAATTGCCCTGCGCTCCCCGCACGGGGCCCTGACCAGCGACAATGAGCAGACCATGACCGAAACACTCACCCCTGAGACCGAACCTGGCCAGCCCGACTCGCCCGACGAGGGCAAGAGCCGCGCCACCCTGTGGGCGCTCCTGAGCGGGATCCTCGCTGCAGGCGCCGCCCTCGCCGCCGGTGAGATCATGTCTGGGTTCTCCCAATCGATTCCCTCGTTGGTTGTTGGAGTCGCCGAGATCTTTACCGCCGAAACACCCGGCGGGGTCGTCAGGTGGTCCATCGATAACTTCGGTACCAGCCAAAAGACACTCCTCATCACCGGCATCACCGTGTCGTCGTTGCTGGCCGGCGCGTACCTCGGTTGGGCGAGTCTGAAAGACCGCCGAGTGGGCTACATCGGTTTCGCGGCATTCGGGCTTCTCGGTGGCTGGGCCGCTGCAGGAGCTGCGCTCTCCGCCGATGGCTGGTCGTGGATCTCGGCCATCCTTGCGGCCGGCATCGGCGCCATCGTGCTGCAGTTGCTGCTCAAGTGGCTGCCATTCGCCGGTACGGCCGAGACCGGCGTCGCTGCGCTCGCCTCCACGCCGGACCGCCGAAACTTCCTCGGCTTCGCCAGCGGCGCCGCGTTCTTTGCCATCTTCGGCGCTGGACTCGGTAAACAACTGCGTAAGAACCAGAGCGTCGAGGGGGCACGTGAGCAAGTGGCAGCGAGCCTGCCCGCTGCTCCGGCAGCGCCACCCGCGCCGATCACGCCCACCACGCCCACGTCCGGTACGGCAAACTTCGACTCGATCGACGGCATCGGGTCGCTCATCACCCCGAACGACGACTTCTACCTCATCGATACCGCGATTCGCAAGCCACAGGTCGACCCGGCAACCTGGTCGATGCGCATCAATGGCATGGTCGACAACGAACTCGAGTTCACGTTCGATGACCTATTGGCCATGGACCACATCGAAGAGACCATCACCCTGTCGTGTGTGTCCAACCAGGTGGGTGGCAATCTGGTCGGCAACGCGGTTTGGACCGGCGTGCCGTTGATGACATTGCTCAACATGGCAGGCATCCAAGATGGCGCCACGCAGATCGCCAGTCGATCGGTCGATGGTTGGAACTGCGGTTTCCCCACCGACGTGGCGCTGGACGGCCGCCCGGCAATGGTCGCCATAACAATGAACGGCGAACCACTGCCAATCATCCACGGATTCCCGGCTCGCCTCGTCGTGCCTGGCCTCTACGGATACGTGTCGGCAACAAAGTGGTTGTCCGAGATCACGCTCACGACCCAAGAGGACTTCGACGGCTACTGGATCCCGCGTGGCTGGGGCAAAGACGGGCCGATCAAGACCCAATCACGCATCGACGTCCCCCGAGACGGCAAAACGATTCCAGCCGGCCCGGCGGCGATCGCCGGTGTCGCATGGGCACCCCACCGGTCGATCGATCGTGTCGAGGTCCAGGTCGACGCGGGACCCTGGATCGAAGCCGAGCTCACCGACGAAGTGTCCAACAACTCCTGGCGCCAGTGGATGATCGAGTGGGATGCGACCCTGGGCGATCACGAGGTTCGAGTCCGAGCCACCGACGGTGACGGCGTAACCCAAACCGATGTTATT
>CAWKYX010000222.1:0-6568 GCA_963854265.1 Acidimicrobiia bacterium
CGATCGGTGCTATTCGAAGAGCCGGACGTCACCACTCCGCTGACCGAGGGACTCACAGCGGCAGCCGAGCCCGACTACGTCATCCACGATCTCGCCGAGCTCGCGGCGATCGTGGATGGGCTGAACACGTAGCATTCGGCGGCGGCGCCCCTCAGCGACCCGCGGGTCACAAAGCGTGCGCTGGTCGTCGGCAAGGTCGCTCCAATCCTTGCATTGGTGCCGGCCAAGGCTCACCGTTCCGGGGGCAGGGCCTGCCCTCGCCGATAGCGCTATCCCAGCATGGTCTCGCGGAAACGGGCGAGGTCCTCTGGAGCCAGACCGTTGTCCACGAAAAACGCCACCAGACCGCCATAGCGCTCATCGCATCCACGCAAGAACCCATCCATGACCGAAGCCGGAGCATCCTGCGCGATGGGCGGGAGATCGGCCAGCACCCGCTCACCATGGATCGGCTGCGCAAGCTGATGCGCGACCTTGTTTTTCATCGCCGGTCCGCTCAATGCGTAGTCCTCGACAATCAGCTCACGTGGCACTCCCAATGCCTCAAGCAGCGCAGCGACCAAGATCCCGGTCCGATCCTTGCCCGCGGTGCAGTGAACGAGGACGCCCTCGGACGCGCCACGGGCCACCAGACCCGCGGCCGACGCGAACGGGCCTGCCCCAACCTCGAGGCGCATCAGATAGCGGTCAGTGAACGCCTCGTTGTCGAACAGGACCGTCTCGATCGGCGCTGCGGTGTCGCGGGCCGGATCAATGATCTCGAAGACGTGACGCTCAGTCGATGACGAGCTGACCCACGTGCCTTGTTCTGCCTCGCTACCGCCGCGGAGATCGACGACGTGGCCAAGCGACATCGCGGCCACCGCGGCGCGATCTTCGCCGGTCAAGCGACTGGGGCTATCGGCGCGGTAGAGCAGCCCGGGCCTGACGCCGCGCCCATCAGTCGTTGGATAGCCACCAAAGTCACGGAGGTTGAAGGCACCCTCAAGAGCGACGAACCGATTCGGGGCAGCAGCGTTGGCAGTCATGGCGGACCACCCTAGACCCGCCGTCCACGCACGCCTCAGCGTCGCGAGTTTGGGCGAGTCAGGCTGCGCGATCGTTCCGACTCAGCGTGACATCTCCGGGCTCTCAACGGCGCCGCGCTAGGTTCCTATGCTGGCCACTCCGCCAAGATCCTGCGAACTGTGCAATTGTTGGGACAGATATTTCGCAATGATGCATGGCTGCACGACAGTCCCTTCGAAGCACCTAGCGGCATCTGTGCGTCATCCACCCCGGAGGTTGAAATGGACCCGAACGATGTATCCCAGAGGCATTATGACGTCATCGTGATCGGGGCAGGGTCATCGGGTGCTGTGCTTGCGGCGCGGCTATCCGAAGACGCTGACCGATCAGTTCTGCTGCTCGAAGCCGGACCGGATTACCCCACTGCTGACACGCTGCCACCCGACTTGCGCGACGGCTTCAGTGCCCGTCCAGCCACGGCGGGACCTCATGTCTGGAGCTACTCGGCCACGGCCAACGACCAACAGCAAGAACCGATTGGGATCCCGCGGGGCAAAGTCACGGGCGGGTCAAGCGCAGTCAATGGGTCCATCCTGCTACGTGGCCTGCCCGAGGATTTCGACGATTGGGCCACCAGGGGCAATCCTAGATGGGGCTTTCAACAGGTCTTGCCCTACTTCCGCCGCATGGAACACGATCTGGACTTCGCCGACGAGTTCCACGGCGCCGACGGTCCAACGCCGGTCCGCCGGGCGCAGCGCGAGAATCTCTCGGCTACCCAAGCCGCCTTCTTCTCCGCGTGCGAAGAAGTCGGTTTCCCGGTCGACGCGGACATGAACGCCCCCGATTCGACCGGGGTTGGTTTGTGGCCGATGAATGAGATCGACGGTTTGCGCTTCAGTACTTCGCTGGCTTATCTGCCTGCGGCCCGCGAGCGTTCGAACCTCACCATCCTGCCAAGCGCGTTGGCCCGTCGCATCCTGTTCGATGGGCGGCGCGCCGCTGGCGTCGAGATCGAATGTGGCACCGAGCTGTTGCAGGTGGCCGGCGATGAGATCGTGGTCAGCTGTGGGGCAATCGCTTCGCCACAGCTCCTGCTGCTATCGGGGGTCGGGCCCGCCGAGCAGTTGAACCAACATGGCATCGACGTGGTTCATGACCTCGTCGGTGTCGGCAAGAACCTCAGGGACCACCCATTGGTTGTCGTGCTGTTTCGAACCGGGCCAGACGGCGGGCACCTGGGCGGTCAGGTTGTTCAGGCCGGACTGCGGTGTACGGCGGAGGGTTCAGCGACTCGCAACGATCTGTATCTCATCCCAATCTCGGCCGCGAGCGCCCGGGGTTCTGCATTCTCGCCCAATCATGAAGTAGGGACCGGCATCGGGGTCGCGCTCGAGAATTCCTCCACGGCCGGCACGGTCCAACTGGCCTCGACCGATCCGCACGATCAGCCACGCATCGACTATCAGTATCTCGCTGATGCGTCGGACCGCAATCGACTGCGCGAGGGCGTGCGCCTGGCGATCCGCCTATCCGAAGGCTCGGCCTACAACGGGGTGTTCGGCGCACGCCTCGCTCCCAGCGATCACGAGCTGGCAAACAATGCCGACCTCGACCACTGGATGCAGATGAATGCAACCACCCAGCATCACTCGGCGGGTACGTGCAAGATGGGACCAAGTTCAGACCCAACCGCCGTTGTCGATCAATATGGCAGTGTGCACGGCTTGGAGGGGCTGCGGGTGGTGGATGCCTCGATCATGCCCGACGTCATCCGGGCCAATACCAATGCCACCGCGATCATGATCGGCGAACGCGTAGCGGGGCTGATGCGCGGAGAATCCTGACCGGGCAGGGGCTAGCCCTGCAACACCAAGTCCATCAGTTCGGCGGGATGGCTGAGCATCGGATAATGACCCGCGTCCATCTCATGCCAGCGGGCGTTCAGCTTCTCTGCACAACGGCGTTGATGCGCTTCGCCTGGGTTGTGGGCTGCACGGCAAGCGATGACCGAAGCGTCCCAACTCTGGTCCCAGAAGGTCTCCAACTCGACAGCGTCTGAGAAGACACCGATCGGATGAAGTCCGAACCGGTCCGCCGCCCAGGTTGCCGTCGCCGGCGAGAGGTCAGCCAGGAGCTTATGGCGCGCTTCAGGAGAAACGCCGACGGCGGTCCCGGTGTTGACCGTCCGAACCGGCGTCACCACATCAGTGATGCGTTCGCCATCCAGGAGCGCGAGTGCGTCGATCAGGACCAGACGGCTGACCCGCTGGCGTTGAAGCTCGGCCACCTTCAACGTAACCATGCCGCCAACCGACGTACCAACCAGCACCACATCGTGAAGGTCCTCATACTCGAGGAACGCCGCCAACTCCTCGGCTTGGGAACTGATGGTGATGCCATGCCTCTGTTGCGAGGCTCGTTCGCCGCAGCCATCGAGGCTCGGCGCGAACACCACGTGACCGGCCTCGCGCAGCCTCGTGGCGAGTGGCTTCCAAATCCACCCGCCCTGGTACGCGCCGTGGATGAGCATCAAGGTGGTCATTGCTGAGACGTCCTCACTGGATGGGTCAATCTATTGGCCGGCGCCGGCGGTATGTGGACACACCCGCAGATGTTCAGGTGAGCGGAACACGAAACCCTGTTCGGGCGGTACCCCGTCGGCGAAATCAGCGCCCTCGAAGCGGTCGAGCAGCAGGTGGAGGCCCTCGATCATCTCCAACCGAGCCAGAAGGGAGCCCGTGCAGAGATGGCGCCCGTGCCCGAACGACAGCACCTTGGCGCGAGCACCGTACTGAGCCTCTTCGTTACCGGCGAAACGATCGATCACATAGATCTCGGGTTGATCCCAGTGGTCATCGTCGCGGTTGGCCGACGCCAACAACATCACGATTTTCTCACCGGCCTCCAGCTTCTGACCCTGCAGCTCGGTGGCCTCAAGGACACCCCGCGCCAGCGCACATACCGGAGGTGCCCACCGGATCGACTCAGCGACCGCAGATGGCACCAGGCTCCGGTCGGAGCGGAGACGCTCCCAAAGCTCGGGGTCGGAGAACAGTTTCTTCAGCAAGCTCGACAGCCCACGATCGGTCGTCTCGATCCCGGCCGCCAACAAGAATGAACAGAACGACCGAATCTCGTCGTCGGACAACCGCTCGCCCTCGTACTCTGTAGAGCACAACACCGAGAGGAGGTCGTCGCCTGGATTCGCGCGTCGCTCGATGATGAGTGGCGTGACAAAGTCGGTGAGCCGTTCGCGTGCGGCCACCGCCAGCGCATGGACCTCGGCGTCGCCGCTCATGTTCTGTCCACCGCCGGCCGCGATCTCGTCATACATCTGACTGAAATTTGGTGCTTCCTGAATACCCATGATCCAAGCCGTGACACGGAGCGGCAACGGCATGGCAAACGCCTGGCGAAGGTCACAAACTTCTTCAGACCCGATCGCATCGAGGAGCTCGGCTCCGAGCTCTAGGACATAGTCACGCTGGGGCCCCTCCAGCAGCGGTTTGGAACGCAGATACTTAGCCAGAATCGCGCTCTTACGGCGGTGCTCGACGCCTTCCATGTGCAAGATCGTGCGGCCATGAATGACGGTGGACCCGCCCCCACCAGACAGCGGGCCGAAGTGCTCCTCGTCGTGGAGCACCCGATACGCATCGTCATACTTGGAGACGACCCAACCGTTAAAGGCATCGCTCCAAAAGATCGGGGCGTCATTGCGGGCATCGCGATAGAACGCGTTCACGTCGGCATCTCCGCCAAAGAGCAATGCCTCGAAACGATCTGCAATGTCGGTTGCCATAGCACCAGAGACTAGCAAGTGGCCCGGATCATCGAAGGCTCAAAGCAGCTCGGTCGTCTCGAGAGGGTAGCGGTCAGGCCACCGTCTGGGGCGCCCTTGGCTCGGGCGTCCAGCCTGGCCGGTTCCACACGTGGCCGAGCTTGTTGCGCCACCCTTTGGCGGCCCGCACGTCGCGCAGGATGTCGGAGAATTCTCCGTACCCAATGCGCGCCGGACGAAAGGTCTTGATGTTCTTGGTCAGCCCATACTTGACTCGGCGCACCTCGGGCTCGAAAGAACCGAACAGCTTGTCCCACACGATGAGGATGCCCGCGTAGTTCTTGTCGACGTACTGCGGGTTGGCACCCTGGTGGACTCGATGGTGCGACGGAGCGTTGAACGCCGCCTCGGCCCACGCTGGGAGACGATCGACGATCTCAGTGTGCACCCAATACTGATAGAGCAGATTGAGCTGGCCCGCCTTGGCGGTCTGGGCCGGCGTGAACCCCATGATCGGCATGGGAAAGTAGGCCCACGAGAGTAGGAATCCGGCCCAGGGCTGCCGCAGTGCGGTGGAGAGGTTGTAGTGCTCGCTCGAGTGAGGCGCGACGTGGTTGGCCCAAAAGATGCGTTTTTCGTGCTGCCAGCGGTGACTCCAGTAGCAACAAAGGTCCCAGGCAAGCGTGGAAGCCACTAACGCCGCCGGTCCTGTACCCAGGTTCGCGAGACGTTTGCCGAAAAGGGCTCGATTGATCGGGGCAAGCGCCGCGCTGCTGACCAGCCCGATCGCGATATTGCCCGTGAGCATCGTGAGGCTGGCTTTGGTGTCACGTGGCTCGTAGCCAACCGGGCGCAGTGGGTCGGCCGGGAGCGACGGATCCGATAACTGTTCTTTTGTCCAGCCATCGAGATCGCCCATGTCGCGGAGGTCGGCTCGGCGACGGAGCGCTCGGGCCTCAGCCGGGATGGTCACGGCGAAAAGGGGGAGCGAGATCAGGTCGGTCTTGTCCACTGGCATCGATCGCTTCACGACGCCCATTATCGCACCTCTGGCGCTGCTCGAAGATCCGGGAACCGTCGGGCCTCTGCCTAGTAGCAACCTGGCGAGGACCCGCGGTTCGACAGAGGGACACCGACATCTCCAGGTCGGCAACCTGACTGGCATCGGAGCGATAAACGGCCGGTCAGACCTAAAAAGTGGCGAAATGTTCCGGCTCATCAGGCCAAGAAAATCCAACACTGACAGGTCTCTGTAATACCGACCGGTGATGATGAAGTTTGTTCACGACAACGGATCACACAGGAGATGCGGCCATGAAGACGCACACACCGACAAGCGACGCACTGCCGCACGGCCGATGCCCGATCGACGGGTCATCACAACCGTCTTGGCGCTCTTGCTGGACCTGATCATGATCTCAGGGCCGCTCTCCACCGCAGGCGCCGAGCAAGCCGGCAACCCGGCGGCTCTGCCAGACAGCGTTGACCAGCCATCGCACCCAACGGTGACCGGGCCCGTGCTGATCAATATGGTCGAAGGTTCGTTCTCATTGGCCCAGGGCGCAGCGCTGCTCGGTTGCGAGTAAGGCGAATTGGCCACGGGCCCCAGCCTGACGCCAACCACACACACCCTCGACTGCGGGCAGGGCCCTCGCGCAGGCACCATCACCATCACGATCGGCATCACCGATCCGGCTGCAGGGCCAGCTTCCTGGAGCATCGAAGGGGGAACTAGCGGGTACCGCCTGCTCTCAGGGGCGGGCTCGTCTCCAAAGA
>CAWKYX010000223.1:0-6539 GCA_963854265.1 Acidimicrobiia bacterium
GTTGGACGATGCCGAGCGAGAGACCCTGAGCCGCCAACTCGCAACTGGCGTGGTGACGGCTTGTGGCTCGATAGCGCCTCATGTCGTCTGCGAAGACCCGTCGATTGCCAGCTGGGCCCGCGATCTTGGCGCGGAGGTCATCGAGCCTCCCGAGTCGGGGCTCAACACGGTGATCAGGTACGGCGTCAGCTGGCTCGCCGATGCCGGCTTCCAACGGGTGCTGGTCACGCACGCCGATTTGGCCGACCCATCTGGTTTGGCTGCGCTGGCCGATCTCGGTGGCGTCGTTCTGGTGCCCGACCGTGTGAAAGACGGCACGAACGTGGTGGTTGTTCCCACGACCATCAGCTTCCGGTTCGCCTACGGCCCCAACTCCTTCGCCAGGCACCTGTCAGAAGCAGAGCGGGTTGGGCTGGCTATTCACGTTGTGGATGATCCGGGCCTCGCGCTGGACCTCGACGATGCCGATGACCTCGAGGCATACAGTTCTGCCAACCCCGGGTGGCTGAGGAGCGTTTTGAACCCATGATCGTTTCCACTGATCTGCCCGTACCCGAGCGAGCGCTCGCCATTGCTGCGCATCCCGATGACATCGAGTTCGGAGCGGGGGCGACGCTGGCCAAGTGGGCCGCGGCCGGATGTGAGGTCAGCCTGCTGGTCTGCACCGATGGTTCGAAGGGAACTTGGGATGCCAGCGCCGATACGGATCGGCTCGTGGTCACCCGTCAGGACGAGCAGCGTGCTGCGGCGCAAGCGCTCGGAGCCACCGGTGAGGTGGTGTTCTTGGGTTGGACAGACGGCGAGCTTGATTCGTCGCTGCGGCAGCGGGCTCAGGTTGCGTCGTGGATTCGGCGGCTGCGTCCCAACGTGTTGCTTGGTCACGATCCCTGGAAGCGGTATCGGTTGCACCCAGATCATCGCCACGCCGGTCTCTTGGTAGTCGAAGGTTTGGTAGCCGCCCGAGACCCCCACTTCTTCCCCGAGCTCGCGCTGGCCCATCATCGGCCTGACGAGCTGTTGTTGTTCGAGGCCGACGAGGTCGACCACATCGAAGCTGTCACCGGATTCGAAGGACACAAGCTCCGCGCACTCCAAGCCCACCAGAGCCAATTCGAGTCCACGATGTTTGTCACCGGAGACGACGCTAGCCAGCTCGAGGCCTTCCGGCAGCGTGAGATGGAGCGCATGATCGCCGCCGGCGAACTGATCGGCGCCCCCCTGGGCGAGGCGTTCAAACGGATCTCAGATCTCTGACCGGCCCTCCTGGCAGGCACCCGCCACTACGCTGACGGCCATGTCGATCGCAGTCGGAGTCATCGGTGGTGGCTCATGGGGCACCACAATCGCCCATATCGCGGCTCACAACGCACCGACGTTGTTGTGGTGTCGCGATGATGTGGTCGCGCAGTCGATTACGACCGATAATTGCAACGACAAGTATCTGGCTGGGTACAAGCTGCATCCGAAGCTCAATGCCTCCTCGGACCTCGAACATGTCGTTGCCCGGTCCGACGTGTTGGTAATGGGTGTCCCTTCACAGGGGTTCCGGGAGGTCATGGCGCAAGTACGTGGCCATATTCGGCCATGGGTGCCCGTCCTCAGTCTCACCAAGGGGCTCGAGGGTGGGACCAAGCTGCGGATGTCGCAGATCGCAGGGGAGGAACTGCCCGGTCATCCCGTCGGCGCGCTCACAGGGCCGAATTTAGCGAAGGAAATTCTGGCCGGTGACGCCGCTGCTGCGGTGATCGCGATGCAGGACACCAATGTTGCCGAGCGTCTGCAGGAGATCTTCTCTACGTCTGCTTTCCGGGTTTACCTGAACCACGACATCATCGGCTGTGAGATCGGTGGGGCACTCAAGAACGTTATTGCGTTGGCATCAGGGATGGCCGATGGTCTGGGCACCGGCGACAACACTCGTGCCGCGATCATCACCCGCGGCTTGGCCGAGTTGACCCGCTTGGGTGTCGCTATGGGTGGCGAGCCGGCGACGTTGGCGGGCTTGGCCGGCATGGGCGACCTGCTGGCAACGTGTATTTCGCCGCAGAGCCGCAATCGGCACTTCGGCGAGCAGTTGGGCAAGGGCCGCACGGTCGAGGAGATCGCGGCGGAGATGAACCAGGTGGCTGAAGGTGTGAAGTCGGCGCCGGTTGTGCTCGAGCTCGGCGCTCAGTACGGGGTCGACATGCCCATCGCCGAACAGGTGTCCCTCGTGGTCTCGGGCCAGGTAACCGCTGCCGAGGCCTACGGCGAACTACTGACGCGGCGTCAGCGCTTCGAATCCGAGCCTGCAACGCGGGCGAAGTAGCGGCGCAATGGCTGAAATCGGAATTGTCGGGCCCGGGCCCGTCTATGTCATTGGTGCCGAGGGCACGGTCTCCCAACTTGGGCAGCGGCCGGTGCTCGACTGGTGGGTGGGCGCTGAAGACCGCTGGCACACTGCGTCCACCGAAGCTGCGGTTCGTCAAACCCTCGGCGACGACGGCTCAACAATCGAGACCAGACTTAAGGTCCCCGGGGGTGATGTTGTTCAGCGGGTCACCGTTGTTCCCGATGGTGGCCGAACGGTTGCCGTGGTTGAGATCGAGAACACGACACCGGTTCCGATCGCAGTGGCTCTCGTGCTCGACTTCGAAGGGTCGTTATCGGTATTTGACGACACGCTCAGCGTTGATGGCCGAGCAGTCGTGCGAGCCAGCCGATCTGTCGCTCGAATGTTTGTTGCCACCGGCGATGATGCCCTCCGAGTGGGAGTGTTTGACGGGGCCGCATTGCCACCATCTGAGGCTGAACAGCCCACGGTTGGGACCCGCACAGCACTCATCTTTCCCTTGCCCCATACTGCGATTCTGCGCTGTGCGGTGGCGCTCGAAGGCGCCGATCGCCTCCCGTCGCCAAACGATCTTCCTCCCACCGACGCCGTGGCGCGGGGGTGGGGCACACACATGAACAGCGGCGCCAGCGCGTCGTTCCCCGACGATCGGCTTCTGGCGGTCGTCGGTGCCGCTCGTCGTCATCTGCTGACCGGGTCGGCCAAGGCCATCGGCGACCCCTACTGGCAACACGAGGTCGAACCCTGGGTTCCCGCGCTCGCCGCGACAGCGCTTGATGTGTGGGGTCACCACATAGAAGCCAGAGAGCTCTTGCTCGCCGCTGTTGGCAGCGATGACTTGGCAACGCACGCCCGACGTGGCCCGGACGAAGCCGGTGCGCTGTTGTGGGCGTGGGCCGAGCGGCTCGAGCGCCAGCCCGAGCCGGATCTCGAGGCGGCGTTGACCGACTGGATCCAAGAGACGGCGATTGGCTTGATGAGTCACGCCAGAGGCTTGTTCGGTCGCCGCCGTCCCGCCTCCAGTGAACCGTGGCGCGCCGTTGGGCTTGCCTCCGCGGGGTCGGTGCTGTCGCGTAACGGCAACGAGGCACTCGGACCCGACATCATCGACGCCCTGCCCGAGCTGGCGGCCGAGAACGGCAGCGATCCACTGGCGCTTCCGATGGTGCTCGGAGGAAATCGTCTCGGGGGTTCAGGCTCGCGTTCGATATTGGCTGTCTTGGCCGATCTGGTTGGCCGCGATGAATTGTCCTTGGGCGATGTTGGTGCTCTTGGTGCCTCCACTGGGGCTGTTGGGCTCGGTGGCCGTGACCAGCATCCGCTGCTGTCAGCGCTCATCCTCATGGCAGTCGGCCGGGCCATGGTCGATGAGCCTGAGGGAACTGGGGGAGTGGTGGCCGTGCTGAGCAGCCCTGACCCGGCCTGGCTTGGCGCACCGCTCGAGGGCCATGGATTTCCCGTCACCGGCGGAAGTATCTCGTTCGGCGCCCGATGGCATGGGGATCGGCCGGCGCTGCTCTGGGACCTCGAAAGGGTGGGTGCGGGTGTAGGAGTGTCGGCGCCGGGTTTGGATCCGACCTGGAGTCGCGACGAGGCCCGTGGCGAAGACCTCCTCGGCGTCACCAAGCAACTGCAGTCGGAGGCAGCTCCGGAGTCTCCTCAGGTGCGCCGTGGCGAGGCTCTCGATACGACCGACGACCCAGATTCGTTCAGCTGACTCAAACCGAGCTGAGCAATGGTGGTTCGGTCTCTGCATGTTGGCCGATACGGCCCATTGCATTGCTGCTCAAGATGCTGCCGGTAGACCCGATCGACAAGATGCTGGCCGCTGAGGCCACCGACAACATGGATCGATACGACGCGATCGATCGTTGCGACTTGATTGAGAGCCGCGATTGCAGTGACAAGCGATACGTCATGAGCAAATGGTAGTGGGCCGAGGCCGAGCGCATCCTCGCCAAGTGCGGTTGACCAGCACGGACTTGTCGACCGCTGTCCGGTAGGTTCCCCGGATGGCAACGGCCCCGAAGTTGCGCAAAGCCATCAAGGCGAAGTCGCCTGGGCTTCACCACGAACGCGAATTGTGGGCCGGTGGATTTGATGTAGTGGTCGGGGTGGACGAAGTGGGCAAGGGGGCATGGGCGGGTCCGCTGACACTCGGCGCAGTTGTGGTTCCAAAGGACAAACGGGTCTACAAGATCCGCGATTCGAAGATGCTGACCGAGCCTGAACGTGAGGCCCTCTTCGATCGTGTCGTCAACTGGTGTGACGCCTGGGCGGTTGGTCACGCGAGCGCCGCAGAATGCGACGAGCTTGGAATGTCCGACGCTCAGCGCCTCGCAGCACGTCGTGCGTTGGAGACGTTGGGTGTTCGTCCAGACCATGCCCTCATTGATGGCAATTGGGACTTCATCGGCAGCGGATCGGTTACCAAGATCGTTAAGGGTGATGCCACATGTCTCAGCATCGCCGCGGCTTCGATACTGGCGAAAGTGACCCGAGACCGCCTGATGCGCAAGGCCGCCCGGCACTACCCCGCGTACGTGTTTGATCAGAACAAGGGGTACCCATGCCCCCGACACAAAGCCGCACTTCAGGTGAGTGGGCCCAGTCCCATCCACCGGCAGTCATGGGCATTCATGGACAAGCTGGCATTCGCAACCGTCGAGCGCCGCACTCGCTTTGACCCCCAACTCGAACTCTTCTGATCGCCGACTCCTGATGCCGAGGCCAAGCAGTCAAGCATTTCTGACGGCCCCGCGCGCCGATTTCCGGGCGGCTTCACACCTCGTTTCTCTTAGCGTGAGCATCCCCCTGTTGGGCGGACATCTAGAATAGGAGATGTTCATGTCCATGCAATCAAAGAATCGACGGGGTCGCCCGTCTAAGTACCCGCCGGAGTTCCGGCGTGACGCGGTGGCGTTGGTCCTTGATGAGGGTCGAACAATCGCCGATGTTGCCCGATCGTTGTCGCCAGCGTTGAGCGAAGGGACCCTGGGCAACTGGGTGTCGAAGGAACGAGCCTTGCGCGGTGAACGTGAGGGTTTGACCGTTGATGAACGAGCCGAGCTCGCTGATCTCCGCACGCAGTGCGCGAAGTTGTTGATGGAACGAGATCTACTCAAACGATCTCTGGCCTTCTGGATCAAAGAGACGTCGACATCGTGAGCCGCTACGAACATGTCGATGCCCAGAAGGCAGCCGGGTTCCCGGTCACCGCAGCGTGCGAGGCAGCAGAAGTGTCGCGTTCAGGGTTCTATGACTGGCAAGCCCGCGAGGCTGCCGGGCCGACCCGGCGCCAACTCGATGAGGCAGCCCTCGTCGAGTTGATGCGCAACATCTATGAGGCGTCTGAGGGGAACTACGGTGTGCCGCGCATGTACAAGACGGTCCGTAAGGCTGGTCTGGTCGTGAACCGGAAACGGGTCGAGCGGCTGATGCGCCGTCATGGCATGGCCGGCCGGTTCCGGCGGCGCACGTGTCGGACTACGGTCCCGGGTTTGGACCCGTATGTGATCCCTGATCTTGTTGGTCGACGGTTCGGGCCCGGTGCGCCAGATGTTGCGTGGTGTCAAGACATAACCTATATCGCGACCGGTGAAGGCTGGCTTTACATGGCCTCAGTCCTCGACCTTGGATCGAGGCGGTTGATTGGCTACTCAATGGCTGATCATATGCGCACCGAGCTCGTACTCGACGCTCTGTCCATGGCTGTCGACGCCCGAGGAGGAACCAGCCAGGTGCACGGCGTTATTGCTCACGCCGACCGTGGAAGCCAGTACACCGCGAACGATTACATCGATTTCTGTGTCGACCGTCAGATGCTTCCCTCGGTAGGAAGGACTGGGGTATGTTGGGACAACGCAGTCGCTGAATCGTTTTGGGAGTCACTCAAACGCGAGTGCATCCAAGGACAAGTGTTCGCCACCCGCGCCGAGGCACGCCGGGCGATCTTCAAATGGATCAACTGGTACAACACCAGCCGCATCCACACGACTCTTAACGACCTCGCACCATGCGAGTGGGAACAGCACTACCCGCAAGCCGCATAATCAACTGTCCGCCAAACGGGGAGATGCCCAGCGCGTGGTGGGCGCAGTAGTCACCGATGTAGCTGCAACGAGTTTCCAGGGAGTCGAAGGTACGGTCTGGTACATGTCGAGTGTGGTGAAGCTGGTTGGTCCGCTGGTGGCATGGTCGGTGTTCG
>CAWKYX010000224.1:0-6324 GCA_963854265.1 Acidimicrobiia bacterium
CCGCGAGCAGGCGATCTACACCAAAGATGAGCTTGTTGTCGGCGACGACGGCAACCCTCAACACCTGCCTTGGGAGGATTGGCGTCCCGGCGAGGACCAAGACACTTCGGCGTGGATGCGAGCCACAGCGTCTTCGGGCAGCGCTGCCTATGAGGGCAAGGTCGGCTGGAGTGGCGAGTTGGGCTATGGCGTCCGCGCCCCCGAGCTCGGCCAGACCGCTGACGACTTGGCGCCGGGCCCCGATCCCCAAGCCGGCGATGCTGATACATCCAACGATGGACAAGGGGCCCACTGATGGAGGCCGTTGTCTTCTTCGTCGCCGCCGCCATTGTTCTGGCAGGCGCCCTCGGTGTGATCATCTCGCGCAACCCTGTGCATGCCGCGCTTTCCCTGGTGATGACCTTGTTCGGCGTGGCCGTACTCTTCATCAACCTCGAGGCCTACTTCCTGGCTGTCGTTCAGGTCATCGTCTATGCCGGCGCCATCGTGGTGCTGTTCTTGTTCGTGATCATGTTGGTCGGCGTCGATAAGGCCGAGGACGTTCGAGCTGAGCCCATCGTGCGCCAGCGCGAGTTCGCGCTCTTGGCTGGTGCGGGCCTCCTGGCCCTGGCGGTCATCATTGGTGTCGCTGCGGGTGGCGAGATCACCGGCCGTGCCCCAGGTGATCTCGACATTGTCCGCGCGTTCGAAGACGTCGACGACATCGATGGTGATGGCATCACCGATGAGACGATCCCGCCCTCGCAGGTGCTGACGGACGAAAGCAGCGGAGAGCGAGTGGTCACCCGGCCCAACTCGGACAACATCCACCAACTCGGCGATGCTCTCTTCACGGACTACGTGTTTGCCTTCGAGATCACCGCGATCTTGTTGACGATTGCTGTTGTTGGCGCGGTGGTTCTGGCTCGGCGACCGAGCGGCGATCTCCAAGATCTGCCCGAATTCGATCCGCCGGGAGTGTTGCGCGTCGAGCCTGATCCCGACGACGAGGTCGCCACCGACATCGACGAAGAAGACCTGTCCGCGGCAGAACAAGACGCGTCGGTCGAAGCAGAAGAAGCCACCGAAGACGCCACAGACGCCGAGGCGACATCATGATCCTCGCTCTGGTCATCACACCCGGGTACTACCTCGCCCTTGGTGCACTGTTGTTCATCATGGGTGCGGTTGGCCTGCTTGTCCGGCGCAACCCCCTGGTCATGTTCATGTGTGTGGAGCTCATGCTCAATGCCGTCAACCTGTCCTTTGTTGCCTTCGGCGAAGCCATGGGCGATTTGGGTGGTCAGGTTTCGGTGTTCTTCGTCCTTGTTGTTGCTGCCGCTGAAGTGGTGATTGGCCTCGCGATCGTGGTGGCCATCATGCGCCGCCGCCCGAATGTCAACGCCGACGACCTGTCGGTCCTGAGGGGATAGGGGATCGCGATGGATGACCTGCTGTTCTTGATCCCTGCACTGCCGCTACTCGGCTTTGTGCTCTTGATGCTCGGCGGACGCCGCCTGGGCGAGCCCATGGCTGGATGGCTGGCCACTGCAATGGTCGGCGGTTCGTTCGCGGCCTCGGTTGTGGTCTTCTTCGGCCTTGTGGGCCGGAGCGCCGAAGAGCGTGTGTACGAGCAAACCCTGTTCGAGTGGATCCCCTCTGGTGAGCTGAGTGTCAGCTTCGGCTTCTTGGTTGATCCGTTGTCCATCACGATGGCGTTGTTCATCACCGGGGTCGGCTCGCTGATTCACCTCTACGCCATCGGGTACATGCACGGCGACGAGAACTTCTCGAAGTTCTTCGTCTATCTCAACCTGTTCGTGTTCTCGATGCTGATGCTGGTCTTGGGCGACAACCTCCTGCTCACGTTCTTGGGCTGGGAGGGCGTCGGCGCCTGTAGTTACTTGTTGATCTCGTTCTGGTTCACCGACGAAGCCAACGCTTCGGCGGGCAAGAAGGCCTTCGTCGCCAACCGAGTCGGCGACTTCGGCTTCATGCTCGCCATGTTCTTGTTGTTCTTCAACGTGGGATCGCTCAACTACAGCGACATCTTCTTGTCGCTGCTGGGCGACGACGTCATCGCCCAGAGCACGGCCACTGCGATTGTCCTGCTGCTCTTCTTGGGGGCCGCCGGCAAGTCCGCACAGTTTCCGCTCTACCTCTGGCTGCCTGACGCCATGGCCGGCCCGACCCCGGTCTCGGCGCTCATCCACGCTGCGACGATGGTCACCTCGGGTGTTTACCTACTCACCCGCATGAACCCCGTGATTGCGCTGTCGGCGGACTGGGCACCGGACATCATTGCCTGGACAGGCCTGTTCACGGCCTTGTTCGCGGCCACCATCGCGGTCGCTCAGAACGACATCAAGAAGGTGCTCGCGTACTCCACGGTCAGCCAGCTTGGCTTCATGTTCGTTGCGCTGGGTTCGGGTCTCTATGTGGCGGCGATCTTCCACATGATTACCCATGCCTTCTTCAAAGCGCTGCTGTTCTTGGGTGCCGGGTCGGTCATTCACGGCATGAATGACGATCAGGACATGCGCCGCTACGGCGCACTGCGCAAAGCCATGCCCATCACCGGCGCCACCTTCATTGTTGGTTGGCTTGCGATTTCTGGTGTGCCGCCGTTCTCGGGCTTTTGGTCCAAAGACGAGGTATTGCTGGCCGCCTACGAGAACAACGTTATCCTGTGGCTGCTGTTACTTGTTGCCGCCATCATGACTGCCTTCTACATGAGCCGCCTCGTGTTCATGACGTTCTTCGGGGACGCCCGCTGGAATGAAGAGCACGATGCCGCCGAGGCCACCGAGTCGGTCGATGCTGATGCCGGCGTCCACCCGTACGAGTCTCCCTGGCTGATGTGGCTGCCATTGGTGGCGCTCGCCGGGCTTGCCATGGCCGCCGGCGTCTTGAACCTGCCCTTCAGCCACGACACGAAGTTCCTTGAGACGTGGCTCGAGCCGGTCCTGTTCGGCAACGAAGTGCACGTTGGTGCGAGCAGCGCCACCAAATGGGTCCTCGCGATCATTGCCGTCATTGGTGGCCTCGTTGGCATCGTTGCGGCCGCCGCCGTCTACCTCCGCAAACGGCTGAATCCAGGCAAAATCGAGCTGGACCTCATGGCCAAGGGCTGGCGCTATGACGAAGCCGTCAGCTGGTTCATGGGCGGACCGGGCCGCAAGGCCTTCGACGCCATCACCTGGTTCGATCGCAGGGTCATCGACGGAGCAGTCAACGGCACCGGGCGGGTCACGACGCTGGTTGGTGGTCGTCTCCGGGCTTCCCAGACCGGGCTGGTCCGTACCTATGCGTTGGCAGTTGTGCTCGGGACAGCGGCCCTTGTTGTCTACTTCGTGGCAAGGACGTCGTTCTGATGAGTACTGCCATTCTCGCGGCCGATGTCGCATTCCCCGCTATCCCTGCGCTGGTCTTCGTGCCCGCTGTTGGTGCGTTGGTTGTTGCCCTGATTCCCAAAGGCCGTCACGGCGTCCACCAGCTCGTCGCCACCCTGTTTGCCAGCGCGGCCGGTGCCATCAGCGTGTGGATGATGGTCAAGTTCGACAAGGACGACGCTGGATTGCAGTTTGTCTCCCAGCGAGACTGGATCGAAGACCTCGGCATCCAATGGTTTGGTGCGGTGGACGGCATATCGCTGTTCTTGATTGTGCTCACGGGGTTGTTGTTCCCTCTGGCGATGCTGGCGGTCAACCCGGGTCACGACCACAAGCCGTATTACGCCTGGCTTCTGATCCTCCAAGCAGGCTGTATGGGCGTCTTTGTTGCGCTCGACCTGTTCATGTTCTTCGTGTTCTTCGAGATCGTCTTGGTCCCGATGTACTTCCTCATCGGCAAGTGGGGACACGGCAACGCCAAATACGCCGCAACGAAGTTCTTCCTGTTCACGATGCTGGGCTCGGCCTTGATGCTGGTGAGCATCGTCGCCCTCGTTTCTTTGCAGGCTCGCGATGGCAACGCCGATGTGACGTTCAACGTCATCGAGATTGCCGAGAATCTCGCCATCAGCCAAGCGACCGCTCGCTGGCTGTTCCTTGGCTTCGCGCTGGCCTTCGCCGTGAAGGTGCCGCTCTTCCCGCTCCACACGTGGCTGCCCGATGCTCACACCGAGGCCCCCACCGCAGGCTCGGTGATTCTGGCTGGTGTCATGTTGAAGCTGGGTACCTATGGGTTCATTCGGTTTGGTGTCTACCTCTTCCCTGAAGCGAGTCACTTCTTTGCCCCGGTGCTGATCACGTTGGGGGTCATCGGCATTATCTACGGCGCGGTCGTGGCCACGATGCAGACCGACCTCAAGCGACTGGTCGCATATTCATCGGTGGCTCACCTGGGTTTCATTGTCTTGGGCACGTTCTCGCTCAATACCCAGGGCATCCAAGGTGGCCTGGCGCAGATGATTAACCATGGCCTTTCGACCGGCGCTCTGTTCCTCCTGGTCGGTTGGCTCTACGACCGTCGCCACACACGCCAGATCGCAGCGCTCGGCGGCCTCCAGAAGACAGCTCCGATATTTGCCGGCGTCTTCACCGTCGTCATGTTGTCTTCGATCGGCTTGCCAGGGCTCAACGGGTTCGTTGGTGAGTTCCTCGTCTTGATGGGCGCCTTTGCCGCTCATCGTTGGTGGGCGGTTGTCGCCACCGCCGGCGTGGTCTTGGCTGCCCTCTACCTGTTGTGGGCCTTCCAGCGGGTCTTCCACGGACCGGCTGAGGGCGACAATGAAGACATGCGCGACCTCACCCCCTGGGAAGGTCTGATGTTGTTGCCGCTGCTCGCCGGGATCGTATTTCTGGGCGTGTTCCCCAAGCCGATGCTCGAGCGGATGGAACCCGCAGTCGATGCGTTGGTGACCCACGTCGAAGAAGAGCTCAACGGTGATTTCACCGAGCCCGTTCCCACCGTTGTGCGCTCCGGCTCGTTCGCTGATCTGCTCGAAGAAACCCACGAGTCCGAAAGCCACGATGAGGCCGAGAACGGCCATGACGACGAGGGAGGTGGAGAGTGATGCTGTTGGCACAAGTCACTCCCGCCGAGACCCCCGACGTCGCCTGGAGCGGGCTCTTGCCTCTGCTCGTGTTGGCGGGGTCGGGCGTCATCTTGTTGACCATCATGTCGCTCGTGAAGGACCGACTCCCACGGTGGTTCTCTGCGTTTTATACCGTCGCCGCCGGTGTGGCCACCATTGTTGTGGCCATCCCGCTGTGGTCGCGGATGCAAGATCGGCTGCCAGATGGCCGTCTCGATACCTTCTCAACGCTCGATTCGGCGTACGGTATCGACGGCTTCTCGGTGTTCGTGACGATGCTCCTTGGCGCAATCGTGGTGCTGGTTGCCCTCTTGGGCAACGACTACTTGCGCCGCGAGGGCCTCGACGGTCCAGAGTTCTACGTGCTTGTCATGTTGTCCGCCTCGGGCGGCATCATCATGGCCAGCGCCAACGACCTCATCGTGATGTTCCTCGGACTCGAGATTCTTTCACTGGCCGTTTATGTGCTGGCAGCCATGCACAACCGGCGCATCCAATCCCAGGAGGCCGGCCTCAAGTACTTCGTGCTCGGCGCCTTGTCATCGGCCATCTTCTTGTACGGCATCGCATTGGCGTACGGGGCCACGGGCTCCACGAACCTCCTCGAGATCAGAGCCTTCCTGAGGACAACGGTTGTCCTCGAGGACGCACTCTTGCTCGGAAGCTTCGCCTTGCTCCTCGTCGGATTCGGTTTCAAGGTCGCGGCCGTGCCGTTCCACTCGTGGACGCCGGACGTCTATCAAGGTGCACCGACCCCGGTGGTCTCATTCATGGCGTCGGCCGTGAAGGCCGCCGCGTTCGCCGGGCTTCTGCGGGTGTTCTACCTGACCTTCATCGACTACCGGACGGACTGGCAGCCGGTTGTGTACGGGCTCGCCATCGCAACCCTGATGGTCGGTTCGCTGCTTGCGATCGTGCAAAACGACGTGAAGCGCATGCTCGCGTATTCGTCGATCAGTCACGCGGGCTACATGCTCGTCGGTGTCCAAGCAGCGACGCCGGACGGGACAGCGTCAGTGCTCTTCTACCTCGCTGCGTACTCGTTCATGGTTATCGGCACCTTCACTGTTGTCACCTTGATCAGCGGTGAAGGTGACGCGTTGACGACGTTGGACGACATCAAGGGGCTTGCCCAGAAGCGGCCTGTTGTCGCGCTGGCGCTCACCGTCTTCCTCCTTGGTCAAGCCGGTGTTCCGTTCACGTCGGGCTTCGTGGCCAAGTTCTACATCATCCAGTCCGCAGCAGACGCCCGGTCATTCCCACTGGCAATCGTCGCCATGCTGGCCGCAGTCGTAGCCGCCTTCTTG
>CAWKYX010000225.1:0-6283 GCA_963854265.1 Acidimicrobiia bacterium
TGATCTTCCAGGACATGGCACTAGCCGAGGGCCAACAGCGCGGACAACGCTCTCGCGGCTACCAAGAGCCCTACCTCGCCGGGCAAGAGAGCCGGGTCCGGGCGTGGCACGAAACCCTCAACGACTACCTCGCCGGTCGACGCTGACCTCGGGGTCCAGAATCGGTCAAGCGCGACTCGATCACCTTTCAGCGAACGCGTAAGACCTGCGGGTCGGCGTCCGATCTTTGGGCAGCGTCATGGGCACGGACTGTCCCGGCGCTGTCGACGGCGGCACCGACGTGAGTCACGAGCTAGCTTTCGTCGCGAACGAACTCAACGGAGGACCGAAACATGGCTGGACGGCTTGAAGGCAAAATAGCTGCGATCACTGGAGCATCCAGTGGGTTTGGTGAAGGGGCGGCACGTCGTTTCGTGGCCGAGGGCGCCAAGGTTGCCCTTGGCGACATCCAAGACGAGAAAGGCCAGGCGCTCGCAGACGAGCTCGGCGACGACGCGATCTATGTGCACTGCAACGTGACCGTTGAGGACGAGGTGGCGGGCCTAGTCGACGCTGCGGTCTCGGCCTTCGGGCAGCTGGACATCATGTACAACAACGCCGGCATCGTCGGAGCGGTCGGCCCATTCGATACCCACCCGGCCGACGAGTGGAAGGCAACACTGGACGTCCACGTCAATGGCGTCTTCTACGGCGTCAAGCACGCAGCCCGGGTGATGAAGCCCCGTGGCACAGGCGCCATCGTGTCGATGGCTTCCACCGCTGCAGTCTTCGGCGGGCTAGGTCCCCACGCTTATACCGCTGCGAAGCATGCGGTGGTCGGTATCACGAAGGCTGCAGCAGCCGAACTGGGCCATTACGGGATCCGGGCGAACGCGATCGGCCCCGCGGGCATGGCTACGCCCATGGTTGCGGCTTTCCAGTTGGGCGATGCCTCCAAGATCGACGAGGTGGCCGCTGAGCTGGCGCTTGTATCGCCGCTCAAAGGACGAGCGGGTTTGGCGGAAGACGTCGTGAACGCCGCACTGTTCTTGGCGTCCGATGAGGCTGGTTACATCAGCGGCCACACGCTCATGACTGATGCCGGTGCGACCATTGGAGCGGTCCCCGAGGGGACAGCGTTCACCGAACACATCCCCATGCTGCGAGAAGCCGGCAAAACCGGCCTGTAGGAGAACGTGTTGAGTTGGGGACCGTGTTGAGTTGGGGACAGACCCCAACTCAACACGTTGAGGCCGAAGCGGGAAGCATGTGGGTTGCGCTCGACCTCTCGTGAGAGGCTGATTCCATGGACTTCACGCCAAACGACGACCATGAGGCCATCCGTGAGGGGGTTCGGCGCGTCTGTGCGCACTTCCCCGACACGTACTGGCGCGACTGCGACGAGAACCACGAATTCCCGTGGTCTTACTACGAAGCCATGGCCGAGGGAGGCTGGATTGGTATCGCGACTCCCACAGAGTACGGGGGCGGCGGTCAGGGGATCACTGAAGCATCGATCGTGCTGGAGGAAGTCGCCGCTTCTGGGGCGGCCATGAACGGCTGCTCGGCCATTCACCTGTCGATGTTCGGGATGGAGCCCGTCCGAAAGTACGCCAGCCCAGAGCTTGCACAGGAGATCCTCCCTGGCGTGGCCAACGGCACTATCCATACGGCCTTTGGTGTGACCGAGCCCGACGCCGGGTTGGACACCACATCGATTACGACCCGAGCCGAACGTGATGGCGACGAGTATGTCGTGCATGGCGCGAAAGTGTGGACCACCAAAGCGCCGTACTGCGATGTGTGTCTCCTACTCGTCAGGACAACACCTCGCGAGGACTGTGATGGCCGCACTCAGGGCATGACACTGTTGCTCGTGGACCTCAAAGACGATGCGGTCGACATCACCCCGATCCCAAAGGTCGGGCGCAACGCGGTGGTCTCCTGCGAGGTCCGCTACGACGGCTTGCGGGTACCGGTCTCGCGTCGCGTCGGCGAGGAAGGGGAGGGGTTCCGCTACCTCCTTGATGGACTCAACCCCGAACGCATTTTGATCGCAGCCGAAGCGCTCGGTATTGGCAAGGTCGCCCTGCGAAAGGCGGTGCGCTATGCCAACGAACGGATCGTTTTCGATCGGCCAATTGGTCAGAACCAAGGAGTTGCGTTCCCGCTGGCCGACAGCCACGCACGGCTACGCGCCGCGGAGCAGATGATCCGGCTGGCGTCGTGGCGCTACGACAGCGGCTTGGAATGCGGCGAGGAAGCGAATTTGGCCAAGTACCTGGCATCGGAGGCGGGCTTCGATGCCGCCGATCGGGCCATGCAGACACACGGGGGGTTTGGGTATGCCAAGGAGTATGACGTGGAGCGCTACTGGCGTGAAGCCAGGCTCGTGAAGATCGCGCCCGTGACCCAGGAGATGGTGCTCAACTACGTCGCGACCAAGACTCTGGGCCTCCCGAAGTCCTATTGATCGCCCGGGCCGCGGCCGGCACTGGTCGGCTGAACTGCGTGGTAAAGATCCCGGCCGCTATTTCGGTTCTGCCCGTTTCGGTGAAGCCCTCGCTCGCGTAGAGATCGCAAGCGGGTCCATTGTCGGTTCCCGTCGAGACGATGGTCGTTCGATCTGGCGGCCGTGGCCCCTCCGCGCAAAACGAGGATCGATGGCGAGCCGGTCGATCTCGATGACGTCCTGTTCGATCTGCCAGGCAATGACGCCTGCCAACGCGTTGCCATCGAACACACCTCGCCACTGCAAGTTGTTGAGCGCCATGACGTCTTCGGCAGCTTCGTCGAGCTGCGGGATTCCATCGAAACCGATGAGGCATGCCTCGACGCTGTAGGCGGACCGCTGGATATAGACGATGCGTTGTGCGATGTCGGCGTTCACTGGATCGATTGCTTCGATCATCACGCAGATCGTGCTGGTGCAATCGGCGATGCCTGATGGTCTGCGAGCGATCAACTCAGGTGCGAGCCTCGAGCACCTCGGCGAGAGCAAGGATGCGTCTCGCTTGTTGGAAATGGGGCACGTCGACCATCTGACCTTCGAAGCGGAATGCCATACGCCCTAGCGCTTGCTCGACTTCCAGCCGATCGAGCAGGGCCCGCGCACGATCCAGCTCTTGGGGCGATGGTGTGAACGCCTCGTTGATGATGTCGATTTGGCCGGGGTGGATGCTCATCTTGCCGGTGAAGCCCACCCACGCGGCATCGAGACAGTCCTGGCGGAGTCCGTCCGGGTCGGTCACGTCCACGAAGACCGTGTCCAGCGGTTGGACCCCGGCTGCTGCGGCAGACAGGAGACAAGCCGTTCGGGCGTGCTCGAACAACGGCAGGTACTTGCCGTCTGGACCACGGGTGCGTCTTGCGCCGAGAGCGGCCGAGAGGTCTTCGACGCCCCATGTCAACGCCGTAACTCGATCGACGCACGGGATGCCTTCGATGTTCTGGAAGCCTCGGGGGGTTTCGGTGCCCAACACCACCAGTTTCACGCCGCCTGGCGCGTGGCCGTGCTGCGCTTCAAGGGAGCTGATGGCGCTGTCGATGAGCCTGATGTCGTCGCCGTGGTTCACCTTTGGGATCATGTACGCGTCGGGTGGGTGCGCCATGGTCGCTTCGAGGTCAGCGCGGAACCAGGGTGTGTCGATGGGGTTGATACGGACCAGACGTTCCTGCTTCGCGAAGTCGACGTCGGCCAGCCACGACGAGACCACCTGGCGAGCGGCGTCCTTGGTATCGGGAGTCACAGCATCTTCAAGGTCCAACACCAGCGCATCAGCCCTGGTTGTGAGCGCCTTCGACAGCATCTTCTCGTTCCCGCCGGGGACGAAGTGGGCGCAGCGGCGAACGGTCGTCATGAGGCTCCTGTCATATCGGCTGAGGTCAGGTCGGTGGCAAAGCGCTTGGACAACGAGCGTCCAGCAAACGCGACCACCAGTTTGGCATGCAGGGACGACGGTGAGGTGCGCTGGTAGGTACGCCAATGTGCACAGCGCCTTCGAGGAAATCCATCAAGGATCGCTATGGGGTGCGAGGATGCACCTATGACGTCACCGGCCACTATCGATCTCAACAGCAACGACCCCGCCGACCGCGAGATCCAGCAGTGCCCCTTCGGTCACTACGCCACCCTCCGCGCTGACGGTGGTGTGTTCTATGACAACAAGAGCGAGATGTACTTCGCATCTCGTCACGATGTGGTCAACCGAATCCTGCGCGACACCGAGACATTCTCATCTGAGGGCTCGAATGCGAAGTCGACCGGTTCGCCTGAGGTCATGGCGCAGGTTGCCGAGATCATGGCCCAGGGCTGGCCGACGGCCGGGACCATGCTCACTATCGATCCGCCGCATCAGACGAGGTACCGCAAGTTGGTGTCGCGAATATTTTCGGCGCGGCGCATTGCCGGTCTCGAGGACACGATCCGAGAAATCGCCGTTGATCTCATCGAACAGTTCCCCGATGAGGGCCCGGTCGATTTTCACGATGATTTCGCGAGCCGACTGCCTGTGGCGGTCATCCACCGCACGCTGAACATGGCGCCGCATACGTTCGACAAGATCAAGTACTGGACGTGGGCGTCGAGCCTTACGCTCGGGGCTGCACCCAGCGATGAGGACCGACTCGAAGGGGCGCGTCGTCGCATCGAAGCGCAACAGTACTGGCATGAGGAGTATCTCGATCGGCTCGAGAACCCCGGTGATGACATCTTGTCATCGCTTGTCCACGCCGATTTCGCCGATCCAGACCTTCCCGAAGACGAGACCCGCAAGCTCGACTTCCCCGAGGTCTACGGGATCGTGCGCCAACTAATGGTCGCCGGAAACGATTCAACCACCAAGTTCTTGGACGAAACCATGCGGTTGCTGATCGAGAATCCTCGGTGGTGGGCGCAGATGGAGAATGATCCAGCGGGGACGATCAACGGGTTGGTCGAGGAAGGCCTCCGCGTTGGATCCCCGAACCAGGGGCTATTCCGAACGGTCACACGCGATGTTGAGCTTGACGGCGTCACCGTTCCGGCCGGATCGACGGTTTGGGTGATGTTCGCGTCGGCCAACCGCGATGAGGATGTGTTTGCCGATCCGGAGGTCTTCGATGCGTCACGAGACAATCTCAAAGAGCATGTGGCTTTCGGGAAAGGCCACCATTTCTGCATCGGAGCGCCGCTTTCTCGCCTGGAAGGCAAGGTGGCCTTTGAAGAGTTGGTCAAGTCCTTGAAGCTGCCCACCTTCAGGGAGGACAACACCTTCGAGTACGAGCCCAGCTTCATCCTGCGCGGGCTGGATCACCTCAATCTCAACGTCGAGAAGCGCTGAGCCGGGGGACGCGCTATTTGTCGGAGGGTGACTCGAACGGCTGGCTCGCACGGCCCTCGCCCGCGTTCATGGCTTACGAAAAGAAGATGTACCTCCCCATGTGTCGGCGCTGGCACGACATTCCCAAGCCCACCATCGCCGTCATGCAGGGCAAGGTCATCGCCGGTGGCTTCATGTCGATGTGGGTTTGCGACCTGATCATCGAGGCGGCATCTGAGCGCCACAGGACGAGCACCGGGGATATGAACGGCCGTTCACTGCTCTGCTAGATTGGTACAACAATCCACGCCGCCCTCCGGGCCTGGCGTACATCGAAACAGGAGTTGCGACATGAGTATCGCCGACAGGTCGGCACCAGGAGTGGCCCGTTCGCCTGGGGTCAGCTACCAGGAACTCCTCGACACAGATACCCATGAGGTCCCCGAGGTTCTCCGCCTGGAGTCGCCCCGATACTTCGGCAGCCAGGACATGCCCGTTGAGCGGTACACCAGTCGCGAGTGGCACGAAAAGGAAGTGAAACATGTCTGGAGCCGGACATGGCAGTTCGCGTGCCGCGAGGAGCACATTCCCGATGTCGGCGACTACATGGTTTACGAAATCGCTCGGATGTCGTTCTTCGTCATGCGCACGGCCCCCGACACCATCAAGGCCTACTGGAACTCGTGCCTGCACCGAGGTCGCCAGCTGAAAGAGATTGACGGCCACTGCGAGGAGATCCGTTGCCCGTTCCACGGCTTCGCATGGGAGCTCGACGGAACGTTCAAGCATGCCCCCGCAGATTGGGACTTCGGTCACGTGACCGAACGCGCTGCCGATGGCGAGTTCCAGCTTCCCGAGGTGCCTGTGGAAACGTGGGCCGGATTCGTGATGATCAACCCCGATCCTGACGCCGAGCCCTTCCATGAGTGGGCGGCGGACATCATTGGCCACTTCGAACGTTGGGACCTGGCTGATCGCTTTGTCGAAGCCCACGTCGCGAAGGT
>CAWKYX010000226.1:0-6278 GCA_963854265.1 Acidimicrobiia bacterium
CTAGCCCACTGGGCACGGCCTGCAGCCGCCGTAGGCTCTAGTGCAACCTGTTTGGGTAGGTAATGGATCCCGGTCCGCATATGCGTCGGGTTACTAGGTAGACACTCACGCTCGACCGCGCCGTCAACGAGAAGGACTGCTGACGTCTTGTTCGCCGACAGTGCTACTGTTCGGCATTCTGGGGTTCTCCCCGAAAGGATTGACATGCGCTACGTATTGCTTGCCACGTTGGCTCTTCTTTCAGCTGCATGTAGTGGCTCCGCCGGCACGGTGGCCTCGACCGCCAAGAACGACGCTTCCACCACTGCGGAAACCTTCAATACTTCAACCACGGTCACCAGCGCACCGTCTGAGGGCGCACCGGACACCTCGAGTGCGCCGACCACGACGGGGGCTCCTGTCGCCTCCACTGCGGCTCCCAGCACGGCACCCCCGGCCACTACCCCTCCAGGGTGTGACCCGTCGTGGTCGACCGCAGCCAACGTGACAGCCGGTTGGCCCGGCGCCGCATTTTCTGCGCCAGGCCGCGCGCTTCAACAAGAGGTTCGCATCGGTACCCATCCGGGCTACGACCGCTTCGTCATCGAGTTTGAGGAGGCGGGCCGAGTCCCGAATGGTTGGAGCATCCACTGGATTTCCGGCACCCCGCTGCACGACGGATCTGGCTTGCCGGTCAGCATCGCCGGGAACGAGTTCCTCGAAGTCCGCTTTCTTGGTTCGGCGGGTTGGGCCATCACCGATCCCGCCGAATGGTATAGCGGTCCGCAGGAATTGTTCGGCGTATCAATCGGTGCTGCGAACTTGGTGGAGGCCGAAATGGCTGGCGACTATGAGGGGTATGTGACCTGGTTCGTGTCAGCTGACGCGGCCACACCATTCAACGTGTTTACCCTGGCCGGGCCGCCGCGACTCGTCGTGGACATCTGTCATTGATCGACCGGAGCGTCGGCCCCGGCGCCTAGATACAACGTGTTGAAGGCGTTGTTCGAGCCACGGTGCCGGGCCGCAAGTTCTCGAAGCGCTGCCACTGGAAGCGTGCCTCGGCAAACACCATGAGCCGGACAGAGATGCAGGCCGCCACGATCGGATTCATCGAGCCCTGCTGGGTCGTTATCTCCTGGACCGCTGCGGGAACCTGGTACTGGCTTCCGCGGTATCCGAATGTCTCAAACAGGCGCAGACAGAGCCGTCGGTGCCGCCGCCGAGTCGTCGTGTGAGCCGTTCAATCATGTCCCAATAATCGTTCAGCGGTATATGGGGGCCGTAAGTCGCTCTGCCAGTGTGCTTGGTGACATCCGACGAATGCCTGCCGGCCTTCCATGCGTTTCGCCGACGTTGCCATAGCGACCGCAGGATAGTCAGAGCGGCGAGTCTCAGTCGGGCGGGGTCGTCGCGGTGGTTTCCGACGCCTCGAGCGCCGCCTGTTCGGCTGGCGAGTAGCCGAGTTCGTTCAGGACGTCTGTGTTGTCGCCCCCGAGTGGTGACATCGGGCGGATCGCCTGTGGATGACCGTCCACCAGAAAGTGGGCGCCCGGGTACAGGCGGGGTCCGCACGTATGCTGGTCGACCGTGACCATGAAGCCGCGCGCTGCCAGCTGGGGATCTTCGACGAGATCCTGATTCGTGGCCACGACCGCGGCCGCCAGTCCAGCGTTCTGTAACTGGGTGACCGCATCATGAGCGGCGCGCTGGCCGGTCCATTCGGCAATGAGATCGTCGATGGCGTCGTGATCGCGGCGACGCTGGTCCACGTGACCCCATCCGGGTCGGTCCAGAGACGGCATCAGCGAAACGAGTCGATCCCAATCGGCGGCGTCTTCAACGGTGAGGGCCAGCCAACGATCGTCACCGGCACATCGGTAGGCCCCGGCTGGGGCGTGGATCGAGGAGCGAGCGCCACGGCGTTCAGGGGATTGTCCCGTGATCGACGCCTCCAACACCTGATCTCCGCCGATCGTTAACAGGGTTTCGAGTTGAGAGAGGTCGACGTGCACGGGGCCGCCCGTGCGTTGATGTTCGGCCCACGCAGCCAAGGCCGCCGATGCACCATGAATGCCGCCGACTGGGTCCGGGTAGGCCAGGCCCTGCTTGTACGGACCCGAGTCCCGATATCCGGTCGTAGCCGCCAGCCCGGATCCGGCATCGAGAATAGGGCCCCAGGACACCGCTTCGGAACCGGGCCCCGTCGCACCAAAGCCACTCATCGCGACGGTGACCAGATCGGGCTTGATTGCCCGCAGCGTGTCGTGGTCGATACCGAGCGACCGGACACCGCGAGGGCTGTAGTTGTTCAACACGATGTCGGCAGTACCGACGAGCCGCTCGAAGACTTCTCGGCCGCCAGGCCCCTTCACATCGAGGCACAGGCTCCGCTTGGAGCGGTTCATTTTGTTCCACAGGCTCATCCGGTTCCACCACTCGTCGCCAGGATGGGCATCGGGAAAGACGCCGTTGCGCACCGTGATCGGCGGCAGCTCGCCCCAGTTCCACGGCTCCGGTTCGGCATCGGGGTCAGGGGTGGTCATGGCAACCCCGCGAGATGTCGGATGTTCGATCTTGACGACGTCGGCCCCAAGGTCGGCCAGGAACCGACCAGCGAGGGGTCCGGCCCACGAGATGGTGAGCTCGAGGACCCGGACACCACGCAGCGGAGCAAACTCAGCTGCGGGCGAGGCGGCCGCTGGCGCAGCCGTTGGAGCAGGTCGAGTATCTGGGCTCGCGGGGACGACGAACGGCACTCCGGGAACGACGGCACGGTCGCCCAACTCAGGCACTGGCCGCCAGTAGTCGCGATAGGCCAACTGTTCGTCGCCCAAGATGTCGACGAGATTGCCGACCGGTGCGGCAGGACAGAAGTGGCTTTGGCAAGCCTCGACCACGTCGGCGACGGTTCTGCCCAGCGTCCATTTGGTCACGGCGGCGTCGATCTCATCGGCTCGATCGAAACGGTTGGCCGCGTTTGCTAAGTCATCGTCGGCGAGGAGCTCGACCCGATCCATCGCGATGCAGAGGCCCTCCCACTGGTTGAACGTGGCGGCTGCGATGCAGACCCACCCGTCGTTGCACTCGTAGAGGTTGAGGGGGTGATGCATCTCGGCGTGTTTGTTCCCCGCCCGGCGCTTCACAACGCCTGTGTGGGTGAACATCGAGAACGACCACTGGTGGGCGGCGGCGAGAGCTGCTTGTGCTGAAACGTCGACGAGGACCCCACGTTGAGGCGCGGGGGCGAGGAGAGCTGCCTGGGCTGCGACCGCCGCCGTTGCGCCAGCGAGATGTGAGTTCCAGGCGCCACCGCCGGGGATTGGCTCCCGGTCGGGTTCGCCGTTCAGGGCCATGTGTCCGCCGAGCGCCCAATGTTCGAGGTCGCCAGCTCGCCATGTTGCTTGCGGACCGGTGAGCCCGTATGGGGTCACCGCCACGACGACAAGGCCGGGGTGTGCGTCTCGCAGCTCGTTCGCCAGTTCAGCGACCGAGGTTCCAGGACTGTCGCTGCCAACCACGGCGACGTGGTAGCCAGCAGCACTTGCGACACGATCGGCCGGAGCGACCTGCACCGTCTGTTTGAATGAGGAGAGGTACTCCCAAGCGGCCGACCGAACCCCGTCGGGCCCCTGTATTAGCGGCGGCGCGCTTCGGAGTGGCGAGCCGCCGGGTGGTTCAGCGACAATGACTTCGGCGCCGGTGCACGCCAGAAGCCGCGTTGCGAATGCTCCTCCTCGGTTGTCGCTCAGATCCAGAACTTTGGTGACCGTCACGTCAGCGATGCTTCCACAGTCATCAGAGCCGTGCCGCGCTGCTGCAAAACCCATCGCACCTAGTCGTGGCGCCGCAGGTTGTGTGGGGTGCGTAATGTGCCGTGCGCTTTGGAGGGAAGAGATCCTTGGAGACTTTCGGAGTCGACGGATGCACATTGGAGTTCCGGGTGAGGGGCGAGGGCACGCCGGTGGTGTTCGTTCATGGATCTGTATTCGTCGATCCCTGGGAGCCGATGCTGAGACACGGGGGCCTGCTCGATGACTACCGGATCGTGACGTATCGGCGTCGGGGGTACGGCGGAAACTCCGCCCCTCGGCCAAACGACGCCATTCAGTTGGGTCGCACAATCCGCGATCAGGCAGCTGACCTGGTGGCGCTTCTGGATCATCTCGGCATTGAACGTGCAGAAGTGGTCGGCCATTCTCTGGCCGCGGACATCGTGCTCCAAGCCGTCATCGACGCTCCCGAGCGCTTCCACACAATGACCCTGCTGGAACCAGGGATGTTTACTGTCCCGGCTGCGGCGGGCATGGACGAGGCGATGAAGGCCCTAGCGCAAATCTTTGAAGCTGGTGACTATGAGCAAGCGATGCTGATGTTCTTGGCCGGCCCCCGCGGGAAAGACGTCATGGCCTCGCTCGCGGAGCTCCTCTCGGAAGGCGCAGAGGAGATGGCACTCGCCGATACCCCAGCACTGTTCGATCTGGATCTTCCTGCGGGAAGTCAATGGGTGCTCGACGAGGATGCTGCCCGATCGCTGCATCATCCAACTCTTCTTGTGTCGGCGGCTGACACCAGTTCGATCTACCGGCAAAGCAGCGAAGCAATCGCAGCGCTGCTACCAAACGTGGAGCTTCTCCACGTCGCCGACGCCGGTCATTTCGTTCATGTCGAGCAGGGCGAGCGGGTTGCGGAGTCGCTGGTTGAGTTTCTCGGCCGCCACTCACTCGGCCACTAATCTGGTCGGCCTATGGATCATCAAGCTCGCATCGGGACCATCAGAGCGTCGGTCCGATACTTATCCGAACGCGCCGTAACCCACGGATCGATCGGGGTCCCGAACACGCCGGCGTGGACCATTGGAGAGGTCGCTACTCATGTGGGCTGGGCGCTCTCGTTCTGGCGGCACATGATGGACTCCGCGCCCGACGACCAAACCGCCCGGGATCGGGCCCTCGCTGAAACTGCCCCTTTCACACCTGACCTCGACTCCGAGCAATTTGTCGAGCGGGTCGAGCCTGTCTTGGCCCACATGTCTGCCGACGAGCACGCGCAGTGCTACGTCTCCATGACTGGAGGGCCCGGGACCCGTGGACTCTGGGCTCGGCATGCCCTCTCCGAGATCGGCGTGCACTGTATGGACGTCGAAGCCGCACTGGGCGAACCTCATGGAATCACGACAGACGAGGGTCACGATGCCGTCGACTACGTCGCTACGTGGGTTCTTCCATCCTTCCGTCGGATGACCGGCGAGGATCCCGGGGCACTCTCCCTCGAACTCATGGGACCCGACGCTGAGATCGTCGACACCTTGTCGATCGCCTCAGAGGCTCCAGGCAGCGCCGTCGTTCGAGGTTCGACAAGCCAGCTGCTCCTCGGTTTGTGGGGCCGCCCTCACCAGGGCGTCGAGGTACGAGACGGTGACTCCGGCGTGTGGCAGACCTGGACCGAGCTGCCGAGCCGTTCATTCCAGTTCGCACCCGACGACTAGATCGCAGAGAAGCTTCTTCGGCGTTTCAGCCGTTCCAGCGCATTAGGCCTTCTTGCATACAGGTGGCGACGAGATGGCCGCCGAGGTCATAGAAACGGGCGCTGGCTAAGCCCCGGCTGCGTGACGTGGATTCGACTCGTTGGTCGAAGTACAGCCACTCGTCAGCTTTGGCCGGGCGATGGAACCACATGGCGTGATCGAGGCTGGCCCCAATGAGTCGCTCGTCTCGCCAGGTGTATCCGTGGGGCAGCGGCATCACCGCACCCATCCCTGTGTCGGCGAGGTAGGCCAGCCCTGCGTGATGAAGGGCTCGATGGTCTCCCAGCTCGCCGTGAACTTGCATCCACATCAGTTGGGGTTCCGTCACCGGCTGACCCGCCGGTGCGGTTGGGGGGTTGATATAGCGGACGTCGATCGGGCGGCCCCGCCCGGACCACGGGTGTTCTTCGACGGGCAAGATCGACTCCGTGTAGTCGCTGTAGTCGGTGTAGGGGTGCTCGCTGGTCGGCGGGGCCACATTGATGGTGACTGGTTCTTCCCACTCGAGGCCTTCCTCGGGGACGTGGAACGAGATCAGGCTCTGGAACACCTCTGTGCCGTCCTGCAGTGCCACCACCCGGCGCTGACTGAACGAGCGCCCATCTCGGAGTCGGTCGACCCTCAACTCAACGGGCTTGGCGGCAACACCTGCCTTGAAAAAGTACGAGTGGATCGAGTGCACATCCCGGTCGTCGGAAACCGTCCGCTGGGCCGCACCCAGCGATTGAGCGAGGAGCTGCCCGCCATAGGTTCGGAGCCCACGGTCCGGCGA
>CAWKYX010000227.1:0-6269 GCA_963854265.1 Acidimicrobiia bacterium
CGGTGTCCTCGGTCAAACCGGGGGGAGCGATGTCGGTGTCAAGATCAGTGCTGAAGCCGTACTCGTAGCTCGCGTCGGTCAGTTCTTTGATTTCGCGGAGTGTTTCGCTCATCAGTTAAACGACTGCCCGCACCCGCAGCTGATCCGGGCGTTGGGGTTGTCGATACTAAATCCGGCGCCCTGAAGTCCGTCGCTGTAGTTCAGAGTTGCCCCGGTGAGCTGCGCAGCACTGGCCGCGTCGACTCTGACCGTGACCTGTCCGAAGTTGGCGACGTGGTCATCGGCGCTCTCATCGGAATCGAAGAAGATCTCATAGGAGAATCCCGAACATCCACCTGCGCGCACAGCTAACCGAAGTCCGAGGCCCTCTTCGCCCTCAGCCGCCAACAGCTCAGCCACCTTCGCTACTGCCTCGCCGCTCAAGGCGATAAGCGGTTCCGTGTCCTGCTCGGTCGTTGTCATCGCTCTTGCGTCCTTCGTTGGTTTCTGTACGGTTCCACTTTATTGGTTGCGAGCGCATAGAAGTGCCCCTCGTCCATCGCGAGAAAGGCGTCGGACGCGATCTCTTCGCACAGTCCGTCGCCGGTGCATAGGTCCTGGTCGATCCAGACGTTCACTTCATTCGTCTCCCGCGGTGGTCCCAGCGTCAGTTCTTTGTCGATTGGGGCCTCAAGAATGCTCAACCTACCAGGATTATGCCAGTTGCATGTTGCGAAACTCCTTAAACTCTGCGACCTGTTACGATCAGACGATGGACACCACCGGCGCTGCGCTTTCATCGACTCAGCGCCGGGTGCTCGCTGCACTGAAGCGCAGCGGCGACGCAACCGCCGAAGAACTCGCCGCGACCCTCGAGATCTCCTCCAGCGCAGTTCGCCAACACCTCAGAGCACTGCGATCCGCTGACCTCATCACCGCGAGTCAAGACCGCGGCCAACCCGGACGCCCAGCCGACCGCTACCACGCCACCGACCTCACCGAACCGCTGTTCGTTACGACAGACAACAGCCTCTCCGTCGAACTCCTTGAACACATCGAAGAGGAAGACCCCGAACTCGTGAATCGAGTATTCGAGCGGCGCCGACGCCGCCTCGTCGAAGGAGCGCAAGACAAATTTACGGGCAAGTCAATCTCCGAACGTGTGAGCGTCCTGACCAACATGCTCGATGAACAGGGATATCTCGCTGACTGCGAGACGCCCGACCACAACCACTACCGGATCAACCTTCACAGCTGCCCCATCTGGGCCGTTGCAACTCACTACACCCAGGCATGCACCACCGAACTCGACTTCATTCGCGAGCTCATGCCCGGAGCGATGGTCGAACGCGTGACCCACAAGACCGCCGGGGCCCACACCTGTGCCTACGAAATTCGCTTCTGAACGAGATGACGACACGAGTGTTGGACGCAGCCAGCAACGCGACCCCCATCCGCTTCAGTCGCCGACGAGGTCGCCACCTTCGACAACCCCGCCGCAGTGTCGAAATCTGTGCTCACGCCACGACAACAGGCGCCAGCCGGTCGATCAGTGCCGCGCTGGACCGCCTTGAGGTGTCCGGGAGCGCCAGCCTCGATGCCGGGCAAACCCATGCATCACTCGTTGAGTGCGGCGGCGATCTTCGTGACGCTCTCGAGCGCGCTCGAGGGGAGGACTTCAGACTTGGCGCCGGCGACCTTCGCCAACGCCAGGGTGGCGTCGTGAAACACATCATGTTCAGCCGAAAATAGGCGCACGTTCGCACTGACGGCGGCGCGGGTTTGAGCCGCTTCTTGGCCAAAGACCATCTGGTAGCTCGCCCGGTAGGACTCGTGCCTCTTCATGTAGGACAAGACCCTGTCCTGTAGTCCTGACGGGGTGATGCTTGGTTCGATCGGCCGGATCGCCGCTTCGGTCTGCCGATACCAGGGCCAAAACAGCTGCTCGTTCCGAACAGCGAACCAGAGCTTGAGCCAATGCGTGCCGTCGTCCTGCAGTTCGATCAGCGGCGCATACCGGTCGGAGAGTTCAGCATCGAAGTCAGGCAGGTACGGCACACCCTCCGCCACAACTTTCAACTTACGGTAGCGCTGGCCGAGCTCGAGCGCGACGAGCGCAGCGCCGTTGACCCCGTAGAGGTCGTACTCCCCCAGTCCAAGTTTTGTTGCCGCCTCAGCGACACGGTCGGCCATCTGCTCAATCGACCCCGCTCCAGCGGAGAAGCCATCCGAGTCACCACACGAAGGCAAGTCGAGGGCCACCACATGTCTGTCAAGGCCGAGAAGACCAAGTCGATCAAGAAGCCCCGTCGAGGATCCGGGCATCGGCGGCAAGACAAGCAGCGGTTTGCCGCCGTCCCGGGTGCCTTCGCGGATGTGCAGTTGTCCGCCGTCGGTATCGACATACCGTCTCGTGAACCCGTTAGCAAGAGGTGTGGTCTCGGGCAGCGTGACCGGCGCCCCCTGGCTGGGTGCCGAGCTGAGGACTTCTAGTTCCTTTTCAACACCAGCGACCCGATCATCGGGCATCGGCACGATCTCGCAACACTCCGGCAATCCTTCGAGAAGCGCGTGCGCCTTGGCAAGCAAGTCGTCGCGATACACGAGGAAGCGCGTCGGCACGGACACCTGGCGAATGCGTTGCGCCGCGTCGTAGGTGTAGGCGGCCTGGTACGGGCGCACATAGCCCTTCCCTGCAGTGAGAAGGTCCACGGTCCCAGCGTGCAGGACTTCGGACGTGGGAACGTCGCAGCCCGCACGCGTGCCACGACCCGGTGCGTGCCAAGGGTAGAAAAGGTGCTGCTCGCGAAACCGCGACCACGCCCACAGCAGATGGCCGCCATCCCATTGCGGCTCGACCCACCCGAAATACGTCGCCATCCGCCGTGCTTGTTCGCCGGGTGTGTAGATCGGGTAGCCGTCGATCAAGACTTGGACCGTGCGCTCGGGAAAGCGCCGTGCGAACTCGACGCAGATCGACGCACCGGTGTGAGACCCGTAGAGGGCGGTTCGCTGAACCCCAAGAGAATCCAACGTCTCGCCAAGACCGATCGCGAAGTCGTCTACTGTCGGCGCCTCGATCGGCATCGGATCACTCTGGCCAAGCCCCGGTATATCGATCGCAATGGCGGTGAACCGCGTCGCGAAGGTCCGCGTTTGAAGATCGAGAGACCGCGACGAAATCGGCGATTGGTGGAGGAGCACCACCGGCGGCCCGCTCCCGGCGGTCCGGTAACAAACCTGTCGGCCGCCCACTGTCACAAAGCCCCGGCGAATGCGTGTCATGAGAATGTCCCCACTGCCCACAGACCATGGACGTATCGAGTAATCAGCCCAGGCTGGATAGGTTTGGAGCCGAGCGTGAGCCGTAGGGCGGCACGCAGAGACGACGGAGCCGCAGCCAAGCACGAATTCTTCCACTGATTCGTCACGGCGTCATGCGGATCCACGAGCCGGTGGATTTTCATCACGGGTCGCGTTCCAAGGCTGGAGGTCGGCGCGAACGTCTGCCAACACGAAGAACCAGGACGGATAGTGCCGGTTGTCCCAGACGCCGAGTACGCCCGTAGGTCTCAGGATCAAAGCGTGCTGCCCGAGACGATAAACCCACTCACCGTGATCCCTGCCACGGCAATCGTGAGCGACCACGCCAAGCGGTGCCGTCCAACGAGAACTGCTCCCACCACTGCGGCAGAGCTCACCAGTGCAGCTGCGGAGAACCACACATTGGTTGCGCTCGACTTGCCGGGGGGTGCCAACGTTACGACTAGAGCGGCAGAGCTCAGGAGCGCCACTCCGATCACAACGGCCAATGTGGCCGGCAGACGTTGCGGCAGGCCTCGGACCCCAGTCACCTCGTCGGCGGCGCGATCAGGGAGCGTGTTCACGAAGTGCGCCCCCACTCCCATGAGCGCACCCGCCGCCAGCGCCCACCCAGGCGGAGCAGGCGAACCCGTGCGCCCTAGGGTCACGAATGCCGGAAGTGCCCCGAAGGCATAGGCATAGGGAACAGCGCTCGCCACGGTGGACTTCAGGCCAACGTTGTACGCCAAGGCCGCCGCCACTGCACTCAGATGAATCGCGCCCGCCGGCACTCCTGACGCGAAGGACAGCGGAACGCAGAACATCAAAGCGATCGTGGCCGATCGGAGGACGACGCCCGCGCTGATCTCGCCGGCCACGATGGGCTTGTCCATTCTTTTCGCCTGGCGATCTCGATCGCGATCGAGATAGTCATTGCTCCATCCCACGGTCAATTGCCCAGACAGGACGGCCAACGCCACCCACACCGATGACGCTCCTCTACCGGCCGACAGCGCCAACCCCGTTGCGATTGCCGTCACGGCCAAGGTGGGCTGCAAATGACACGCCCGAAGAAGCGGTCGAGCGTTCAAACTGAGCACCAGGGCCACCTGTTCTACCAACGCCGGAACGTCTACGCCGAGGCCTCAGCCCGGAGAGCGTCCTCAGCCGGCAGCGAGCTCTGGGTCGAACACGACGGGGTAGCTGCCCCACCATCGGCGTGTTGTCGTCTCGTCGGCCTGAGGCAGGTTGTCGGGATCTCGGCGAGCACCTCGACGAAGCACCCCGTGGACGATAAGGGCGACCGTGCCGAGCAGGATCATCTTGTCGGACCCGGGCTCTGGCGGGACACCACCGTCGAGCTCAATCGCGATGCACTTGTGGACCCCACCACCGAAGCTGTGGCCCCAAGCGTCGACATTCTCGGGGATAGTGCGCAGCGGATTGTATTGGGCCGCGTCAGACCCGAACACCGTCACGTCACGGTTGGCCGACATGAGATCGAACTGAATGATGTCGCCGGCGTTAATCTCCGTGCCACTCTTGAGCATCACCGGTTCGAGGGCCTCGCGCAGCGCCACCGGGCTGGTCGGGTGCAGCCGCATCGACTCGTGAACGAAACGCTGTAGATGGCCAGGATCCGAAACCAGTAGCCCACGATCGTCTGGATGATCATCGATCCAGTCCAGCATCTCGTGAACCGCGTGGGTGGCAGCAGCGGTGGTGGAGTGAGCGCCGGCCTGCAGATAGAAAGCCACCTCGCGCAGGACCACCTCGCGGCTCATGTTGAGCTCACCGCGGTTGACCAACAACGTGGTTAAAACGTCAGGCGGGAGCTCGGCCTCACCAACGGTGCCGTCGGCCACACCCGCGATGAGCGCCTCGCGCCGCTCCCACGAAGGAGTGAAGAAGTTTCGGTCCCATTCGTCGATGCTCGCCGTTACTTCGGCTCGGAGCTCAGCGGGGTCGCGCGTGGTGTGCAACGCTGTCGCGCCCTCACTGAACTTCACCACGTGTTCATAGAGCTTGGCAGTCTCCTCGGCGGTGCCCAATGGCCGATCGATCCCGGCAGCGGTGGCGGTGAGGTTCAACGTGATGCGACGTGCCAGTTCGACGATGTCGCCACCGCCCCCATGTTCATTCAGCACTTCCTCCACCGCCGGCGGCAAAATCTTGGTCTCGTAGTGCTCGAAGACATCACGACGGAACAGGCGGTTCTCGAGCCGGCGCCGTTGACGGTGCTCGACACCATACAGAGTCAACAAAGAGTCCTTCATCACTAGCCCACCGGCGTCATACAACGCCTGCTTGAAGCTCTTCTGCCGGTACCCGTCCCGACAGTCCTCGAACGTCGTAAGCGTGATCTGACCCACTGCTCTGTCCTCCTTGGTCGCTCCCCACACCAGACCCTCTCGGGTCCAATCCGGAGTGACTGCTAGCCCTTCGAACTATCCCTGAAGGTCATCCGAACACTAGACGAGCGATCGACACCCCACCTCGGGCGCGGCAGCTCGCCTCATCGAAGTAGTCACAACACAAGCTAACCCTGCCCCCTGCCGGCGCTGAGCCAAGGCCGCCGCTGCTACTGCCAGCGATCCATGACCCGGCCGGCGAACCGTTCCAGCTCGTCGAGGTCGCCTCTGCCCTCAGCGTCGGAGAACGAGCCACACTCGACGACGACTCGGGCCACCCCGAGCTCGGCAAAGCGGTCGATATCGTCGAGATCGACGTCGGGAGTCACACGAATCGTGATCTCGAAAGGTGCTTCGTCGCGACCGTGGGCAGCACGCAGTTGATCGAGCTGACCAATAACCGACGCAACCTCCACCGGAGACTGGCGGTGGCCATACCAGCCGTCTCCAGTTCGAGCGGCGCGTTCGAGCGCGGCGGCGGATTCCCCACCGAAGACGATCGGTGGATGAGGCTGTTGCACCGGCTTGGGCTCGAACCGAACCGGTAGGAGCGACAAGCTGCTCCCCTCGAACGAC
>CAWKYX010000228.1:0-6253 GCA_963854265.1 Acidimicrobiia bacterium
TTGTGCCTTCACCCCAGCCCCAGCCAAGGATGTCCGCGCCACCGTCGACGTAACCCCGGCTGGTCAGCAGCCCGACAATGTCGACTTCGGTGAAGGTCTGCGAAACGAGCACGACTCGCTCACCGGAGACCAACGCAGCAGAGAGGTAGCTCCGGTCGATGAGGAATGGTGCCGTGCGCGGCTCGCCCACCGAGAAGTCGACAGCCAGCGGGGTCCAGCTCGCTCCCTCGTCGTCACTGATGAAGACGTGGATATCGTCGAAGTCCTCACCGACCGAGCCCGAAGCCAGCCAGCGCTCGCCCGAGACATCCACGAAATTCAAGAAGATGCCTGGAGGGGTAGACACCGAGGACCAGTCGAGACCGTTGTCGCTTACCAACAACGTCTCGCCATCCTCGGCGAACGAGCGAGCGAGAATGCGGCCGTCGGGCAACGAGTCGAGATTGCCGACATCCTCGATGCCTGACTCGATCTCCACCCAGTCGAGCACCGGCCCGGTGCTGAGCCGTTCGGGGGTGATCGTCTCGAACTCCCGATCGCTCGACGGTGATGGTTCACCGGGCTCACTGACAGTTTCGGAGGGCAGGACATCATCAACGTCGGGAGAGGCAGGGCTGCCCTCGATCTCGGTGGTGGCGAGCTCTGACTGGTCACCGTCTTGGTCGCTGATGGCGTTCCAACCAACAATGCCGCCGACCAACAAGATCATCGAGGCCGCGAGCGTGCCAGTGGTCCGTCTGATATCGCGAGCCTTCGTCCGAGCCGCAGCGCGATCGGCGATGGATGCAACTGGCGGTGGCACGTACAAGGCTTCGACACGTTGCCCAATGGCATCCCCGAGCGCGGCCCCTAACGCTGTGTCATCCAGGGCGGTTTCATCCAACGCGGTCTCGTCGGTCGGGTTCTGACCGGGCTGGTCCGCGTCGCTGGGCAGCTTGGGAGCATGGCCGTTGTCGTTCATCGTTCGATCACCGTTCGTACTTCTGCGAGGCCCCGAGAGACCATGCTCTTGACCGTGCCAGGGCGGACACCCATGGCCTCGGCAATCTCTTTCTCCGACATGTCTGCGTAGAAGCGCAACACCAACGCGGTTCGCCGCTTCGAGGGGAGCTTGTCGAGCGCATCCATGAGGTAGTCACCGTGTCCTGGAGCCACCTCGGCGCGACGTTCCAGCCCGACGCGGCGCCGCACCTGGCGCTTGCGAAGCTCGCTGCGGGCACCGTTGACGACCATGATCCGCAGGTAGCCACCTGGCTCGTCCAACCGAATCCATCGATCGAAGACCTTCGCAAACGCGTCCTGAACAATCTCTTCGGCCCGCTCGGTCGTGTCGACCAGCCCACGGGCCAACCACACCATCGGGGCGTACTCGGCCTGGTACAAGGCTTCGAAACCGTCGTGCACGATCGCGGTATGGACCACCTCGAAGGGGGTCCCATCGGCGGACGCCTCGTTCGCCATGGGCGCGCCCATCGTGACGCCCTCGCTACTCGACCCGTCATTAACGGACATCGTGGAAGTCTCCATCACTGCACCACGACGCCCCACCGGGCCCCGAGGTTCCAAGAAATCCCTGGGGGAAGCGACCAGTCACGCAGCCGGATGCGAGGCGGCCCAGACCACCAGGTCGTCCGCGGCCATCGTGTTGATCACCTGATCGACGTGGACACCGTGGCGAGCCGCCTTGCCACAACCGTAGGACTGCCATTCGAGCTGGCCGGGAGCATGGGCGTCGGTGTCAATGGCAAGTTTGCAGTCCCATTCGATGGCGAGCGCCAGAAGTTCGTCGGGCGGGTCTTGGCATTCGGGCCTGCAGTTGATCTCGACTGCCGTGTCAAAACGAGCGCGCGCGGCGAAAATCATGTCGGCATCAAACTCCGGCGGCGGGCGCCCGGCGCCGACGACCTTACGATTTGTCAGGTGACCCAGGATGTCGACGTGGGGGTTCGCGATCGCGAGCACCATGCGCTGGGTCATCTCTGGACTGGGCAGCCGCATCTTCGAATGCACGCTCGCCACCACAACATCGAGTCGCTTCAGCATCGCATCGGAGAGGTCGAGACGACCATCAACCAAGATGTCGACTTCCATGCCGGTCAGGATACGAAACGGCGCGAGCTCGCGGTTGAGTCCCTCGATCTCTTCGAGTTGGGCGGCCAGGCGTTCTTCGGACAGTCCGTGGGCGATCGTCAAGCGGGGTGAGTGGTCGGTCATCACCAGATAGTCATGGCCCAGTGCTTGGGCAGCCAGCGCCATCTCTCGCACAGTCGCGCCTCCATCGGACCATGTCGAATGGGCATGGCAATCCCCGCGCAAGCCAGCCCGGAGGTCCGCGCCTTCTCCGATCGAGATCTCCGACCGGCTTTCGAGATCGCTGAGGTACGTACTGGGTTCGCCCAGCACCGCGGCCTCGATCACTGAACCGGTGCTCTTTCCAATGCCATCAAGTTCGGTCAGCGTTCCGGCATGGACCCGCTTTTCAAGCTCGCCGTCAGCCAACATGTCGACAACATCGATCGCTCAGACGAACGCCCGTACCTTCTGGGACGGCTCCAGCTCTCGATCGAGGAAGTAGATCGCCTGGCGGAGCGCATCTGTCGCGGAGCTCATGACTTAAGCGTACCGACCCGGTCGGCTGCTGTCAGCGGCCAGACTTCGCCTCTGGACGGTGATGTGTGCTGGAGTGAGGCCAATGGACAACGGCCCACAAGCCAAATCCCTGAAGGTCGCCGAGTCGCGAGCGGGCCGGGCCTTCTACGGAGTGATTCGGTTTCTCTTGCG
This sequence comes from Acidimicrobiia bacterium, assembly GCA_963854265.1. Lineage (GTDB taxonomy): Bacteria > Actinomycetota > Acidimicrobiia > Acidimicrobiales > UBA8592 > CAWKYX01. Next base: position 2,782 of record CAWKYX010000228.1, read on the forward strand.
GAATGTGGTCTTCCGGTACTTCCGGCTGGTCCAGCGCGGCACCGAGCATCTCAACAGCGACGGGCCGCTGATCCTGGCACCGGTGCATCGGTCCAACCTCGATGCGCCGATGGTCGCGGCGCTCAGCGACCGCCGCACCAAGTCCTTGGCAAAGGAGTCCCTGTTCGGGTCACCGCCGGTCGCGTGGGTGATGTCGGCACTGGGCGGGTTTCCTGTCGACCGGGGTGCCGCTGACCGAGAGTCTTTACGCGTCGCACAAGAACTGCTCGACGCCGGCGAAGCGATGATCGTTTTCCCCGAAGGCACCCGCCAGGAAGGCAACACGGTCGCCGAGGTCTACGACGGGGCAGCGTTTCTGGCCGCCAGAACTGGTGCCCGAGTCGTTCCCATCGGCGTCGCTGGTACCGAGGCGGCAATGCCGGCTGGTGCAAAGTTCCCCAAACGGACCAAGGTCGCGATCATCGTGGGTGAGCCCATGTCCCCACCGGTCCCGGAGGGGCGCCGTGTCACGCTGAGCCAGCGACGCGCGTTTACCCGCGAGCTGCAAGAGCGTCTTCAAGATGTGTTCGACGAGGCCCTCATCGAGGCCGAACAACTCTGACCCAACCCGGCGGCACCCCCAGCGCGCGGCGGTGCCAGGCACCAGCGCGCGATGAACGCGCGATGGGGCCAACGTCGAGCGCCACAATCCTTCGGGCGGGGGCGCCAGACAATGCGCTGGGGCGGACCGCGTCGTCGATGTCGCGTGAGCGGTCTGGACCAAACCCTTGCCGGGTGTCGAAGTCCTCGGTCTCGACGTCACGGGCGCCGAGGCGCCGGCCCTCGACCGTCACCATCAGGCCGACGAGGTCCATCTTGCGCAGCCGGTGAGTCCAGTCCCCGAGCTCGCTGATGACGAAACGAAGACGCCCGCTCTGGGGAGACGACGCAATCGTGAAGGCGTGGGGCTCACGCATCCCTGGAGCCTGGACCTTGATGAAGGCGAACTGGCCCGCGTGATAGTCCAACGGTTTGCCGGTCGGTTCAAGCTCGATGGTCGTGGTGGTATTGGTCTGGACGGCTGAAACGACCTTGTACCCAACCCCCGGGGACCGCCACGTCCCGAATCAACACTCTCGCGACGTAAGCCGCCAGCCCGGCCACCATGAATGCGCCAAACCACCACCCCCACGCCGAGCCGTTGGCGTACGGCTTCTCAGCGGTGAAGAAATGCAGGCTCGCGAAAGCGAACGGGATTCCCGGCAGCTTGTGTGTCAGCCGCCAGATCCGATACGGGAACCACCGGATCAGGCTGATCTCGACCAGGATGTAGAGCATGACCTGGCGGTCCCGGCCAGGCCTTCGGCGTCGTTGGCGACCGATCGGCTGGCCCGCGGATTCCACCCTCGATTTCGGCCTCGACGCTGGTGTGCAAGTACATGGCCAGCACCGAGAGCGAGCGCGCCCATCGGTGCACCCGATACATGGTGTCGAGGCCGCCGAAGATCGGCTCGAGGACTCGGGGACTCAACGCAAGCACGAAGCTCCATGACATCAACACGATCGAGACTGCGCCCACGAACAGTCCGAACGACACCGACCCGTCCTCACCCATCGCGCCACTGAACGCTGGCCACGAAATCAACACTGAAGCCACGACCGCCAGCGGGCCCACCCACGACAAACGGGAGATCGACGGCCGCGGGGGCCTCGGCCGCTCCAGGCGCCACTCCCGAGGGGTCCCGACAGCATTGCGCGCGAGCCGAGTGGCAGCACTCTCCTGGTCTTGTCGTTCGACGCTTTCCGGCGAGGCAGTTTCAGACAGGCCGAGGACGCTAACCCGTCCAAGCTGGGGCTCAGCTGGAAGGCGCCGAGAGGGCCATGTTGCTGTTGTTGCTGGTGTGGTTACTGCCACTTTGTTGCGTGACAAAGACGTTACGATGTGGTCGATTCGTCATGCGTCGAACTCTTGCTGTCACCGTCGTCCTCTTGCTCACCGGCACCATCGTGCCGGTCGCAGCTCAAGACAGCATCCACGACGCGCGGGCACGACGCGAGACCGTCCAAGAGGACGCTGCCGACACGGCGGCCCAAATCGATGAACTCAAGGCCGAAGACGCCGACATCGTCGAGGCGCTCGCCGAGATCGATGCCTGGGTCGCGATTCAAGAGTCCAACCTGGCCCGTGCCCAGCAACAGCTCGAGATCACCCGGGAGGTCGAGGCCGAAGCGAACGCCCGCGCCGAAGACCTCGGCGCCCAGATCAACGAGCTCGAGGCGCGGGTGCAGGAGCAGATCGTACAGAGCTACATCGGCGGGTTCCGCAACAACGACGAGCTGCTCCTCGGCAGCGAGGACATCAATGACATTCCCCTCCTGCGATTCGTCCTCGACGAATCTGCGGGCGCCGGCGTGGACGCCGGCGATCTCCTCCGACTGGCCAGAAGCCAACAATCCGACGCGATTCGCGAGGCCGAAGTAGCCACCGCTGAAGCACTCGCGATCGGGTCCGACGTGCAGAGCCAGATCACCGATCTGGAGGAAAGTCGCCGCGACCAGGAGCGGGTACGTGCCGAGGTAACTGCTCGCATAGCCGTGCTCGTAGACACCGCCGAAATACTCGCGGCAGAAGACCAGGAGATCGGCGACTTCATCCGAGCCGAACAAGAACGCATCCGCCGCGAAGAAGAGGAGCGACTCCGTCTCCTGCGCGAAGAACAAGAACGTCGCGACCGAGAAGCCCGCGAGGCCGAAGCCGAACGTGCCGAGGCAGAGCAGCTCGCCGAAGCCGAACGTGCCGAGGCAGAGCAGCTCGCCGAAGCCGAACGTGCCGAGGCAGAGCAGCTCGCCGAAGACCAACAGCCAGAGCCCGAGACCGAACCCGAACCGCGACCCGATCCCGGGCCGGGTGTTCCCAACTTCTCCCCACCGGTCAACGCCTCCATCAGTTCGGGCTACGGCTACCGGACCCATCCGATCTTCGGAAATCGTCGCCTTCACACCGGCCTCGACTACAACGCCGCCAATGGCTCGGCAATCGGGGCCGCGGCAGAGGGCACCGTCATCCTCGCTGGGTCCTACTCCGGCTATGGCAACACCGTCATCGTCCAGCACTCTGGCGGGTACACCACCCTCTACGCGCACATGTCGAGCTTCAACGTCAGCACTGGAGCGACGGTCTCGCCCGGCGACGTCGTGGGATTCGTCGGAAGCACGGGTTTGAGCACGGGTCCGCACCTGCATTTCGAGATCCGCCTCAACGGGTTCTCGATCGACCCGTTGTCGCTCCTCTAGACGGCTCTGGCGTCGCTAACCACGGCCGGTTGCCCGCGAAGCGGCTCCTGGCGGTACTGTCGCTGCTGTGAAAGCCCTGGTCTTCGAACGTAAAGAGCTCCGCTACGTGGCCGCCGCCGTTTCCGCGCGGGTATCGCCTGGCTCTGGAGCTCAAGTTGGGCCGTTGCGCCTCAAAGACATTCCTGCGCCGGAGCTCCCC
>CAWKYX010000229.1:0-6248 GCA_963854265.1 Acidimicrobiia bacterium
TCGGATGCGGGCGCCCGCGCTGCGGCCAGCCACACGGGGTCTCTTGCGACCAACGATCGCGTCTTCGACGGTCTCCTCAGCCAAGCCGGAGCGATCCGTGTCCGGGGTGTCGACACGGCCTACTCGTTGGCTTCGGCTTTCGCGACGATGCCTGCGCCTACCGGTCCCAACACTGTCGTGTTGACGACCGCCGGCGGGTGGGGCGTTCTGACCAGCGACGCTATTGCCGATTCCAGACTGGAACTGAAGGATCTGCCGACTGATCTCCACGATGCGATTGGCGAACTCGTCCCCCCACGTTGGTCTCGCAGCAATCCTGTCGATCTGGCAGGAGGTGAGACTCGAGACACGATTCCCCTCGTCCTCGACCTCATTGCCTCACACCGCGATGTGGACGCACTGATTTACCTAGGCCTGGGGATTCAGGGCAACACCGCGCGGGCCTACCGTGAGAGCCCCTTCATGCCAAACGAAGGAATGGAGCGCATGGCCACCTTCCATGAGCGCCAGGAGGTCCGGTATGGGACCGCAGCGGTCGATGTGAGCCGCCGGACCGGCAAACCGGTTGTGGTGGCGTCCGAGCTGGGCACCGCCGACCCGGCCAATCCCGGCATCGAGGCATTGCACGGGCTGGGCTGGCCATGCTTCGATTCGCCCCTTTCGGCGATCACTGCGCTTGATGCCATGTGGCAGTACTCCCGATGAAGTGCGGCGCCTGCTCAAGCTCGGATTGGCAGATCTCCCGGTTCCACTCTGAAGCGACGCTTGGTTAGGCTGGTCCTGTGCGAGCAGTCCTGCAACGTCTGGCTATCCCCGTCATCCTCCTGGCCGCGTTCATTGGGTCAGGTGAAGCGGTCGACCGCTTCGGCAACGACCCCTTGGTCGAGGTGGAGACCACAGTCGACACGGTTAGCGCTGACACACCAGTGTTCTCTATCCGCCGGGCCCCAGAGATGCTCACGTCCCAGCACGCCGCGGACGATCTGACGGCAGCGCTCGATGCGTGGGTGGCCACGTTGCCCCCCAACAGCTGCTTTGTCGTGTCGGCCGGGGCCGAGCGCCTCTATGAGCATCAGCAGGAGATCCCGTTCACGCCGGCATCTAACATGAAGGTGCTCACTGCTGTCGCCGCGCTTCAGGCGCTGGGTTCGGACTTCCGATATCAAACTCGGGTTTCGGCCTTGCAGCTCCCGGACGAAAACGGCCTCCTGTCCGGCAGCCTCTACATAATCGGTGGTGGTGATCCGCTGCTGATGACCGACGCGTTCATGGCGACGCTCCCCCCCGAGTTCAGCACCACGCGTTCGAGTGCGAACTCGTTGGCCGAGCAGACCGTCGCGACCAACTTGAGCAACATCTCGGGTGCGGTCGTGGTCGACGAATCGCGGTACGACATTGAACGTGCACCGGCCGGGACCCCGGTGGTCGCGCTCGACGCAGGTCTAGTCGGTGCGCTGGGGGCTGCAATCTTGGACCGGGGCTATCTCGGGCTTGGCAGTGGCTATGCATCTCAGTTCCCATCGCCCAACGAGGATGGCTCGCCAGGAGTCATAGTCCCGCTACGCCGTTCCGACGACCCGGCCCGCGATCTTGCGGCGAACTTCGACGACTTGCTTGAGGCCCTCAACGTCCTGATCCCGCGCAGCGCGAGGGTTTCGGTCGATACACCCACTGACCTGCTTGACCTTTTGACCTTCGAGTCGCCTCCGATGTCCGCCATCGTCCAACAGATGCTCACCAACTCCGACCACACGACTGCGGAGATGCTGATCAAGGAGCTTGGGTTCTTCATCTCGGGATCGGGCAGTACGACTGCGGGAACGCTGGCGATGAGCAACCTGCTACGCGACGCTGGCCTCAATGACCAAGGCCTGTTTGCCCTGGACGGTTCTGGGCTCGACCCGGGCACGACGGCCACGTGCAGCCTGTTGCACGACGCGCTCAACTCCGGTCATAAAGACACCCTTCGTGCGTCGTTGCCAGTGGCCGGAGAATCGGGCACGCTTGCCGACGACTTCATCGGGACCAAGGGTGAAGGTCGCATTCGCGCCAAGACCGGCCTGTTGGCGCAGGCCTCGGCACTGTCGGGCTACTTCGTCACCGACCCCGGCGTTGAGCTGACCTTCTCGCTCATCATCAACGTTGGTGAGGGCGAGGAGATCACCGCCGCTCAGGTCGCAGGCTGGCACCGGCCGCTCCCTGAGCTGTTGGCGTCGTATCCTTCAGGCCCAGCGCTCGAAGATCTTGGACCGGTCGGCGTGCCCGCACCGGGCGGCTGAGCTCGGTTTCGCTGTGGTAGCCACCGCTATGTTCCCGTTGGGCGCGGTGTTGTTGCCCACCATGGTCCTGCCGCTCCACATCTTCGAACCTCGCTACCGCCAGCTGATCAGCGACTGTTTGGAGGGCGATTCTGAGTTTGGCGTATGCCTCATCGAACGCGGATCCGAGGTCGGTGGGGGAGAAGTGCGTACGAACGTCGGTTGCGTCGCACAGATCGTTGATGCCCAGGAGTTTCCCGATGGGCGTTGGGCAGTCGCTGCGGTTGGCACGCGACGGATCCGAATCCTGAGCTGGCAACCCGACAATCCCTATCCCGTCGCGGACGTCGAGGATTGGAGCGACCACGCTCCAACGGCAGATCTCGGAGCGACGCGTGACCTGGTGGTCGACCAACTCCGGACCGTTCTTAGCCTCCAGCACGAGCTCGTGATCGCGGGCCCCGATGTTGATACGCACATCGACGCGGACCCGATTATTGCCGGTTACCAGATAGCCGGCCTCTCGCCGCTGGGTCCCTTCGACCGCCAGCAACTCCTTGGAGCGGAGGATCCCGGGCTGCGCTTCCATCAGCTGGAAGTACTCCTGAGCGATTCCGAGTCAGACCTCCGTCGTCAACTCGACCTACGCTGAGTGGCCACCTGGTGGAGTGCCACGGCTCCCTTGGCGGGAATAGCTGCGAAGTAGGTAAGGTGTGCGAGCCAGGCGGGCCGTCGAGTAGGGATTCAGTTGTTCTGTGAGTGACACCAGCACTAACGACAAGTCGCCAATGGAAACGTTCACCGAGCTCAAATCGATGCTGACCGATTATGCGCGCCAAGAGACCAGAGACCCCTTCAAGTTGTTGGCGAGGTGGGTCGCCTTTGGTGTGGCCGGCGCCCTGCTGGTCGCTATTGGCCTGGGTTATCTCGCGTTCGGGCTCTTGCGTTGGACCCAGAGCCTCGACGTCTTCTCCGGCGATACCCGTGATTTCTGGCCGTACTTCATTGCTTTCGGTGGCCTGGTTGTTTGCACCGCGTTGGCGGTTTGGGCAATGACGCGACGTTTCTCCAACGGAGATGATGCCTGATGTCGACCATCATGAATCCATCCAATTGCGACGGGAGCCGCCTGTGAGCACCATCGAGACGCCGAAGATTTCCCGCGAAGACCTCGAGACCAAGTTCGTCGAACTTCAAGCCAACTTGGACAACGCGGCTAGTTCTGCCAAAGACGTCGGCAAGAAGATCGGTATCGCAGCGGCGATCATCTTGTTGATCTTGGCGTTCATTATCGGTCGCAAGCGCGGCGCTGCGAGCCGGACGGTCGTTGAGATTCGACGCGTTTGAACGTGCGTAGCTTTCTGCGGTTCCTTCGGCCAATGGCGTTCCTGCGCCGCAAGGCCATCTTTGCTGGTCTGCTCGGCGGTCAGCGGAGGTGGCTGATCTGGGGCGGCTTGGCGTGGGTGTTTCACTGGATTGGCCGGATCTTCGGTGGCGGCGAGCCCACCGCTCGCTATAGCCAAGAGGTTGGCGCTGGAGAACGCGTCTTTGTCCTGCACGAGCCCTTGAGCCCCCTCGGCATCAAGAAGTCCGAGAAGAAGCTCGCTAAGAAGGCCAAGAAGGCCGCCAAAGTTGCAGCAAAGAACGTCCGTTGATCGGCGCCTCGTCGCCTGAACTCGCCGAAGGCGAGCTGGTGCTCCTGGTTGATCGAAAGGATCGGCGCTACCTGTTCCGCCTCGAGGACGGTAAGGAGTTCCATTCCCATGCGGGACTTGTGCCCCACGCCGAGCTGATCGGTGGTCCGGCCGGCATCAACGTGAAGTCCACCCGCGGCGCCACGTACCTGGTGCTTCGGCCCACGCTTGCTGACTTCATCTTGAAGATGCCGCGTGGTGCCCAGATCATCTACCCCAAAGACATCGGCCCCATCATGATGTTGGCGGACATCTATCCAGGCGTGCGCGTCTTCGAGTCCGGCATTGGTTCGGGTGCGCTGTCGACGGCGTTGCTGCGAGCGGGCGCTGAGGTCATTGGGTATGAGCTGCGAGAAGATTTTGCCTCGCGAGCGCAGAAGAACGTCGCCGCGTTTCTCGGAGAAGACGCCCTCGACAACTATCACGTCGAGATCCGGAGCGCCTATGACGGAATCGACGCCACCGACATTGACCGCGCGATCCTGGACCTTCCCGAGCCATGGCAGGTGATCCCTCATCTGACACCGGTGTTGCGTCCCGGCGGGGTGGTGTTGGCCTATACACCGAGCATCCTGCAGGCGGCCAAGGTGAGCGAGACGCTGGATGCGGGTCCGTACGCGATGATCGCAACGACTGAGATCTTGAGCCGGGGCTGGCACATCGATGGCCACGCCGTGCGGCCTGATCACCGTATGGTTGCGCACACCGGCTTTCTCACCCACGGCCGGCGCATCCAGCAGACCTGGGTCGACAAGGTTGCCGAGGACAGGCCTGAAGAGAACCTGGCCGAAGCGAACGCGGCCGAACCTGGCGAGGCACCAGCGGTTGTCGCTGTCCAGCCCGCCGACGAATCCTGATCAATCAAGCGGTTCCAACAGCACCGAGACGCGAAGATGCCCACCTCTAGAGGTGGGCACCGACTTGAGCATTCACGACGGCGTTATGGCCGTCGGAAGAATCAGACTTCGATAAAGATGCATTCGCCGGGGCATTCCTCGGCGGATTCAATGGTGGCTTCTTCTTGGCCTGCCGGCACAACACCGAGGCCCTCGGGGCCACCGGGGTCGGAGAAAACCTTCTCGCCTTCTTTGATGTAGGCAAGCCCATCGTCAAGAAGTGTGAAGACATCGGGGGCGATCTCTTCACAGAGGCCGTCTCCGGTGCAGAGGTCCTGATCAATCCAGACCTTCATCGTTGCCCTTCCGTCGAGCGTCAGTTAATCGTCGAGCAGTGTAGGTCGGTCAAGACCCGGTCACCCCATCCAGACGAAATCCGAAGAAAATCTATTCTGGGTGACCGAACCGTCGTCTGCTCAGCATCACGATCGGCACATTGGAGTGTAGTTCAAGGCTGACAATAAACACTGTCAAGCTCGGGAATATTCGACCAGGTCGGCCGGCCTGGTCGAGCGAGCATTGAGCAGCCGGGCCAGAGCCGACGCCTAGGTAACGGAGCCGTCAGGCGAGGTGCCCGAGCGGCTATGCGCGAATCGTCAAGAGCAGAAGATGGGTGGAAGCCAGGACCGGGCGCTATTGCTCAATCTCGCTGGTCGATCACCGATGGAGCAGGGCCCGGGTGTAGGGTGCGCAGAACCGTCGCAGGAGAGGTCGGGCAGGTTGAAGTGAGTGAGCTCGAGCAACGATTGAGGGACTCAGAAGACGAGATCAACGCACTGCGTGGGCAGGCTCGTCTGCTTGAAGACGAGCTGGGAACCCTCCGTAGACGTATTCATGATGCTCCCAAACGGGTCCGCACGCTCGAGGAACGCCTCCTCGAAACCAAAGGTCAACTGGCCCAAGCGGTTTCGCAGAACGAGAAGCTCACCTTCACCCTTCGCGAGGCGCGCGATCACATAGCGGCGCTTCGCGAGGAAGTCGAAAAGCTCACGCAGCCCCCGTCGGCATACGGAATATTCCTCGCACACAACGCTGATGGCAGCGTCGACGTGTTCTCGTCCGGCCGCAAAGTGCGCGTCGCGTTGCACCCGGAGATCGACGTCTCATCGTTGGTGCGCGGCCAAGAGGTTGTGCTGAACGAGTCGCTCAACGTTGTGCTGGCTCGCTCGACGCACGCAACCGGCGAACTCGTCACGCTCAAAGAGGTTCTCGAAGATGGCAAGCGCGCCGTCATTGTCGGCCGCGCAGACGAAGAACGTGTCGTCGAGATGGTCGACACCCTGGTTGGCCGGCCGTTGCGATCGGGCACAAGTTTGCTGCTCGACACGCGCGCTGATCTGCTGCTGGAAGAACTGCCACGGCCCGAGATCGAAGATCTGGTCCTCGAAGAAGTCCCCGAC
>CAWKYX010000230.1:0-6239 GCA_963854265.1 Acidimicrobiia bacterium
AACGTGTGCTTGCACAATCTGCGGATCGAGGTCCGCGACCGCGGGCACTACATCTTCGATGATCTCGTCCACCGACGCCGTTGGCGCTGCATCTTCGGCCGTATCTGGCGATGACGTGTCAACAGGCTGGACGCCAACGTCAGAGTCGGACTGATCATCCACGCGAAGATCGGATGCCTCAACGGCTTCAGGCGGCGTCACATCGCCGGCGCCACCATCGACAGCATCATCGGGCATGTCTGCAGCCAACGACCCTTCGCCAGGTCCAACCGGCGACGCATCACTAGACACGTCCACAGCCTCAGCCGACGGTGCATCACCGGACACGTCCACAGCCTCAGTCGGCGGCGTTTCGCTGGAACCATCGTCGGCTGCGTCGCCAGACTCGACCACAGCGTCAACGGGCGACACCTCGGGAAGCGGATCGGGACGAAGGCCCTCTTCCATCGCCTCCACGACGTCGGCGTCCGGCACAAACTCAGCCAAAGGGGGAAGGTCCGCGAGCTCATTCAGGCCGACGCGTTCCAAAAACGTGGATGTCGTGCCGAACAAGACCGCATTGCCCGGGCCAGGGTCGCGCGAAACTTCGTCGACGTAGCCACGCTGCTGCAACGTGCGGAGCACGCCGTCAACACTCACCCCTCGGATGGCGGCAATCTGCATCCGCGAAATTGGTTGTTTGTACGCAACGATTGCCAGCGTCTCCAGCGCCGCTGCCGACAACCGCGATGACTGTCCGTCCAAGACGAACCGCTCCACGTAGGGCGCCAGCTCGGGGTGGCTCTGAAACCGGAACCCACCTGCGACCTGCACCAGGATGAAGCCCCGTCCCTGGGCTTCATACTCTTGAGCCAACGTTGCACATGCCGTTTCGATGTCGGCCTTAGGAACCTCGAGCAGCTGCGCCAAGACGGTTGGCTCAACAGGGTGGTCGGCCACCATCAGGATCGATTCGATGGCTTGGCGCGTCTCATTTGAGATCATGGCGGGATCAGCCTTCGTAGCTGTCGATTGCGGTCAGGTTCTGCAGATCTTCGCCGCCGGTCCACTCCACGGTGAGTGACCCGAACGTTGCGACCTGGGTGAGTTCGACGACCCCTTGCTTGTACAGCTCGAGCAGCGCGAGAAAGTAGATGACAACCTCGATGCGATCGACCGCAGAAACGGTCAAGTCGCGCAATGTCGTCGGCCCCATCGTCTGGAGTTCCTCGGCCAGCGACATCACCGTCTCAGCCACCGACATCTTCACCGGCGTCACGTGGAAGAGATCGAGCACCGGCGTGGGCTTGGGAGTCAGCGCTCGGGCGATCGCGGCGCGGAGGTCCTTGCCGGTAACACCCTCAAGGAGATCCGGCATCAGCCCCAAGAACTGCTCTTCGAGTCCGGCGGTTCGGGGATAGGACTTGCCGGCCTCGACAGCAAGGCCCTCGAGCGAACGAGCGGCGTCCTTGAATGTCTTGCACTCAAGCAAGCGAGCGAGCAGGAGGTCGCGCTCCTCCCACAAGCCGAGCTCCTCATCGAGGACCAGGTCGCCTTCGTCGGGGAGTAGCCGGCGGCTCTTGAGCTCGATCAATGTCGCCGCTATCAGTAAAAACTCGGTGGCCAGATCCAGGTCGAGGTCCTCCATCTGATCGAGTTCGGCCAGGTAAGCGTCGACAATGCTGCCCAATGACAGCTCGTACAGTTCAACCTCGTCGCGCAGAATCAGATGGAGAAGGAGGTCGAAAGGCCCCTCATAGACAGTGGTTTGTACCTTGTGGGCCACCTCGGGAGCATAGAGGTCCCAGGGCACTCTCCAGCGCACCCTTCCATCAGAAGATCGGGGCAGTTGATACTGCCCGGAGGTCAACGCAGAAACACGCGACAATGCGACTATGCGGATCTCGATTGTTGACTCTCCCCTGAGTCACAACACCGGCCTAGCGCACCACCAGCGATGCCAAAAAACCAGCGTCAAAGGTGCTGGGCTCACGATGGTCCTCGCCGGATCAATCCTCGCCGCCGCGTGCGGCGTCGGGGCCAGCACCATCAACGTGGACTCCCCCACCCTGGCCACCAATGTCCAAGGCGCAGAACCAGACAGCAGCGCCGTCGACGACGGCCCTGAACGGATCATCGCCCCGGATTTCGAGATCGACCTCAAGCCAGGCCAAGACCCAGACGACGTCCTGGCCGCGGACGGCGCCGACAACGGATCGGCTGATGAGGACCAGCCCGACTCACCCGAAGATGCGATTCTGACCCTGTGTCCGACGGTGGAAGCCGTGATCAGCCAAACCACTGGCGACAGCCTCGCCGACGAGCTCGACATCTTGCGCAGCGGCACACCGAGTGACTTGCACGACAAGCTCAGCGAGATCATGGCCGAACCCACACGGACCGACATCGTCGGCACCGAGACACTCGACAGTTTCTTACTCTCGGCCTGCTCGGCTCCACTCTCCAGTGGCTCGATCCAGGTTGCGGCCGCATGCGGGAGAGACGTCCAAAACGAGTGCGTGCTGGCGACGATCGAGACCCTCGGCGGCCTGTGCTTCGACGACAATGGGCTGTGGCTGTCGTGTGTGTCGGGTCTCCCGGCCGTTCAGTCATAGGCGGCGAGCGTCCAGCCCACCGAATGGACCCCGGGAACTCTGTCCAGGCCAGTACCCTCTCGGGCCATGGCACGTGTCTTCAGCGGTATCCAGCCTTCGGGCGATAAGCACCTCGGCAACTTGCTCGGCGCACTGGTCCAGTGGGTCGATATGCAGGACACCCACGACGCCATCTACTGCGTCGTCGATCTTCACGCCCTAACCATGCCAAAGGACCCCACAGAGCTCAGAGCCAAGACGCTCGATCTGGCCCAGCTCCTGATCGCTGTTGGCCTCGATCCTGAGCGCAGCATCATCTTCGTCCAGAGCCAGGTACCAGAACATCCCCAGTGTGCGTGGCTGATGGAATGCACGGTCAGCTTTGGTGAGCTCAGCAGGATGACCGCATTCAAGGACAAGTCCGACCGCAGCGAGTTCATCTCCGGCGGCCTGTTCACCTATCCAGCGCTGCAGGCCGCCGACATCTTGTTGTACGACACTGACCTGGTCCCCGTTGGCGATGATCAGCGCCAACACATCGAGATCACCCGCGACATCGCCGAGCGATTCAACTCCCGCTACGGCGACACGTTCGTGGTCCCGAAGCACGTGATCCCCCCTGCTGGGGCTCGAGTCATGGATCTGCAAAATCCCACTCGCAAGATGTCCACCTCGGAATCGTCACCCGGCACGGTCAACGTGCTCGAGGACCTGAAGTCGGTCGAGAAAAAGTTCAAGCGGGCCGTCACCGACAGCGAGTCCGAGGTTCGCTACGACTTTGACACAAAGCCCGGCATCTCGAACCTCTTGTCCATCTTAGGCGCCGCCACCAGCCAAGACCCCGCGTCGCTAGCCGCCAGCTACACCCAGTACGGTCCGCTCAAGGCCGACACGGCCGAAGCCGTCATCGAGCTGCTCCGACCTATTCAGGAACGCATGGCCGAACTGCGCGGCGACCCGGGCGAAACCGAACGGCTGCTACGCCTAGGTGCGGACAAAGCTCAAGCCATTGCGTCGGAAACGCTGCAACGTGCCAAGACCAATCTGGGCCTTCTGCCGTTGTCGTAGTCAGCGGACCTGGCGCAATGCGTAGAACGCCACAGCTGCTGCGGTGCCAACATTGATCGAGTCGACTTCAGCAGCCATCTGAATCCGCAGCCGGGTGTCCGCAGCAGCGAGGGTGGCTGCGGTCAGCCCTGGCCCCTCGGTCCCGATGACGATCGCAAGGCGGTCACCGGGCGACCGACGGAGTTCGCCGATGGCAGCCGCCGCCGGGTCAGGCGTCAGGGCTGCGAGCGTGTAGCCATGGTCGCGAACAACCGAGAGGCCGTCAGCAAAAGCCGCCAGCCTGGCATGAGGGATCGCAAAGACCTCCCCCATGGAGACCCGCACCGCTCGCCGGTAGAGCGGATCACATGACGTTGGATCTAACAACACCGCGTCGATGCCCAAACCTGCCGCACAGCGGGTGATGACCCCCATATTGGTGGGATTCACAATCCCTTCGAGAACCACAACAGTTGATGACCGTTCCAACAACACCGCGGGGTCGACAGCGGCTGGGCGCGTAAAACGGGCAATCGGATCGCGCAACTTCGGGCGGCCACATACGGCCTGAAGAACGGCGGGGGACGCGCACAGAAGCGGCACAGACTCCCCCACACCGACCACCAAGCTGGTACGACGAGCATCGACCAGCACCGACTGGAGATGCATCCCAGCCCGGAGGGCACGCTCGATAACGACATCGCCTTCAGCCATGAATGACCCGGCCATGTCACCACCAGCGCTCTCGCGACGTTGACGACCAGCGTGGTCGCGCAACCCCATGTACGCCGCAACCTCCGGAGCGTCAGCATCGGCTATATCGATCCTCATCGGCGCTCCGAGCCCCCTACCGGTCCGCTTGCCACAACGCTTCGGCGATGCTCGCGGCAAGGGTCCACTCGTCGCGGGCCATGTGGTGTTCATGTGCCCAGGCGACCACGGTGGGGTGGCTGCCTGCAGCGGCCAACAGCTGAGCTCCACGTTGCGGGTGTGCGCAGTAGATTCCGAGGCGCTGACGGAGACCCGACCCAACTTCCCACCGTTCCAACACCCTGGGCGAGACCACACGGCCGATCACGGTGGCAGTGACTCGTCCCATGGTCCCCAGCCGTGCGTCAGTCTTTCCAACATCGTGCAACGCAGACGCGGCGATGACCGACCCTGTGGCCTGGATCCCCAGCAGGTCGCGAGCCTTGAGCGCGCACTCGATACTGTGCACCCGGTCGATTGACGGCTGAGCGAGGAACAAGGCATCTTCAGTGGCGCTCAGCAGCGCTCGTAGCCATGCTTCCCCGCTGAGCTTGGGCTTGGGCGGCCGCAGCGATCCGAAGAAGCGTCGGGCCAAATGCAACGCGTCCATGGGCTCCAACGTAGTCGCCAATCACAAATCGCCCACACCGCCGGCGACGCGACGGCCGACAAGCTATGACCGAGCTCGCGGATGCGCCGCCTGGTAGGAGGCAACAAGCTGAGCTCGAGAAACCATCGTGTACACCTGGGTGGTCGTGATCGACGCATGCCCGAGCAGCTCCTGGACCGTCCGAATATCCGCTCCGTGCTCGAGCATGTGTGTCGCACAACAGTGACGCAAGATATGCGGCGAAAGCTTGGCGCCCAGCCCGACTTTCGCGCCGTACTTCTTCAACACCCCCCAGCCCCCCTGCCGACTCAATCGGCCACCCCGACTGTTCAAGAACACGGCGTCGGCGGCATCGCGTCCACTCCATCGTTCGGGTTCGAGCTCTCCTCGACCTTCGACCGCCAAGTACGACACCAACGCATCCCTTGCGAAGCGACCGATCGGTACGATCCGCTCCTTGGCGCCTTTCCCAAACACGCGCGCCATGTTGTCGCCGAGATCCAGGTCACCAAGCGACATTCCGGTGAGTTCGGAGATGCGGACTCCGGTGCCATAGAGAAATTCGAGGATCGCTCGGTCGCGTCTCGCCAACGGATCAAGTCCCACAACAGCATCGAGCAGCTCCGCTACCTGGCGCTCACTCAGCGCCTTCGGTAAGCCGCGCGGGACCTTGGGGAGTTCGACGTTGAGCGTCGGGTCGTCCAGACGCAGCTCTTCGGCCACGAGGAAACGGAAGAGTGACCGCACCGCCACCATCGACCGGGTGACCGTTGACGATGCAAGCCCTGCCTTTTGGCGAGCCCGCAGGTAGGCGATGATGTCGGCCTCGTCGGCACCTGCAACGGTCCCGCCCCGCTCGGTGAGCCATGCGCAGAAAACCGCGAGGTCTCGGCGATAGGCGCTGAGTGTGGCGCTGCTGCGGCCACGCTCCACACCGAGCCAGAGGAGGAAATCCTCGGCCTGCGGTGGAAGCGGCTCCGTCATCTTTGGGCCAGCGTCCGCTCCGCCAGCAACAGGCCGATGATTGATTTTGCGTCGCTGATCTCGCCTGATGCCACCATGTCCACAGCCTCGCCCAGCGGGATGCGCTCGATAGTCATGAACTGTTCCTCGGAGCCTTCGCGTGCCAGTTCAACCTGGTTGCAATCCGTAGCGAGATAACAATAAGAATATTCGTCACTGAACCCTGGCGCGTTGAAGAAGCTGGACAACAAGGTGAGCTCAGCTGCAACAAGGCCTACCTCTTCACGCAATTCACG
>CAWKYX010000231.1:0-6224 GCA_963854265.1 Acidimicrobiia bacterium
ACTTATTTACCGAGTTCGCCTACGGCTCGCATCCAGTCCTTAGAAGAGTCCGAGTTGAAGAAGTATGTCGGACGCATGGAGCTGATACGCCAAGACCCCTCTTCAACGCTGCATAAGATCCTCGACCACGCCCGCTTCGCCTCAAGCGGAGGCAATCGGCAGGGCTGGCGGGTGGTGGTGGTGAGCGACCCCGAACTCAAGATGAAGATCGCCGATCTCCATCGGCGCCAATGGTCGATCTACATCGATAACGCCCGGGAGGGAACTATCGGCTATCAAGGCGATCGCTCAGGGGTGAAGATGGAGCAACACACCGACGCCGCCACCGCTCGGCTCGATCGCGCCGACGACTTCGCCAATCGGCTCCACGAGGCGCCCGCGCTGCTCGTCGTGTACACGATGTTGGACACGCTGGCTATCGCCGATCGAGACCTTGATCGGCCGAGCGTCGTCGGTGGCGGCTCGATCTACACCTTCGTGCAGAACGTGCTACTCGGCTGCAGCGCAGAGGGACTAGGTAGTTCCTTGACCACCCTGTTGGCTGCCGAGCAGCCGGCGGTCGATGCCGTGCTCGGTGCCCCCAAAGGGACGGCGCTGGCCGGCCTAGTGACCATTGGTCGGCCCGTGGCCGACAAACAGTACACAAAGCTCTCGCGTCACCCCGTCGAGCAGTTCACGTTCCACAACACCTTCGCCGAACCTTGGTCGACGCACTAATTTGTCAGCGGCGGGCCGTCGTTGAGGCTCTGGTCCGCGGGGTTAGGTCGATGGGGTTCTGCCACGGGCACTGTCGTGTCGGCCAAGCGTAAGGATGGTCGCGAAGGTGACGGGATGGGCCTTCGTAGTGTCGTGTCGCTACCGTCAGAGACGGCAGCGTTCGGTGGATTTTCCTCGTGATGTCATTCTGCCCGCGGCGCGTTGGTAGCTGACGTCTATCGAACTGTCGCCCAGTGTGTCCGGCTCATCGACGTCTTCGTCTCGCCATGACGTGACGTGACGTGTCGATGCCCAAACCAGCAACCACCGAGTCGCGATCGCGTGCAACTCCGCCTGAGCGGGACCTCGATCTAGCGACCGCGACCCCTGATAGTGGCCTCACGTGCAGGAAATGGCAAGCAATCGCAGGGTCAGACGTTTCCTCCCGCGGCATCCTCGCGCCACTGGCACTCCAAGCTCCGTTTCTGGGAGAATATGAAGGCTGAAAATTGTTGCGTTTCCGTCCCTTGCTTTTGGTGGCGGGGCAGGGTTTGAACCTGCGACCTTCGGGTTATGAGTTCGAGGAGTTGACCGTCGCAAGGGGCGGGTTCAGGCAACTTCGGGCTTCGCCGCAGAGGGCGACACCGCTTTCGCCGACAGCCGGGTCTCTGTCTCTTATTCGGATTCGAGTTGCGCGACCTTCTGGAGGCGACGCACGAGCCGTTCCTCGCCTGCGAACTCGGCGTTGAGGAACGCCTTCACCATTTCCCAAGCCAGAACCTCGCCGACAATCTTGCCTGCTAGCGCCAAGACGTTGACGTCGTTGTGTTCCACTGCTTGACGTGCGGTGTAGATGTCGCTGACCTGGGCGGCGCGGATGCCTTTGACCTTGTTGGCAGCAATCGCTACACCGACACCGGTTCCGCAAACCACAATTCCGCGGTCGACCTGGTCGCCCACGACTGCGGAGGCGACAGCGGCGGCGAAGTCGGGGTAGTCGACAGACTCGGTCGAGTGGGTGCCGCAGTCGGTGACGTCGTAGTCGGCCTCGCTTAACCGTTCAATCAACTGCTGCTTCATCTCATACCCGGCATGGTCGCTGCCAATAGCAAGCCGCATCATTCGTTCTTCTCCTCGTTGTTGACCAGTCGGTTGTTGACTAGTTGTTATCGCCCGATCGGGATGATCAGCCCCGTCGTCTTGGCGAGTGAGCCGTCCACCAATGCGCGGGCAGCCCGCGCTACAGCAAGTTCATCTGGGTCGTCACCAAAGGCGAGTCCGTTGACTCGGACGCCGTACTCGGCCAGCTCTGCCGCCAGTTCAGTCACCGTAGATTTGCTGCTGGCCAATTGCACGACGTCACCTCCGCTCCCTTGGGCAATCATGGCAGCGATCGCATGGGTGTGATGGGGGCCGACGGCTATGTCCACTCCCCCGAATTGGAGCACAGCTGCTTCGACCGCCGTTACCTCGTCTTTGTCGGAAACCACCACGACGGCGCCGGCATCCTCAAACTTGCGGGCGACGACGTGCCCAATGTCCGATTCCACTGCGGCCGCAGCCCCGACAGCCACCACGGCTACCTTCCCCGTTAGCGGCTTCGGGGCAGGACGGCGACGGAGTTTGAGCTCTTCAAGCATCCAATACTCGACTGCGAACTTTTCGGCCTCCGAAACCGGCGTGTAGGTAGAGACTGCCTCAGCACCGCGGATCACGTTGATTGCATTGATGTAAAACTCGCCGGCCACTTGGGCAGTCTGGCGATCGGCTCCAAAGCTGAACATCCCGATGCCCGGAATCAAGAAGATGGCGGGATCGGCCCCGCGCATCGCGGGAGTCTCGGCCCGTGCGTGGCGGTCGTAATACTGGCGGTACTCGTCCCGGTACTCGGTGTGCAGTTGGCGAAGCCGGGTTGTCTGCTCATCGGCGGTGGCGGTTGTCGGGAGGTCCAGCAGTAACGGCCTGACCTTGGTGCGGATGAAGTGATCGGGGCAGGAGGTTCCGAGTGGTGCGACGCGTGGCGTTGCTTCGCGTCCAATGAAGTCCAAGACCTCGTCGCTGTCGAACCAGTGGCCGACGACGCTCTGGTCGGTCGAGGCGAGGCCTCTGATGATCGGGGCCATTGCAAGAGCACGGCGCCGGCGCTCATTGGTTGGCAGAGGATCAAAGCCCATCCGAAGGGGACCGAGCGGTTCGGGCTTGCCATGCCGTTCAATAAATTCAGCCGTCCGCTGGATCACGTCAAGCGACAGTTGCTCGCATTCCTGCGACGTCTCGGCCCAGGTGGTCAAACCGTGGCCGCCCATAACCACACCACGAAGCAACGTTTGTGTCTCGCGCATCGCATCGATCTTAAGTGCGAGATCGAACCCTGGGCGCTGCCATGGCACCCATCCAATCTCGTCTCCAAAGATCTCGTTCGTGAGTGCCTCCCCATCGGCTGAAGCGGCAAGAGCAATCACCGAGTCAGGATGCAGGTGATCGACGTGACACGCGGGCAGGAGGGCGTGCATCGAGGTATCAATGCTGGGGGCGGGCCCTGGCGGACCGAGGCCGCAGAAATCCAGCAGCTGATGCAGCTCGTCCTCCTGGCCGGTCTCGACGTAGGAGTTCCTCAGGGCCCGGATCCGATCAAGCACCAACACCGACACCCCGTCGGCGGTGAGCGTTCCCAGATCACCGCCCGACCCCTTCACCCACATCACCGCCACTTCCTCGGCGGTGACCGCGTCGGCGACCACGCCCTTAGCCGAGGTGTTCCCCCCGCCATAGTTGGTGTTGCGACGGTCGGCCCCCAGGCGATTGGAGCGCTCGATGAGCTCCTGCAGCGGCATTGGAGGCTCTGCTTGGGTCATCGGGCAACAGTACTGCTGAGACGGCCCAGATAACATCCGAGCGTGGAGCACAACATGGACTACGTCTGCGTGGTGGGCGGCGCCAACGTGGACATCGAAGGACGCGTCCCGGGGCCGCTGCTGGCAGGAGACTCCAACCTGGGCACCGTGATCCGGTCACCTGGCGGCGTTGGACGCAACATCGCCGAGAACCTGGCCCGCCTCGATGTACCGACCCGCCTCATCACTGCGCTCGGCCGCGACGACAGCGGCACTTGGCTTCACGACCTGACAGCAGCCTCCGGAGTCGATCTGGCGCACAGCGTTTGGTCCGAGTCCGCGCCGACCGCGACCTACCTGTCAGTAATCGATGGCAGCGGCGAGATGGCGATCGCCGTCAATGACATGGACGTGATGGGTTCTCTCGACGTTGCTGCCTTGGATGCCCGAAGCGAGACGCTGGGCAACGCCGCGGCCATTGTCGTGGACTGCAACCTGGCGCCAGAGTGCATCGGCCACATCGCAACCACGCTGACCGGCGGCCCGCTCTTCGTTGACCCTGTTTCGGTTGCCAAGGCTGGCCGGGTGGCACCCCATCTCGCGTCAGTCCACACCCTCAAGCCCAACCGGGCAGAGGCGGCCCTGCTGTCGGGGGTGGAAATATCGGGGAAGCGAAGCCTGAAGACTGCCGCCGATGCCCTTCTTGATGCCGGCGTGCGCCACGTCGTCATCAGTTTGGCGGCCGATGGCGTCTTCTTCGCAAACGCCGAGACGTCGGGCACGCTAACCCCACCGGTCCAAGATGTGGCAAGCGTCACTGGCGCCGGTGACGCATTGATGACGGGTCTTGTACATGCCCATCTGGCGGGTCTTGATTTCGAAGACGCTGTCCGATTCGCCCTGGCCGCCTCAGTCCTCAGCGCTGCTTCGGTGAGCCCAGTGGCGGGGAACTTCTCAGTCGAATCCATCCAGCGGATCATCAACAACGAGACCATCATGGAGGAAGAGGCGCCGTGACAAGCACGCATCTCAGTATCAGCGGCCCGGTCAATCAGGCCTTGCAGGACGGGAGAGCCGTCGTCGCCCTGGAGTCGACGATCATCACTCACGGAATGCCGTACCCCCGCAATGTCGAGACGGCTCTGGCCGTGCAGGCTGCGATCACTGAACGCGGAGCAGTACCGGCCACCACCGCCATCATGGACGGCAAGATGCGGGTGGGCCTGGCCGACGACGAGATCGACGCACTCGGCCGAGCCGGCGACACCGCGGTGAAGGTAAGTCGACGTGATCTCGCTTTCACGATCGCTCACGGGTCGGTCGGAGGCACCACGGTGGCCGCGACCATGATGTTGGCCGCGATGGCAGGCGTACGAGTCTTCGCCACCGGCGGCATTGGCGGCGTACACCGAGGAGCCGGCACCACCTTCGACGTGTCTGCGGACCTTCAAGAACTGGCCCGCACAGAAGTGGTTGTGGTGTGTGCTGGCCCCAAGTCGATCCTCGACCTTGGACTGACCCTGGAATATCTGGAGACACACGGCGTGCCGGTAATCGGGTTCGGGACCGACATGGTGCCGGCCTTCTACAGCCGGGAGAGCGACTTCCCCGCCGACTACCGGATCGACGACGCGGCCGGGGTCGCTGCGGTCATGGCCGTACGACGTGACCTGGGAGTCGGGGGCGGGATGCTGGTCACCAACCCCATCCCGGTCGAATACGGGATGGAGCGTTCGGTGATTGATGCGGCGATCGATACCGCAATCGCCGAGGCCAATGCCCAGAACATCATCGGCAAGGGCACCAGCCCCTTCTTGCTGGGGCGGATCGTCGAGCTCACCGACGGTGCCAGCCTTGACGCCAACGTTCAACTCGTCCTCAACAACGCCCGCGTGGCCGCCGATATCGCGATCGCTGACATCGAGGGTTAAGCCCCCCCGACAGCGAAGGCTGACCGCGGCGGCGCGTTCTCGCAGAGCGCTTCGGGCAGACCAACTTGGCCCCTTTTATGACGGCCCTTCCGTTAGAAGATCCGTGAGAAGCGTCCTGACGGCGCTCAACGTCACTCAATATGAATGCTGGCGAGGTCATCGGCGATACGCGCCGTCGTCTCAGCGTCGACGCCGGCCTGACCTGCGAATTCCTGCCAGCCTCGCACCGCGTCAAGAACCTCAGTGATAACAGTTCGGTAGCCTGGGACCCGGAACTTGTCAGCAAATCGATACAGGTCGTCGACCTGGATTGTGTCTCGTTTGCCCTCAATGCTCATCTGATTCGAGCTAGTCCACTGCCCAGAAGGGTTGTGCGCGTGAGTGATGTCATAGGCAGGTGCAAGTTGCCACCCACCGTTCTCGAAGTCACCCACAACCGCCGAACGGGCCGCAGTGACAAGGTCAGCGAGCTGCACCGCCGTGACGTCGTCATCCTGTGACGAAGCAGGAGGGCGAAACTCGAGCGCACCCATACTTCGGCTCGCGGCGTATGCGAGTCGATCAAGGGGAGTGATGTCAGCTGTCCGAACGCGTTGCTCCTCCATCCACGCTCCCATGTCGCCCTAGGGCGAAGATGCCGCTGTGAGTTCGTTGGGTCCCTGTTCGGTCCATTTCGCGTCAGGTGCCACAAAAGGTCTGAAAGGTTTGATCAAACGAATCCGCAGCGGGCCCGGCGAATCGTTCCAGATCGCTTCGCTCGTCA
>CAWKYX010000232.1:0-6168 GCA_963854265.1 Acidimicrobiia bacterium
GATGGCGCGGCTGGCCGCAGAGAACTTGCACCTTGCCGAGGAGATCATCGCTCGCTATCCACGAGCGAAGTCGGCGCTGATTCCGTTGTTGCATCTGGCCCAAGAACAAGATGGCTATGTAGCCGACGACGCCATGGCCCACATCGCTGAGCTGGTTAGAGTCACGCCTGCTGAGGTGCTCGGCACCTGCAGCTTCTATGAGATGTTCAAGCGCGAGCCGGTTGGCACCTATCACGTCAACATCTGCCACGGCATCAGCTGCCACCTCCTGGGCGCCGATGATCTTATTCATCACGCCGAGGAGAGCCTGGGAGTCAAAGGTGGCGGCACCACCGATGACGGCATGTTCACGGTCGAAGGCGTCGAGTGCATCGCGGCCTGTACCGAAGCCCCGTGCTTGCAGGTCAACTATCGCTATGTCAACAAGGTGAGTGCGTCGAATTTCGACCAGCTTGTTGACAACATCCGGTCGGGTGCGCGCGCTGATATTCCGGCCCACGGGACGCTGGCCAAGGTCCGCCAGGCGATCCCAGCCGATCGAGCTGCCGGCCCCTCGATGGTGGACGGTGCCGACGCTCCCGTTTGGCTGAACCGAAACGAAGGGGGTGCGCCATGACCATCCCAAAGATCACCACCAGTCGCTGGGACGTCGAAGACGGTCACACTCTCGCAGGCTACGAACGCACCGGCGGCTACGCGGGTCTGAAGCGGGCACTAGAGATGGCACCCGAAGCGGTCCATGGAGAAGTCAAGACGGCGACGCTGCTCGGTCGCGGCGGCGCGGGCTTTCCTGCCGGTATCAAGTGGGGGTTCTGCCCGCCTGGGGTGTGGCCCCGGTACCTGGTCGTCAACGGCGACGAATCCGAACCTGGCACCTACAAAGACCGAATCCTCCTCGAGCGTGACCCCCACCAGCTCATCGAGGGTTGCATTATTGCCTGTTATGCACTTGGACTGAGCCAGTGCTTCTTGTATGTGCGCGGCGAGATGGCCCACGGCCAAGAGCGCGTCGCCGCAGCCCTCAACGAGGCCTACCAAGTTGGGTACGTCGGCAAAAACATCCTCGGCACGGAGTTCTCCGTCGACATCGTCCTGCATTGGGGTGCCGGCGCTTACATCGTTGGCGAGGAGACGGCACTCATCGAGTCGCTCGAAGGCAACCGCGGTATGCCGCGGCTTAAGCCGCCGTTCTTTCCGGCCGCCATTGGCCTCTACGGCAAACCAACCATCGTCAACAACGTCGAAACATTGTCGAACATCCCATGGATTGTCGAGAACGGCGGCCAGGCATTTGCTGACATCGGTGGCGAGCAATCCCCCGGGACACGCATCTTTGCCGTGTCTGGTCATGTCAACAACCCAGGCGTGTTCGAGGTGGAGTTCGGCACCACGACCTTCCGTGACGTGATTATGGGTGAGGACTACGCGGGTGGCATCCGCGGCGGCAATGACCTCAAAGCGTTCATCCCCGGTGGTGCATCAGCGCCCTGGTTCTTCGAAGAACACCTCGACCTGCCCCTCGAAAAAGGCACGGTCGATCGAGCCGGCTCCATGCTGGGCTCCGGTGCGATCGTCGTCATGGACGACTCGACCGACATGGTTCGGGCGTGTCACAACCTGGTGCGATTCTTCGCACGTGAATCCTGCGGGAAGTGCTCGCCGTGTCGTGAGGGCACGTCGTGGCTCGAAAAGATCCTCCAGCGCATCATCGACGGCAACGGACGGCCGGCTGACCTCGAGTTGCTGATGGACGTCTGCGACAACATCAGCCCCGGCATTTCGTGGCCACCGAAGCAGACCACGATTTGTCCGCTGGGACCCTCGGCGGTCTCACCAATCTCCTCGGTGATTGAACGCTTCGCCGACGAGTTCGACGCCTACATCGAAAACCGCCGGCCATCGATCCCGGTGGAGGCCACCTCATGAGCGATGAAGTCACGTTCGTGATCAATGGGAACGAAGTTGTCGGCACGGCCGGCGACAACCTCATCGAGGCTTGTGAAGAAGCCGGCGTCTACATCCCACGGTTCTGTCATCACAACCGGATGAACCCGGTGGGCATGTGCCGCATGTGCATCGTGGAAGTCGACACGGGCCGGGGCCCAGCCCTACAGCCGAGCTGCATGCTGACGGTTGCTGAAGGCATGATCGTCGACACTGAGTCCGATGTCACCAAGAAGGCCCAGGACGGCGTCTTGGAGTTCTTGTTGGTCAACCACCCACTCGACTGCCCAGTCTGTGACAAGGGTGGCGAGTGCCCGCTGCAAGACCAGACAATGGCCTACGGGCCTGGCGAGTCGCGCTTCGTCGAAGAGAAGCGGCACTACGAAAAGCCCATCCCGGTCAACGACAACGTCTTCTTGGACCGCGAGCGCTGCATCCTCTGCGATCGTTGCACTCGGTTTGCTGACGAAGTCGCCGGCGACCCGCTCATCCACTTCATGGATCGTGGCAACGAGACCCAGATCAACACGTTCCCAAACGAGCCCTTCGCGTCATACTTCAGTGGCAACGTGGTGCAGGTTTGTCCCGTGGGCGCGCTCACCGCAAAGCCGTACCGCTTCAAAGCCCGTCCCTGGGATCTCGACGAAGCCGATTCCACCTACCCCAACGCCATGGGTGACCGGATCAGTGTTCAGGCCTCACGCGACCAGGTCCTGCGCTTTCAGGGTGTCGATTCCGACGCGGTGAACTGGGGTTGGCTTACCGACAAGGAGCGCTTCGCGTTCGAGGCCTATCAAGGCGAAGACCGTCTCACCGAGCCGCTCGTGCGTGGTGGTGGTCTCAATGAAGCCGACCCCGACGGTGACGAACTGGTAGGGACCAGCTGGTCGTCGGCACTGCGGTCGATCGCCAAGGCGATCTCGGACACCGAGCCCGCGAAGGTCGCCGTCATCGGCGGTAGCCGTCTCACCAACGAAGCCCAGTACGCCTGGACCAAGCTCGCCAAGGGCATCATCGGCACCGACAACGTCGACGCCGACATGGGCGATGAGCTGCCTGTCCATGCACTGCTTGGGCTCCCGCGGGCCACCATTGCCGAGGCCTGTCAGCCCGGCGGAACCATTATCTTGTTGGGGCCGGACCCCAAAGAAGAGTTGGGCACGCTCTACATCCGCCTCCGCCACGCGGTGCGCGAAGACGGCGCGAAACTCATCGAGCTCACGCCATCGGGCACGGGGCTGTCATCGATTGCGACGGCAAGCTTGCACGCCCGACCCGGCGAGGTTGGGGCTGTAGCGCGAGCCCTCGTTGCGGGCGGAGCCACAACAGACATCGGTGGGGTCAGCGCCGACGACATCAACGCGGCCCATGGTTTCCTCGACGGCGCCGTCACTGTGGTGCTCGGCCGTGCTTCGCTGGCCGAGTCCGTCACCCCCACGCTCGAAGCCGCCGATGCTCTCGCTGGAATTGAGAACGCACGCTTCTTGCCCGCAGTGCGCCGTGCGAACACGATGGGCGCGCTGGACATGGGTATGGCGCCGGGGCTGCTGCCGGGCCGCACCACCCTCGATGCCGGCCGGGCCGGTTTCGCCGACGTATGGCCCAACCTTCCCGATTCCGCGGGTGCCGATACCGCAGCGATTCTTGCGGCAGGTCTTGCAGGCAACCTTGACGTGCTGATCATGTTGGGCGCCGATCCAATCGCTGATGCGTTGAGTGCTACCGATGCTGCGACTGCGCTCGCAAATATCGGCACGGTCGTTGCTGTCGACGTGTTGGCAAACGCATCCACAGCGGCAGCCGACATCGTGTTGCCGGCCGCCGCGTTTACCGAAGTCAGCGGAAGCCACACCAACCTCGAGGGTCGGGTCTCGCCCGTGCGCCAGAAGGTCACACCTCCTGGCACGGCGCGCCCCGATTGGATGATCGCGGCCGAACTGGCCGGCTACCTAGGCTCGGACCTCGGGTTCGACGAGCCCTCCGACATCTGGGCTGAACTCGCGGCTCGTTCCGCTGTGCACGGTGACATCACGGCCGCCGATATCGAGGCCGCCGACGACGGAGTCTTGATCACCGCCCGCGGCCGGGTCTCCTTCGAGCCGCCCGAGGGCGAAGTTCGCGTCGATCCCGTTGACGCCTACGCCCTCCGCCTGGTTTCGGCTCGTCGGATGTATGACGACGGCACGATTGTGCAGGCAAGTCCCCACCTCTGCGGGTTCGCAGGAGCGGCCGAGCTGCGCGTCAACTCCTATGATTTCAACCGTCTCGGCGTGGCCGCAGGCCAGCCAGTGCGGGTTTCCTCTGCTGTAGGAGCCGTCGAGGTTGGTGTTGCGTCGGATGACCTTGTCCCGCGGGGCGTGGCGGTCATTGACTACAACCGCAGCGGCGCAGATGCCCGCAACCTGTTCGATCTCGATGCCGTGAGCATCGATGTGCGTTTGGAGAGCGGCGCATGAGGCTGGTCGCCGGGCTCGATCCGTTCTTCCTCAGCAACCCTGGCTTCTGGGACACCCTCTTGGTGATGGCCATCAAGGTCGGCGTCGCGTTTGCCGGTCTCATGGTTGCGGTCATGTTGATGGTCTGGTGGGAACGCAAGTTCATCTCCGACATGCAGAACCGCATCGGCCCCAACCGCGCTGGGCCCTTTGGCATTCTCCAGACGCTCGCCGATGGGATCAAGCTCTTCTTCAAGGAAGATCTCATTCCTGACCAAGCCGACCGCTTCGTCTTCAAGCTCGCTCCCTACCTGTCGCTGGTCCCGGCGTTCTTGGTCTTCGCCGTTGTGCCGATCGCCGGCGATTTCAGCGAAGGCGGCGATGGGACGGTGACTTGGTTCGGCAACGAGACCTTCGTCCAGGTGGCCGATCCCCATATCGGCATCTTGTTCGTGCTCGCGATGTCGTCTATCGCTGTCTACGGCATCATGTTGGCCGGCTGGTCTTCGGGCTCGAAGTACCCCCTGCTCGGCTCGGTTCGAGCGTCGGCGCAGATGGTCAGCTACGAGGCGGCATTGGGCCTGGCACTCGTGGCGGTGCTCCTCCAGAGCGGCAGCCTGTCCACCCACGACATCGCATCAGGCCAGATCGGGGCCATTGGCAACTGGGGCGTTGTCACAACGGCGTTTGTGCCCTTCGTGATCTTCTTCATCGCCAGCACGGCCGAGCTCAACCGGCCGCCCTTCGACCTCGTCGAAGCTGAACAAGAGCTGGTCGGGGGTTTCCACACCGAGTACAGCTCCATCCGGTTCGCGCTGTTCTTCCTGGCCGAATTCATGAACGTCATCACGATGTCGGCGGTCATGGTCACGCTGTTCTTCGGTGGGCCCGCCGGTCCCGACCTCGGTATCTTGCCCGCCGCGCTATGGGGCTTTGTCTGGTTCTTCTCCAAGCTCTTCGTCTTCTTGTGTGTCTTCATCTGGATGCGCGGCACGCTGCCACGTCTTCGCTATGACCAACTCATGGACCTGGGCTGGAAGCTCCTGATCCCGTTGGCCCTTGGCTGGGTCCTGACGCTCGCTGCGGTCGATGTCTTCGCCGCCCGGGGCCAGGATGAGTTCGTCTGGCGACTCGTTATCTTTGCCGTTGGCTTTACCGCAATGGGCTTTTTTGGATGGCTGCTCGTGACCGCATCGAAGTCTGGAAAACGCGTCCGACAACAAGCGGGCGACGAGGTGTTCGGCTAATGGGTGCTTTCGACGGATTCAAGGGTTTTGCGGTCACCTTTGCCAAGCTCAACAAGAAGTCGGCCACCGGTGCCATTGTCACCACCGACTACAACGCTGGTCGTGCCAAAGAGGGCAAGACCGACAATAAGCGCCCGAAGGCGCTGCGGCTTCATGGCCGCCATGTGCTCAACCGCTACGAAGACGGTATGGAGAAGTGCATTGGCTGCGAGCTGTGCGCCGGTGTGTGTCCCGCCAAGTGCATCTACGTCCGCGGCGCCGACAACGACCCTGAAGATCCAACGTCACCCGGTGAACGCTTCGGTTTCATCTACGAGATCAACTACCTCCGCTGCATTCACTGCGATCTCTGCGTCGAGGCATGTCCCACCCAGGCCATCACCGAGTCGAAGCTCTTCGAGTTCAGCTTCACCAGCCGCGAGCAGGCGATCTACACCAAAGATGAGCTTGTTGTCGGCGACGACGGCAACCCTCAACACCTGCCTTGGGAGGATTGGCGTCCCGGCGAGGACCAAGACACTTCGGCGTGGATGCGAGCCACA
>CAWKYX010000233.1:0-6110 GCA_963854265.1 Acidimicrobiia bacterium
CTCAACGGCATTCTTCACGCCCTTGACCCGACGCTTGTGCACGATGGCAAGGTCGGCGTGGAGATCGTTTGCATAGCGCTCGGCCACCTTCACACGGCCGGCATCGGGCGACACCACAACCAGGTCGTCGCCCAGCGAGCGCATGTACTCAACCAGAACAGGCATAGCGGTGAGGTGGTCGACGGGTTTGGCGAAGAAGCCCTGGATCTGGCCCGAGTGAAGATCGACACTCACCATCCGGCCTGTGCCGGCAGCGGAGAACATGTCGGCCAGCAAGCGCGCAGTGATGGGCTCCCGGCCCTCGGCTTTGCGGTCTTGACGGGCATACCCATAGAAGGGACAGACCACGGTGATGCGCTTGGCCGACGCTCGCTTTGCGGCATCGACCATGATCAGCTGCTCCATGATGGAGTCGTTGATGGTTCGCCCTTCGGCAGCGGTGTGACTCTGAATGATGAAAACGTCGCCACCACGCACTGATTCGCCGAACTTGCAGTGGATCTCGCCGTTTGCAAACTCTCCCAGGTTTGGCTCGTCGAGTTGAACCCCGAGGTGGGTGGCGATCTCCTGGGCGAGCGGCAAGTTCGAGCGACCGGAAATCAGATGCAGGCGCTTCTTGGTGATCAGTTCCATGTGTGTTCCTGGGTTGGAGGGTGTGCGCGAATTGGAATGCTCGGTCCGACTCAGTCGGATGCCGTCGCATGGTCGAAGGGTCCAGTGACAGCGCCGGCGGCGACATGCGCGCCAGCGTTGAGCACCGCGAATGGTCCGACGTGGGCACCTTCGCCGACCTCGGCATCGCGACCCATCGTCTTTTCGACCCGAGCGCCAGACCCGACCGCACAATCGGCGAGCCGCGTGTCTGGGCCGATCTCGGCCCCAGGACCGACGACGGTCGTGCCCTGCAGCATCGTCCCGGGAAACAACGTGACATCGGGAGCAAGCCGGACTGTGGCATCGACGTAGGTGCGTGCTGGGTCGACCATGGTGACGCCACGACGCATCCAGGCCAGATTCGTTCGATCGCGAATCACGGCCTCGGCAGCGGCAAGCTGTGCCCGATCGTCGATTGGTTGAACGTCAGCTGCACTCTCGAGCTCGACACTGCTGATCTGATGACCTGCGGTGGTCAGCACCTCGACCACCGCAGACAAATCGAACAGCCCGGTCAGCTCATCGGGACGGATTCTGCGGATTGCGGGAGCCAGCAAGGACCGTCGTATACAAATCGGCCCTGCGGCAGCCAGACCCGGCTCGTCGCCTCGGTTGACCGCAGTAACGACGCGTTGCACGGTGCCGGGGTCCTTGCCGGCAACAATCCTGCCGAAGGAATCGTCGCGATGCGCCGGAACAGCCAAGACGGCACCGGCAGCCCCGGACGCTTGGTGGAAAGCGACGAACGTCTCCATCGTCGAGCGAGTCAACAACGGCGTATTGGCGGCAACGATCACGAGGTCTTCGTCGCCGAAGTCATCAGCAAATGGACCGAGACCTGACAGCGCGTATTGGGCGCTGCCACAACCTGAGGGAGCCTCGGTGAACACCAATCGGGGATCAGCGGCAGTCTCAATCATCTTTTTGGAAATCTGCTCTCCATCATCATCCACGACCATCACAATTCGGTCGAGGTTCAGTGATCCGAGCGCATCGACGACGTATTGGACCATGGGCCGCCCGCACAGCAGATGCAGGGGCTGTGACCGCGCGGAATGCATCCGGTCGGTTCGACCGGCGGCAAGGATGAGTGCGGAACAAGGTGTGTCAGGCATCGGGCTGGTCTCCGCTGCCGACACTAGTCAGCTCCGGGGCCGCGCGGGAACATCTCCCACTGATGGGTCTCGGGCTGTTGAAATTCCCGTTCGTTCGAGCATTCGAAGAGCTCCGGCTCTCGCCCAGCCGGGCGGGAATGCCGTCGTCCATCGCCGACACGACCATGCGCTCCGGAACGAAGCGGTGGAGGTCCAACTCCCGGACTTCGGTCGTCATCGCAGGTTCGAGGAAAACGACGTGGACCTTGGTGCCGTCGGCTGCTTCAGTACGAAACGGGTTATCGGCCAACACCTGGCCCCAGTCGCTCGCCGACCGAGCGAGCGCAGGAATGTCCATGGCGCTGGCTTCGGCGATTGCGACCCGCAAGATCTCGGCGACCCGAATGGGAGTCTCCGACGTGGCAGGCAAGACGATGTTGCCACTCTGGAGATAGGTCTTGGCACTCCCGAATCCACAGTCATCTGCGATTGTGCGCAGATCGACCATCGGCAATTTGTTGCGCCACCGACGTTAATGCCACCCAACAGGGCGATCACCGGCTCATTCATATGTCGGCTTCTCCGTGGCTGTCGGCTATGCCGCTCGACACGAGGGGCCACGACAGCGAGCGGCCGATCGAGCCAAGGTGTCGGTCATCCAACCCCACGCGCCTAGCGCTCGGTCCATCCGAAGCGGTGTCGGTACAAGGTCGCTGTCGGTACCTTTGTAGGGGTGCGAAGGTCTGCAGTGAATGAGGGCGGCGAGCTGACCCGGCAAGGCCGCATGCTCGCCTTGCGCACCCTGGTACTTGCGGGGCTACTGATCGCGCTTGGGTTCGCAGTTGGGCAGCCAGTTCCTGCCATAGCGTTCGCCATCGTCGCGGTCACCATGCCAGTAGTTGCGCTGCGGTATCTCCGGCGGCGCGCCCAGGCCGGTGCGTCCGGTCCCGGCTGACCACAATGGCCACGGACCTCGCCCGTCGACGAGGTTGTCGCCGTCAGCGCCAACGTGAGTCGCTGCTGGGCCGGCAGCGCTCAGCTTCTACCGTCCACGTTGCTCGAAGAGATCGCCCAGCTCGTGGCGAGGATCCACGGGCAATGCCTCGGGGGCATCGATCCACAACCGTTTAAGGTGACGGCGACGTTCGAATTCGGGCCAATCTTCGTAGTCGGTTCGGGCGTGAAGCACCGAGCGGTTGTGCAACACCAGTGTCTGGCCGGGTGCGAGCGTGAATCTAAGCGCCAGACGGGCATCGTGGGAATGGCGGTCGAAGCTGTCCAGTGCGCTGGTCTGTACTGACGTCAGGGGGGCGCCCAACGCCGCCGCGGCTTTCTCGATGAATGGGCGGTACAGCAAACAGCTGGGGACACCGCCGCGGGAGGTGAGCACCGGACGGAAGACACCTTCGGGCCCCGCCGGCATTCCGTACTGGCCTTCGACGCACCAACGGGGGAACGGCTCGCGCAGCGTTTCGAGCGCTGTCGGGTCGGCCGCGGCCAGAGCATCACAGATAGCGGCCACGCTCACGAGGTGACTCTCGCCTCCCGACTTGGCCGCTCGGACACAGTGCAGAACGAGAAGCGTGGGCGGGTCCGAATGCGGCGCCAGCTCGCCACGCGAGCGATAGCCACGGTCGTCGCTGGCCTCGCGATCGGACATGTCTCGGACGTCCTCGATCAGCTCGCCGCGTGGAGATTGCGGGACAATCCGACCAAGCGCCTGCCCGAAAACTTCCAGCCGACTCGAACCCTGCTTATCCTCGGGGGTCGCCAGCCCATCCAGAAGGGCAAAGCCCATGCGCCGCAAGGACCGCATCGTCGCGTGAGCAACGTCGTCGAGTGGTCGTGAGCCATCGATATGCACGCGATCCAAGCCCCTACCGAGCGAGGCGTCCCATGCGACTGGTCGCTCCTCGATCTGCAAGGTGCACCTCTCCGCGCCTGCTTTGTGCCGATCCGTACCTTTCCGTGCTTCTCCGTACCGCTTATTGGTTGGCCGGGCGGGGCTCGAACCCGCGACCTCCTGAGTCAAAGTCAGGCGTTCTTCCAGCTGAACTACCGGCCAATTTGTTACCCCAGACCGTAGCGCCTCAACACAGAAACTCAGCCAGAAATCCCCGGCAAAGACCACGGATCTTCACAGAATGCAGATACCGTCAGCGGCCGTATGGGATCTCTTGTAAAGAAACGTCGGAAGCGTATGCGCAAGAAGAAGCATCGCAAGATGCTCAAGCGCACTCGGTTCCAACGCCGCGCTGCCGGCAAATAGCGCAGCTAGAATCTTTTCGCTCAACGCTGGCCCCCTAGGCGAGCGTTGTCGCGCTCGACGTCGTTCTCAGACGGAGCGCCGTTCGCAAATACTGGAGGCCCTTCTGGCCGATCCGTGCCATCTCGAATGGATCGGCCCAGCCGCCTGGAGCTAACCCAGCGGGGCAATGGTCGTGGTCACCAGGCGGTCTCCGCCAGGGAAGTCACCCTCGACAAACCACGTCGCTCCGCTACCGGCAAGCTTTGGGGTGACTCCGGTCGCGTCTCCCAGCCGGTCGCGCCAGTCGCGAAGCCGCGGCTCTACATTCAACGCTGCTGGCTCAAGGTCGTTGCCATTTAGACCGGTCGGGCCGCCCAGTTCGTCCCACTTGGCGTAGACAGCCGGCGTCGAGCAACCGAACGGCGGAACAAGCAACGTGTAGGTGCGCTCCTCGAAGGCCAGCGAGGTCACGACTTCACCGATTCCCTGGACGCGGGCTCGGCCGCCCACGAGGCAGAAAGCCACATCAGCGCCAAGGTTGGCCGCTGCAGCCAGGTCGGCCTCACCGGCCCATCGAAGAATGGCAGCCGCATCGCTGGAGCCCCCACCAAGTCCACCGCCAGCGGGAATGCGTTTATCGACCACGACCGCAGCGCTTCGCCGGACATGGGTCAAGGCTTGACTTACAAGGTCGAGTCCGGGCTCGACGTCCACCGGGTAAGCACCCGTGTAGGACACTATCGACGGAGCAACAGCGAGGTCCAAGGTCAAGACATCGGCCAGGTCGAGGCTGACCATCTCGGCATCAATGAGGTGGTAGCCATCGTCACGAAGACCAGTCATCCGCAATGAAACCGTCAACTTGGCCGGGGCGAGGAGCTGCATTGGCGCTGAGACTAGTGGTGTGTCGCGCAAATAGTGCTGTGGTCTGCGCCGCCAGCGGCGTTCCTCGCAAGGCTCCGCGACTGAAGCCCTGGCCCTGTCCTAAGGCGAGAATCCGTTACGCAGTATGGGCAACAAGGGCCGTGATTATTGCGCGACGCACCACTAACCCGCGGCAATGGCCAGGCGGCCCCAATCGAGTATCGACAGGTCTTGCGGGCGAGCAGTCGGTGCCACGTCGGCTGCGGCGAACATCGTGTCGTCGACAACGTGACCCAATGACTTACGAAGCATCTTGCGGCGCTGGCCGAAGGCCTGGCGTACCAGAGCGAAGAGCAATTCGGGTTCGGCCGTCGTGGCCGGCTGAGCGGCCCGCACGATCCGCACCAATGACGACTCGACCTTAGGCACGGGATGGAACACCGTCGCCGGTACCTTGCCGACGACTCGTGCCGATCCCCAATACGCCACTTTCACCGACGGGATGCCATAAACCGCCGACCCCGGAGGTGCCGCCATCCGCTCGGCCACTTCGCGCTGCACCATCACGACGATCTCCGAGATCTGCGGTGCCTCGTCGAGCGCGCGCAGCACAACGGACGCAGCCACGTTGTAGGGAAGGTTGGCAATCAACTTGTACGGTCCGGCGGAGCGATCGGCAAAGAACTCCGACCAGACAATCGTGGTTGCGTCAGCGTGGACCAACTCGACCTGACCGGCTCCCATCTCGGCGATGACCTCACCCAGCGGCGCCAACAAGTGGTGGTCCAACTCGATCGCCACGATCTCAGCTCCAGCGGCGACCAGGCCAACCGTGAGTGAGCCAACACCAGGTCCGATCTCGATCACGTTGTCACCGGTGGCGACACCAGCGGCGCGAACGATTCGCTCGATCGTGTTCGGATCGACCACGAAGTTCTGGCCCAGGGCTCGACTAGGAGCAATGTCGTGACGATCCAGCAGGTCTCGGACCGCGGCGGCGCCCAGCATCAGCGCAATGCCTTTGCGTGAGTGGCCATCAATGCGCCCGACTCAGAGAAGGTGGCGGCCACAAATAGGCCAGTGCTGCCAGCCGCCGACCTCGTACAACTTGAAGGCCATCTTGTCTTGATCCGCGGGCGAGGCCTGCGCCGGGTCGACTCCGACCAGCGCCGGATAGTGACCTCCGGCGACCCAGTCCCAGGTCGACTGGCTGAACTGGTACGCGCCTCGATAGAGACCGTTTGGGTTGA
>CAWKYX010000234.1:0-6088 GCA_963854265.1 Acidimicrobiia bacterium
GGCGCCGCAGGCCCACTCGACTTCCTCGACGTCGGCGAACCCGGCGCCGCGACCTACGACATCTACGAAATCGACGCCGACGGCATCCAAGAAGTCCTCGAACAAATCGACGTCAGTGGCGGTGACGCACCACCACCAGCCGCTGAACCAGAGCCGATGACGGCCCCTGAGTTGTTGTTGGGTACGTTGCTGCCTGAGACCGGCCCGTTGGCTGTTCTTGGTGCCGGCATGGTGCCATCGGTTCAGCTCGCTGTTGAACACATGAACGCCGCTGGTGCCAACATCACGTTGACCACTGGTGACTCCGGCACCGATGCCGATATCGCCAACGCCACCGTCGACAGCCACTTGGCTGACGGCGTGCAAGGCATTATCGGCGCTGCATCGTCGGGTACGTCCTCCTCTGTCATCGACAAGGTCACCGGCGCCCAAGTGGCCCAGTGTTCGCCATCGAACACCGCAGCCGGCCTCGGCGCCTCTGGTGATGACGGGTTCTACTTCCGTACAGCACCGTCGGATGACCTTCAGGCTCCAACGTTGGCCAACCTCGTCCTCGACGACGGTTTCGCCAACGTGGCCATCGTGTCTCGCGCCGATGAGTACGGCGTCGGGTTCAACCAGTTCTTCATCCCCGCCTTCGAAGGCAGCGGCGGAACAGTGACCTACTCCGAGACCTATGCCCCCGAAACAACGTCATTCGACGATGTTGTCGCGGACGTCGTGGCCTCGAATCCTGATGCCGTTGTGGTCGTGGCCTTCGAAGAAGGCTTCCAGATCATCATCGACATGATCGCAGCCGGTGTCGGCCCCGACGCCATCCAGATCTACATCACGGATGGCTTCGCAACCGAGAAGTTCGGCGAGAGCATCGACCCGAATAACCCGGCCATCGGCGCCGGTGTCCGTGGCACTGCTCCTTCATCGGCACCCGCCTCCGGCGCAGCGTTCTTCCCGGACGCCTTCGCCGCAGCCGCACCCGACACCCCGGCGATCTTCGCAGCCCACAGCTATGACTGCGCCATCATCTTCGGCCTCGCAGCACTGCAGGCCGGATCCGGTGTCGCAGCCGACTGGGCACCGCTCGTCAACGACGTCACCCGAGGCGGCACCGTCTGCAACACCTACGCAGACTGCGCCACACTCATCGAAGCCGGTGACGACATCGACTACAACGGCGCCGCAGGCCCACTCGACTTCCTCGACGTCGGCGAACCCGGCGCCGCGACCTACGACATCTACGAAATCGACGCCGACGGCATCCAAGAAGTCCTCGAACAAATCGACGCCAGTTGATCTGACCTAGATCACCACTACTGCCAGTGAGGCTCGGGTCGCAAGACCCGGGCCTCGCTTGGTTTTCGGCGTCCAGGGGGGCTCCGCCACATTCTGGACGCCTCACTCCAAGCCTGCCCCTCCCTGCCCACGGGGGCGTTCAGGCCACGCAGGCCAGCATGATCAGGCAGCCAGGCCCAAGCAGCCGCGCCGAGGGCCCATTGCGGGAGAAACCTGCGGAAGGGCTACGCCTTGCGTTGGCGGGCGAGGGTGCCGAGATAGAGCTCGATGACCTTGGGGTCTTCGAGGAGGCCGTGGCCTGAACCCTCGTAGGCGTTCTTTCCGCGGTCAAGGACGTACCCGCGGTCGGCGATGCTGAGGCAACGGTGGGCGTTCTGTTCGACCATGACGATCGAGACGCCGGTGGCGCTGATGTCCTTGATGGTCGAGAACACTTCGGCCTGGAACAGGGGCGACAGGCCGGCAGACGGCTCGTCGAGCAGCAGTACGGAGGGTTCCATCATGAGGGCACGGCCCATGGCAACCATCTGACGCTCGCCGCCCGAAAGCAGGCCCGCCCGCTGGTTGCGACGTTCGGCCAGCCGAGGGAAGAGGTCGGCGACCTTGTCGAATCGTCCATCGATCTCGCTCGGCGCGAGCTGGTAGCCGCCCATCCGCATGTTCTCGAAGATCGACAGCGACGGGAAGACGTTCTCGGTCTGGGGAACGAAACCGACCCCACGGGTCACCAGCTCGTGCGCGTCGAGGTTGGTGATGTCCTCACCCTTGAGACGGACCGAACCGCCACGCACCGACACCAGCCCGAACATCGCCTTGACCAGGGTTGATTTGCCGGCGCCGTTCGGCCCGATGATGCCGACGAGCTCGCCTTCCGACAGGCGGAAGTCAACGCCGGTCAGGATATCCACGCCTGGTAAGTAGCCGGCCACGAGCCCTTCTGCGGTCAGGAGGTCATCGGCCATCAGTCGATCCCGGTTCCGGTACCGAGGTAGGCATCGATCACGGCGGGGTTCTGACCGACCTGCTCGGGCGTACCCTCGGCGATCACCACGCCTTCTGCAAGCACGGCGATCCAATCGGAGATCCCCATGATGACGTCCATGTCGTGCTCGATGAAAATGACGGTCATGCCGTCGTCTCGTAGTGCTTCGATGTGAGCCAACAGCGATTGGACCAGCGCAGGGTTGACACCGGCCATCGGCTCGTCGAGCAGGATGATGTCGGGTTCGGTCATCAACGACCGGGCCATCTCGAGCAGCTTGCGTTGACCGCCCGAGAGCGTCGCAGCGTACTCGTCCCGCATGTGAACGAGGTTGAAGCGTTCGAGCAGGTCCTCGGCTCGAGCCTGCACCTCACGCTCCTGCGCCCGCCAGCGCGCCGGGATGAGTGCCGAGACGAACGACTCACCGGTCTGGGCCGGGGCCGCCAGCATCATGTTCTCGAGGCAAGACATCTTGGCCAACGACTTGGTCAGCTGGAAGGTGCGGACCATGCCCGAGCGGGCGATCTGGTACGACTGCATCCCTCGTAGCTGCTTGCCGTTGAGGGACCAACTGCCCGAGGTCGGCTCGTCGAAAGCCGAGACCAGGTTGAACAGCGTCGTCTTCCCGGCACCGTTCGGGCCGATCAGCGCGGTGATCGTGCCCCGCTGGATCTCGAGGTGGTCAATACTCACTGCCAGCAGGCCACCGAAGCTCCGGGTCATGTTGTCCATAATCAGGATCGGGTCTGGCTTGCGTACCCCGGGTGTGGCGCGAACCTCGGCGAGCGAGGCGAGCGGGTCGGCATCAGGCCGCATCGAGCAACGCCTCCTCTTTCTTACCGAACATACCGTGGGGCCGCCAGATCATCAGCGCGGCCAACGTCAGACCCAACACGATGAAACGAACGGACGAGACCTGGTTGGGATCAAGGACGCTGTCGGGAATCCAGTCCCGCTCCACCATCTGATCCAGCGCACCCTCGATGAACAAAATGAAGAACCAGAACACGATCGCGCCAGCGACCGGCCCACGGATCGTCGCAGCACCACCAAGGATCAGCGCGGTCCAGACGAAGAACGTGGTCTGGGTCTTGTAGCTCTCGGGATTGAAGAACGCCGTGTCCATCGCTCGGGTCATACCGCCGAGGGCGGCGATGATGCCGCCCACGATGAAACTTTGGAGTTTGTACGAGAAGGCGTTCTTGCCCACGGCCCGAGCCGCATCCTCGTCTTCGCGGATGGCCTTCATAACCCGGCCCCACGGCGAGTTGACCAGCTTCCAGACGACGAAGCTGGAAAGCGCCACGAGCGCCCATGCGACCGTGATGACCCACATCTGGCGGTCATTGAACGACGTGTCCTTCACGACATCGCCGAACCACGGGATGGCACCCAGGATGTCGCCGATCACCGCTATGTCGGCGACCGAGTAATCACCGCCCGGGTACGGGTTCCAGTTGTAGAACGTCTCCGCAATCGGCTTGTCGCCGCCGGTGGGCCGCGGCACCCCAAATGGCCCGCCCGTCTCGCCGAACCAGAACTCGGCGTCCCAGATGATGCTCGAGAGCGTCAGGGCGATGGCGCCGAAGCCCAGCCCGGCCGCCCACTGCAGCGGAGCACCATCAAGTCGGGGCAGGGCGTAGGTGAGGAACCCGGCACCACCCACGATGATGAGCAGGATTAGCGCCATCGAGAAGAAGTTGTCGCTGCGCAACGCGACCCGGAGGACCTCGCCGGCAGCGATGGTGGTGATCGCGAGGAAGTCACCCCGGAGTCGGAGCGTGGGCAGCCCGAGCAGAAGTGCGAGCAAGGCTGCGGCGGCGATACCGACGGCGATTCCGAGCAGGAAGTGGCCGCCGTTCGTAACCGTAATGCCCATCCCGTAGGCGCCGGCTGCCATGAACGCGACCGGCCCGAAGTTGAGCAGACCCGTGTACCCGTAATTGAGGTTCACACCGATCGCCACGAGAGCGAAGGTTGCCCCTTGCACACCGAGGCCACTGCGGATCGAACCAGAGAGGATACTGGCGGTGTCGAGACCAGCGATCCCCAGCAGGATGAGCACGAAGACGATGCCGCCGGTGATGTACAGCCCGAGCAGCCGGACCTTCGAGGCCTCGTCGGCCTGTTGGAGCATGCTCATCCGAACCGTTCCCGCTGCCCGAGGATGCCCTGCGGCCGGACGATAAGAACGATGATCAGGACGGTCAAGGCAACGAGGAACTTGAGGTCGTTGTCGAGCCACAACGTGCTCATCTCGCTGGCGACGCCGATCATGAGCCCGCCGACCATGGCGCCGTAGGCGGTGCCGAGGCCACCGAGGGTGACGGCGGCGAAGATCAGGAGTAGTTGGCGCTCGCCCATCTGCCAGCTCACCTGTTGGGTGCTGCCGATGAAAGTGCCGCCTAGCGCGGCGAGCGCGCTACCCACGACCCAGACCGCCAGGATCGTGCGACGCACGTCGATGCCCGACGACTCGGCTAGGTCACGGTTGTCGGCCACGGCCCGCATGGCCGTCCCGACCTTCGTGCGTTGCAGCAAGAGGCCCACGGTGATGAGCACAGCAAAGGACGCCACGATGATGACGTAGTCCTTAGGTGGAAGAGACAGTGGGCCGATGTTGTAGTTGGTTTGGATGCGGAAGTCTTGGAAGAACTTCCGCTCGGCGCCGAAGTAGATCAGGTACGCGTAGCGCATCAGGAATGCCAGCCCGATCGAGACCACCATCAGCGAGATGAGGCTGAGCTTGCGCGCTCGCAACGGCGCGAAAAGGCCCTTCTCGAGCACGAATCCCAGAAGGCCACCGACGATCACACCCACCACGGCGCCGAGGATGAGCGGCATACCCGTCCAGTCCTCAACCGTCCAGGTGACAACGGCACCGAAAGCGACCATCTCGGAGTGAGCAAAGTTGACCAACCCTGTGACGCCGTAGATCAGCGACAATCCAACGGCGGCCAGCGCAACGAGACTGCCTACTCGGATGCCAGACATGAAGCGGTCCAGGTACCGTTCGAACGTGTTGGCGCCGGCGTTGCTGCCGATGGATACCGCCTCAGATCCGTCCGCCACGCCGTCGATGGCGAATAGCACACTTTTTGAGCGGTTCTCGATCTCGACCTCGCGTTCGGTCACGTCGGCGTCGCGCAGGCTGAGACCAGCTGGGAACGACCCCACATCGATCGCGACGATATAGATACCGGGCCCTGAGACAAAGACCTCCCACTGGCCTTCGACATCGGTGGTGGCCTCGCCGACCACCTCACCATCGAAGGTGACGATGAACGCTATGCCTTCGACCGGCTGCCGGTTGGCGTCTCGGGTGGTACCCGACACTGCCAAACCCGACCCCGCGTCCTGCGCACCCGCCGGGAGGATCAGCGCATTGATCGAGAGCGCGACCCCTACGAGGCCGACAAGCGCCCTGAGCGCAACGGGGTAGTGGCTAAACGACTTCACAGACAGGGCGGGACGGTACTACAAATCTGCCCAAAAAAGCCAGGTGAGCTGGGCCGATGAACTGCGACCCGCACCGTCTCAGGCGGGAAGACCGCTCCGGGTGAGCACAACATCAAGATCATCGACGATGCCGGTGTAGAAGGGGCCGAACTCGGCATAGGTGGCCGATCCCTCGTCGAAGCGCATGGTGTAGACGACCTCTTTCAGGTCATTCGGGTGTACGCAGAAGAGCGTGACACCCCACTCGTAGTCGTCAATACCGGTCGAGCCCGTGATCACCTGGAGAACCCGGCCGCTGAACTTACGCCCCGATGCTCCGTGTTCGTACATCAGCTCCTTGCGCTTGTCGAAGTC
>CAWKYX010000235.1:0-6027 GCA_963854265.1 Acidimicrobiia bacterium
TCGTGGATTCAGGACGCGACCCTCGGTCACCTGCAGGTTCTCAGACAGGGCATAGCCGTGTGCCTGGATGACCGCGCCCTCCACCTGGCCCACTACCAGCGCCCGGTTGATGATTCGGCCGACGTCAATGGCGCAAACGACATCGTGGACCACGATGTGACCGGTCTCGATATCGACCGACAGGTCCACGGCCTCGGCCACGTATCCGTACGCGAAGTTGGGTGTGGTCGGCGCACCGTCGGGGTCGAGTTCCTCAGTTGGCGGGGGAACGTAACGGAACTGTCCCGTCGCCGGCCGGGCGCCATCTCGCCATGCTTTGTCGGCCTCTTCGGCCGCACCCAGGATTGCGTTTCCGGTCATCCAGCTGAGCCGTGAAGCCGAAGCCGACCCAGAGTCGCCAGTGGTCGCGGTATCGGAGAAATCCGCGGCAATGGCCTTTACCGGTAACCCGGTGGCCTCAGCGGTCATCTGGAGGAACGCCGTGTGGGCGCCTTGGCCGACATCGGCCCCGGCTAGATACACCTCGGCCCGCGCTGGGCTGGTCCCGTCGTCGGATGATGTGCCGTGGAGGACGATCGTGGCCTCGCTGCGCTCTGGGGCGCCGAAAGAGAACCCGATGTTCTTGTACGCGCATGCGAAGCCGCGCCCGCGTCGAGCCGAGGTGGTCGAGGGCGGTAGCGATGCGAAGGTCGAGATTGGTACGGGTTGGGGTTTGGGGGTTTCCCACGATGCAGCGTCTACACACGCCTCGACCACCTCGGGGAGGCTGACACCCGCTGGCATCTCGGTGCCTGTTATGCCAATCGACCCTTCGTGGTAGATGTTGCGCCGCCTGATCTCGACGGGGTCGATCCCGGTGGCTTCGGCCAACTTGTTCATCTGCATCTCGGAGACGAACGTCCCCTGCGGCCCACCGAACCCTCGGAATGCCCCGCCAGGAATGGAATGGGTATACACCGCCCACGAATCGATGCGAGCGTTCTCGATCTCGTAGGCGCCTGACACCGTGATGTGGAGGTTCCCGAGAACCTTGTTGGACGTGTAGTTGTAAGCACCGGCGTCGAGGTAGCCGTCGGCTTCGACGCCAAGGATCTTGCCGGCTGCGTCGGCTGCCCATCGCGTGTGCACGCGCCCACGGTGGCGTTTGTGGTGTCCAATGATGGACTCTTCGCGGCTCCACTCGGATCGGACGGGTCGATTTATGCCGAGGGAGGCCAGTTTCTGGGCGGCGAGTGCCAGCACGATCTGCAGGCTCATGTCCTCCTTGCCGCCGAAGGCACCGCCGATGGCTCGATAGACAATGCGTACCTGGTCGAGATCGAGGTCGAGGGCGTGCGCGACCTGTTCCTGGTCTTCATGAATCCACTGCCCGGCTGTTTCCACCAGGATTCGTCCCGCCTCGTCGATCCGGGCGACGCCGGCTTCGGTCTGGAGGTAGGCATGTTCTTGATAGGGGAACTCATAGGTTCCTTCGATGACGTGGGCGGCATTGGCGAATGCCGTGTCCACGTCGCCTTTACGAATCACATGATGGGCGTAGGCGTTGGAGTCCATGTTGTCTTCGGGGTGCACCAACAACGCGCCTGGCTCGAGCGCGGCGTCGATGTCGGCCACGATGGGCAAGGACTCCCAGTCCGCCTCGATCAACAGTCCTGCTGCCTTTGCGATCTCGGGCGAGTCAGCGATGACGATGGCCAGGTGATCGGCCTCCCATCGTGAGATGTCGTGGAGTACCGAAGAGCGGCCGGTGCTGGTCGGGCCGATGAGAACAGGCTGGTCGAACTTGGTGAGGCCGTACTCGTTCACAGCGACATCGGCCGAGGTCAGCACACAATGGACGCCACTGGCCTGTTCTGCCGCTGAGACATCAAGTCGGGTGATCCGGGCATGGACCTGGTTCGTGAAGATCACATGGGCATAGGTCATTGCTGGATCGGTGATGTCGCCCGCATAGACCGCTTCGCCGGTGACTTTGCCGTGGGCATCGGGTTTGATGATGGGATCGCCGAGGCTCATTGGTCGACCTCCCCGACGGATGCGGCTTCGGTCTCAGCGAATGCCGCCTCAATGTTGTAGTACCCGGTGCATCGACAGAGGTTCCCCGACAGGCCGAGCTGTAGCTGTTCTCGCGAGGGTTCCGGGCACTCAGCCTGCAGTGCTGCCCCGGCCATCAAGAATCCGGGGATGCAATACCCGCATTGCACCGCCGCCGCGGTGATGAAGGCATCTTGGACGCGGTGGAGCGAACCTGCTGGGGCGAGCCCCTCGATGGTTGTCAGCTCGGCTCCGTGCGCGCGGCCGGCGGGCACGAGGCAGCTGAGCGTCGCGACACCGTCGAGATGGACCGTGCACGCTCCACACTCGCCTTCGGCGCAGCCCTCCTTGGTGCCGGGGAGTTGAGCTTGGTCCCGGATCCAGTCGAGCAATGAGGTCGGCGTCCAGGGCGCTGAAATAGTGCTGCCGTTCAGTTGGGTGACGATGGCGCCCTGGCTGGCGACGTCGAGCGACACCGCATCGGCCGCGATGTTGGGTCCGCCCAGCGTTGGTGCCGCGTCAGGGTGGGTTTCGCCGTGGCGCCCGGCGGCCAGAGCGTCGAGCGCTCGCGTCATCATCACCGGAATCAGGTCATGGCGATATTCGGCTGGTGCCCGGAGGTCGTCGATCGGTGAAACGGCGTCGGCAGCGCGAGCCGCGGCCACAGCAATTGTTTCGGCATCAAGGACTGAACCAATCAGGGCACTCTCTGCCGCTGGGGCACGCACGATGGTCGGGGCCACGCTGCCCAACGCGACTGCCGCGCCGGTCACGACTCCGCGTTGATCGAGATCGCATCGGATCGCGAGATGCACCACTGAGATGGCTTGCGCCTTGCGGAGCCCGAGCTTCACGAAGACTGAGCGGCTGTCGCCCGAGCGCACCGGAAATGAGATATCGGTGACCAGTTCGTCTGGGGCCAATACGGTGCCGCGAACTCCGGTGTGGAAGTCGGCCAGGGCCACGGTTCGGCTGCCGTTCAACGATGTCATCGTGACGTCTGCCTCCAGGGCACGCAAGGCACTGATGGTGTCATTCGCTGGGCTCGCGGTAACGACGTTTCCGGCCACGGTGGCACGGTTGCGTAACGCTGGTGATCCAACTTCGAGCGAGGCTTGAGCAAGCGCGAGGCCGTGCGTTCTCATCAGCTCGGAGGTAGCGCACTGGTTGTGCGTGGCCAGCGGACCCACGTGCACCCGGCCGCCCTCGATGCCGATGGTATCGAGACCGGGGATTCGGGTGATGTCGACCAGCATGGTGACCTCGCCACCGACCCGGCGATCCATCTCGACCATCAGGTCGGTCCCGCCAGCAACAACTCGGGCGGTTGGTCGGTGCTCGTCCAACAACGAGAGCGCATCGCCGATCGAGGTCGGGGAGCTATAGGAGCCTGGTCGAATGGGGGGAAGCTGTACTTCATGCACGGCGGGAGATCCTCCACAGGCAGGAAACGGTTGGGTGAGAGTTGGCGAACGATTGTGGGTGAA
The DNA here is from genome assembly GCA_963854265.1 of Acidimicrobiia bacterium. Lineage (GTDB taxonomy): Bacteria > Actinomycetota > Acidimicrobiia > Acidimicrobiales > UBA8592 > CAWKYX01. The sequence goes on from CAWKYX010000235.1 coordinate 3,522, forward strand.
GAGCGACATCGGGCCGCTCGGAGGCAGAGGACCGTACCTCGACTGGTCTATTGCATCCACAGTGTGCCGCACATGGCTCAGGCTGGGCGGGTTCGGGGGACCGCACACTAGTGTCGGCCCATGCAATCCGAGCCGCTCACCGAGATGCTCAAACCACTCTTCGATGCGACTGGTGGTTTGGTCGTCGCTGCTGATGACGCTCGCCCGGGCGACATAGCGCTGGTCCACGACGGGTTGACGCTTCACGTTCGTCTGCCACACCTCGATGGGGCACTGGCGCGACTCATCGCGCTCGTCGAACGCGATTTGGCTGGCCCGTTGGCAGAAATCTCTCGAGAAGAAAAGCAACAGGCGGTGACTCGGCTCCACGATCTAGGGGCGTTCAACTTGCGGAAGTCTGTCGAAGACATCGCTGTCGCCCTCGGTGTCAGCCGATTCACCGTCTACAACTATCTCGACCGCATTGACGCCGAATGACCAAGAGAGTCTCTGGCCACCGACGCTGCCTCAGGCGTCGAGAACCGCAGCCGCACCGCTGGCAGGATCGGAGATTGGTGGCTCGGTAGACCAGGGGAAGTTGATCCATTGGTCCGTGCGTTTCCACACGTACTCGCACTTGATGATCGAGGGCGACTTCTCGTACAGGACGGCGCTGCGAACGTCGCGCACCTCGCCCTGGCAGAAGTCGTGCACATAGGCGAGCGTCGCGCCGGTGTCGGCCACGTCGTCGGCAATGAGCACGTTGGCATCTTTGAGATCCACGGCGTCAAGGTAGGGCGGCAGCGCGATCGGCACGTCGAGGCGCTCGTCGACGCCGGTGTAGTACTCGACGTTCATGACGTAGAGGTTCTTGACGGACAAGGCATAGCCCAGTGATCCGGCTACGAAGAGTCCACCCCGGGCTATGGCGAGGATGATGTCGGGCTGATACCCATCATCGGCCACGATCTGAGCCAAGGCTCGAGCAGCTGACCCATAGGCGGGCCAATCCAGCACTTCACGTTCGTCGGACACGCTTCCTCCACGAAAGACGATGTTTGCCCGAACCTACCTGGCCAGCTGCGCCGCGAACGACCTGAGGAAATAAATTGTCCTGGGGGTTGACCTGCAGCCGAGGAAATGATTGTGTCTCGCCAGACCTCACACCCGCGAATCTGCCGGTGATGAGCTCGCCAGAGGAGAATTCGAATGCACGTATTATTCGCGGATGCGATCGATCGATCGGCGGTTGACTCGCTGGCCGGGCTCGGCCACGAGGTCACCTACGAGCCGTCACTCACTGCCGACGAGTTGGCAAATCATCTGACCGGCGTTGACGTCCTGGTGGTTCGCAGCACCAAGGTCCCCGAAACTGCGCTGCGAGCAAGCCAGCAACTCGCGCTGGTGGTCCGGGCCGGTGCAGGTACCGAGAACATCGATGTGGCAGCAGCGTCGTCCCAAGGTGTTCACGTCTGCAACGTGCCCGGCCGCAATGCGGTTGCGGTGGCGGAGCTCACGATAGGTCTGCTGTTGGCAGTTGATCGCCACATCGCTGCCGGCACCGCCGACCTGCGCGCGGGGGTATGGAACAAGAAGCGCTACTCCGAGGCCAATGGCCTGATGGGGTGCACACTGGGCATCATCGGGCTCGGTGAGATTGGTTTGGCGGTCGCCGAACGGGCCAAGGCATTTGGCCTGACCGTCGTTGGCCAACGCAAGGCCGAGCGGACGGCCAAAACGGAGAGTCGCATCCGTTCGATCGGCATCAGGCTTGTCGACACGCTCGAAGATCTCGTCGCGGCATCGGACATTGTCAGCCTTCATGTTCCCGGCGGCGCATCCACCTTTGGGCTCGTGGATGCCGAGCTGCTCGCACACTTGCGAGACGGTGGAATTCTGCTGAACACGAGTCGGGGCGACTGCATTGACGAAGCGGCCCTGATCCGTGCCATGGACACTCGAGACATTCGTGCCGGCCTCGACGTCTTTCGCGACGAACCGGCCGCCGGCGACACCACCGTCGAGTCGCCGCTCGCAGCACATGCCAGTGTCGTGGGGACCCACCACATCGGCGCCTCCACCAACCAGGCCCAGCTCGCCGTCGCAGCCGGAATTGTCGAGACCGTCGATGGCTTTGCCGCAGGGTCACCGGTCAATTGCATCAATCTCGCTCCACGAGGCACCGGCAGCTGCAACCTCACGATTCGTCACTATGACAGGGTGGGGGTGTTGGCCGCGGTGTTCGGTGTGCTGCGTGGCGGCGGTCTGAACGTGCAGCACATGGAGAATCAAGTCTTTGCCGGGGGGCAAGCGGCGGTCGCCTCGATCGACGTCTCGGACGGCTTCGACCACGAACTTAAGTCACAACTCGAGGCGCTGCCAGACGTCTTGGGCGTCGGATACGCGTTTGGTGAGACATGACCGACCTCGTGGTTCCAGTCGCAACGCGGGTCGTGTTGCCTGAGTGGGCAAGCCGGGTGGTATCGCCTGCCTATGACGCGATGCGTCCCGAGCAGCGCGCTGAGCT
>CAWKYX010000236.1:0-6010 GCA_963854265.1 Acidimicrobiia bacterium
GAGAACAGCCGGTCATAGAGAGCAACCTGAGCATCGACCGCGTGGTCAGCAGAGACCCAGTGGATGGTGGCCTTCACCTTGCGGCCGTCCGGGGCCTGGCCGCCGGCGGTTTCGGGGTCGTAGGTGCATCGCAGCTCCACGATGTCGCCGGCCTCATCCTTGACCACCTCGTCGCACGTGATGAAGTAGCCGTAGCGAAGCCGGACCTCGCGCCCAGGAGCGAGGCGGTAGTACTTGGGTGCAGGCTCCTCCATGAAGTCGTTCTGCTCGATGTAGAGCGTGCCGGAGAATGGAACCTCGCGAGTGCCGGCAGTTTCGTCCTCGGGATTATTGACGGCTTCGCGCATGTCGACCGAGCCCTCGGGCCAGTTGGTGATGACAACCTTGAGGGGATGGAGAACAGCGGCGCGGCGTAGCGCCGTGCGGTTCAGCTCAGTCCGCACAAACGACTCAAGCAACTCGACCTCGTGGGTGCCGTTCATGCGAGCCACGCCGATGTGGGTGCAGAACGCGCGAATCGCGGACGCCGGGTAACCCCGACGTCGCAATCCCTGAAGCGTTGGCATTCGAGCGTCGTCCCAACCGTCGACGAACCCCTGGTCGACCAGCTCGCGAAGCTTGCGCTTCGACAACACTGTGTGGGTGAGGTTGAGCCGTGCGAACTCTGTCTGGACGGGTCGGCGATCCGCCGCCAGCTCGAGCCGATCGAGGCACCAGTCATAGAGCGCCCTGTGCGTATCGAATTCCAGGGTGCACAACGAGTGCGTCACGCCTTCGATGGCATCGGACTGCCCGTGTGCCCAGTCGTAGGTCGGATAGATCGCCCAGTCGTCACCGGTACGGAAGTGGTGCGACCGGCGGATCCGGTAGAGAACCGGATCGCGCATCTGCATGTTCTCGTGGTTCATGTCGATCTTGGCCCGAAGAATATGAGCTCCGTCGTCGAACTCACCGGCCTTCATTCGCTCGAACAGATTGAGATTCTCTTCGATGGACCGGTCCCGGAAGGGGCTGTTGGTCCCGGGTGTTGTGAAACCGCCTCGCTGCAGCGAGATCGTCGCAGCGTCCTGATCGTCGACATAGGCGGCGCCTTGTTTGATCAGGAGCTGGGCCCACTCGTAGAGCTGAGGGAAGTAGTCCGAGGCATAAAGCGGCTCATTCGAGGGCGTGAAACCGAGCCATTCCAGATCGGACTCAATGGCCTGGACGTAGTCCTCGTTCTCCGTCGTTGGATTCGTATCGTCGAACCGTAGGTTGCACGTGCCCGCGAACTCGGCGGCGAGGCCGAAGTTCAAACAGATCGACTTCGCATGGCCTATGTGCAAATAGCCGTTGGGTTCGGGGGGAAACCGGGTCTGTACGCGGCCTCCGAACTTCCCAGCATCCCCATCAGCTCGGATCTTGTCGCGGATGAAGTCGCTGGGTGTCGAGTCCGTGGCTTCGGCGTCAGTCATGCACCCAGTCTGGCTTGTCGGGCGGCGACCTCAACGGCCTTTGAAGTCTGGAGTCCGTTTTGCGAAGAATGCTTCCATTCCCTCGGCGGCGTCCTCGCTGGCCCAGACCGTGTCAATCTGGCCGATCACGTCGTCGAAACCTTCCCGCATTGCTGCGCTGGCATAGGCAATCGAAGACTTGGCGACACTCATCGACAGGGGAGCGTTGTTCGCCAACGTTGCGAGGACGCTTTCGGTTGCGGCGTCAAGGGCATCCTTCGCGACAACAGTCGTCACGAGCCCAATCCTGTGGGCTTCGCCGGCATCAATGCGATCGCCGGTCAGCAAGATGTTCGCTGCCGCTCCGCGACCAACGACGTCCACGAGAAGTTGGGTTGCCGCCAGCGGATAGGCAACCCCCAGTCGAGTTGCCGGGATGGAAAACTGGCTGTCATCGGCGGCGATACGTATGTCTGCGGTCAGCGCTACGAGAAGCCCACCGCCCAGGCACCAGCCCTGGATCATCGCAACAACGGGTTTTCGACAGGCCAGTAACCGGGGCACGAAGCCACCGCGGTCAGGATTCGACGTACCGGTCGCGGCGCGGCTGGACTGCTCGCCGATATCGGCCCCCGACGCAAAAGCCTTATGGCCCGAACCACGAATGAGGACTGCTCGAACGTCGTCGGCCTCGGATGCATTGGTGAGGAGGTCTTGCAGTCCCGTCAGCATCGCTCCGGTGAGGCTGTTGTGGCGCTGCGGGTTGTTGAGCACGACCCGCAAGATGCCGCTCTCATCGACGCCTGCATCGAGTTGGTCGGTGCCTGTCGCAATATCTCTGATCACGCCGCCGACGGTAGCGGCCTGCCATCTTTCGGACCACGCCATGCCCACCCATATTGCCGAACCGGGTGACGGTCGGTGCCAGGCACCAGGTGTCACCCGGTTAGGAAAGCGCAACCTGGCCCGGGGTGTGGGATATCGACGACTGCGCCGGTGGCGTTGCGTAGCAACTACGATCTCGACCGTTCAGACAAGAAGGGGTCAGGCGTGACGAATCCATTTGCGGCAGTGCTTGAGAGTGTCATCGATCTTGATGCGAAGGACACCGGTGGCGCCATGAGCTTCCCTATGATGCCCATCGGCGAGGCCGTGGACATGGGCCACGCTCCCGACGGAACGCCACTCATTGACCCCCGAGTCTTTGACAGCCCCGAATTCGGACGCAATCCCTACCCGTATTACCGCATCCTGCGAGATCACTATCCGGTCTTTCACGACAAGCTTCACAACCACTACTACGTCAGCCGCTACGACGACATCGCCGAGTGCTACTTCGACGAAGTGGGCTTCAACACGATTCCTAAAGGGTCATCGACGGGCGTCCTTGGCAACACCCAACTGGAGCTCAGCGGTATTGAGCACCGTCGGCGGCGCAACATCTATGGCCGCCATCTGGTCGGGGCCGCGCTCACGAAGCGCCTCCATGCCCTTCGCGACATCGGCACCGAACTGACTGGCGAATGGTGGCAGCCAGACAACCCGAAGGACGTCGAGATCGACCGGGCGTCAGGCAAGGTCACCATCGAACTAGGCAAGTGTTTCGCCAACGAGTTCCCGATCAGTGTCGTTGCGCAGGTCTTGGGTATCCCCCAAGAGGCTCGTGAACAGTTCACTTGGTGGTACGACGCGATGATGTCCGGGCTCGGCGGCAAAGACGCCCACCATGACGGGCTTGTAGCTCGTCAAGATCTCGAGGTGTACATCGAGTCACTGGTCGAGGAACGAAGGAACGCACCGACCTACCTGCACGACGAGGCCGGCAAGGAAATCTGCATGGACATCATGTCCGAACTCTGCACGTCAGAGATTGACGGCGACGTGATGTCAACCGAAGAGATCACCTCCTTTGTCGCGCTGGTCGTCGGCGGCGGGGGAGAGACGACGCGCGGAGCCATCATGAATCTCTGGTACCTGCTGCTGCAGCACCCAGAGCAGTACGCGGCGGTGCAAGCCGACCCCGAGCTGTGGACCCAAGCGTTCGACGAAATGCTGCGCCACTCCACCTCGATAGGCGGCCAGCCGCGCCACAACACGTTCGACATCGAGATGCACGGCGTCACAATCCCCGCGGGCTCGCTCATGCACATGGTCGATGTGTCGGCCAACCATGATGACCGAGTCTTCGCCGAGCCCGAGAAGTTCGACATCTTCCGCGAAGATCTCTACAGCGGCAAGATCTTGCGTTCTGGCTTCAAGGGTGAAGGCAAATGCAGTCACATGGCCTTTGGCATCGGCCCCCATCTTTGCCCCGGCGCCTGGATCAGCCAGCAAGAGGGTGTGATTGGGTCGCAAATCCTCGAGGAGACGTTCAAGAACGTCCGCATCGTTGAGGACCGTATGGAGAAAGACATCGACGGGATCAGCCTCGCCCCCATCGGCCTTGGTGCCATCCGCACACTCTGGCTCGAGTTTGATCTGCCCGTGGGCGTCTGAGCCCATGACCACTGAGGTCTACGAGAACCAGCACGAGGACGAGCCGCTCCCGGCCGCGGGCTACAGGACCTACGAGGTCTATCAGCGTGAACGCACCGGCCAGACCACGAACCTCCTCATGCCGCGCGAACTGACTTCGGACGAGATGCTCGACGAGCCTCACCGTCTGCTGACAATTCTGCGGGAGAACTACCCCTGCTACCGCGATTGGGTCGGCAACAGGTTCTGGATCACGCGATATGACGACGTCACGTCCGTGTTTGCCGACGAAGCCAACTTCGAGACCCGGCCGAAGCGGTGGTTCTACGGTTGTCCCGACCTCGGCCGAGATCTTTCTGGCGACGTGGCTGTCGAGAAATCGCGGGCCCAGCGCATCGACGCGTCCCTTGAGACCGTCATTGGTTCGGTAGTGGACGGTATCTCGTCCGGTAGCGACCTGGCGACCGAGTTCGCGGCGCGTCTCCCACTCGAATTGTGGGGCCACGTGCTCGATATCGGCGGCGAGGATCTCATCGCCTTCGCCGCAAGGTATTGGCGAATGCAACGCGGGTTCGGATGGAACACTGAGGCCCAACACGATGCCCTGAACGCATTTCGCGAACTGGAGCGGATGGTCGAACCTCTGATGGTCCAACGGCGCGGCACCGATGCCGCCGACCTCATCACGACGATAGCGAACCTCGACCTGGCTGGCCCCGAGACCACAGCTGCCGATGTGGTGGCGACGATTCTCGAACCTGACCATGAGACCCTTCACGGTGGGCTTGCCAACCTTTGGTTCCTCCTGCTGACGAACCCGGCACAGCTCGAGATCGCCAAACAAGATCCTCGGCTCATGAAGTTCGCGTGGCTCGAAACGCTGCGGCACTCACCACCCGTCGAATCGGCTCAGCGGTTCGCGCGCCATGAGGTCGAGCGCTTCGGCAGGCTGATCCCCGAGGGTGGACTCCTCCATTGTTCGGCGGCGGCGGCCAACCGTGACCCGCGCCAGTTTGTGGATGCAGACATATTCCTGGTCGACCGCAAGGACATCTGTCAACGCGAACCACGCGGCCAATACCGCGCTGATGGCCTTCCGTCTGGCATCGCGTTCGGACTCGGGAAGCCATCGGTTCACCCCGCAGACCCGCGAGAACGGCCGCGCTCGATGTACGCGATTACCCGGGATGTCGCAGTCGCTGCTTCGCACGCGCTGCTCGAGACCCATCCCGACATCGCCCTGGCTCAGGGCACAACACCCGTCCTGCGCAACTTGCGTATTGGTGAGATGCGCACCTGTTGGGCGCTCATAGTTACGGCCTAAACATTCGGGTAACTGGCGCTCACGACGGGGGTTCCTCCGGCACCAGCGCTGGCTCGTCCCCTGTCGCAGCGATCGCTGCTGCCACTAGTGCTGCCGCCAGAATCGCGAGCCAAGCAGGCCAGTAGTCGCCGGTGGCGTCGACGATCGCGCCGGTCATCGGGGCTCCAATGCTGAGGCCGGTGAGGAAGCCGAACAACATGACGCCAGTCGCCCTGCCGGCCAATGCCGGGCCGGCACCACGGATGATGGCGAGGTTGCCAACAACGTTCCACGCAACGGTGCTGAACGCAGCCAGGACAGCAATCGGCCAGATCAGCCAAGCGCCGACCGGCGGTGCCACGGCAAGCAGTCCAGCAGTGACGGCCGTCAGGAGCGCGAGAAGTGTCAGCGCAGGTCTGGTCCCGACCTTATGTTCAGCTAGTCGCCCCCAGGTGATACGGGCGGCGATTCCGGCCAGGCCCACGACGGCTGCGGCAAGGCCGGCAGTGGTCTCGTTGTAGCCCAACTCTTCCTCCGCAAAGAGTGCAATAAAGCGGAGCATGCCTGCTGTGGTAATCCCCATCATGAGCGCATAGACCGTGATCCTGCGGACAAACGTCGGCAGCGGACCGCCACGGTTCATGGTGGTCGAGGGTCGCCGTCGCGGATCGGGCGGAAGCTTCCGCCAAACAAGAAAAGCAAGTGCGAAGCTGAGGCATCCATAGAGCGCGGCAGCGCTCCGCCAGCCAATAAGCGCTGATGCGCCCGGCAACGTGAGGCCACAGAGAAACAATGACAG
>CAWKYX010000237.1:0-5934 GCA_963854265.1 Acidimicrobiia bacterium
AGGATCGCACCAACGGCATAGACGCCGGCGATCTGGCTGGACCAGTTATGGATCGGCAACTTGATCGCATCAGACGAATCCGCAGCAGCAGCCGGAGCAGGAGCCTCCGTAGCAGCCGGAGCAGCAGGAGCCGCCGTAGCAGCCGGGGCAGCCGTCGCAGCCGGGGCAGCCGCCGGTTCGTCGTCGCCGTCTGACCCGCAGGCCGACGCCGCCAGCGAAAAAGCTAGCAATAATGCAACAGCCAAGTGGCCGCCCGAACTTTTCTCTTTTCTGGACATATTCCCCTCCTATTTTAGAGCTCATTGAGAGCTCAGTTATCGACGTATCCATCCTCGAGATCCCGCTGCGCAGCATCGGGATCTCGGTCGATGGGTGAACCGAAGCCGCCTCCACCACCGGTCTCAACAAGAACGGTGCTCCCCTTCGGAAGAAGTCGCGGCGGAGATTTCAACACCTCTTCCGTGATCCCTTCGATAGTAATCGAACCTCTTGTGGGCGCGCCAGGCTCACCTCCGCTCAGGCCCCACGCGGGCAGGTCGCCTCGCTCCAGCCACAACGTCACCGCCGTGTCGTCAACGAGCGTTTGGTACTCACATGCGATGCCGAGGCCACCTCGGAACCTGCCTCGGCCACCGGAATCCTGCCGGAGTCCGTATCGACGCACCATCAGCGGATACCGCGCCTCGAGGACCTCCACCGGGTAGTTCTTGAGGTCGCCGCCGCCGTAGTTGATGATCCCGTTGGCGCCGTCGCGATGCGACGACGCTCCCCAACCCACGGCAGTCGCAGCAGCTGTGACGAATCGGGTGCCGTCGCCGGCGGGGCCAACAAAACCCACGTTCATGGGATCGGCGGTCTGCCCGGCAACCACTGCGTCGGGTATCACCTCGGACAGGGCTCTGATCACCAGGTCGATCATCAGCCCGAGTGGCGGGTAGTAGTAAATCGTGCCATGAGGTTCTGACACGTTGAACAGCGTGTCCTCCGGAGCGACAATTTCGAGATTTCGGAAGGTGCCGTCGGTGACCGGACTGTCGGGATTGATTAGGCACTTGAACGCGAGACGAGCGCCCGCAAGGGTGCCTGGCATGGGCGAATTCACCGGTCCTGGAGTCGGCCCACTCGAGCCGGCGAGGTCGATGATCATGCGGTCCGCCGAGATCGTGACTGCAACGCGCACCTCTACAGGTGGGAGCCCTGGACCGGCGGAGTCCAAGTGGCCTTCGGCTCGATACGTGCCATCGGGGATCGCCCAGACGGCCAGCCGGTCGGCCGCTTCACATTGCGAGAAAATGGTCTCGGCAGCGGCGTCAACGGTGGACGTGCCGAAGCGATCGTGCAAAGAGATGAGACGCTGCTCCCCCGTGCGGCACGCCGCTATTTGCGCATGAAGATCACCCCATACTGAGCGAGGCATTCGTGAGTTTCGCGTGATGAAGTCAAGCACATCGTGCACGGGCTCACCTGCCCGGTAGACCGCAGTCGGCCCGAAGCGGAAGCCCTCCTGATAGATCTCGGTGGTATCGACCGGTCGACCTGCCTCCTTGGCGCCGATGTCGAGCCAGTGCGCCTTGGTTGCGCCGAACCCAATCAGCTCGTCGGCGCGAAAGATCGGTGAGAGCACGTTGACGTCGTACGTGTGACTGCCCACCAGATAGGGGTCGTTGACGATGTAAACGTCTCCTGGGGAGTAGCCGTCGATGCCGCCGAGGTGATCCGTGGTAGCGCTGATCCCCAGCTCAAGGTTGCCGAGGAACATAGGAAGTCCGGCCGATTGACCCAGCAGACGTCCATCGCGGTCGAAGACGCCGACGGAACAGTCCTTCATCTCGTAGATGATCGGAGAAAAGGCCGAACGGTAGAGGTTGCTGTTCATCTGCCGCGCGATCGATCCGAACGCATTTCGAATGACCTCAACCGTGATCGGGTCGCTCTCGACGGTGGTGGCGTTCATTCCACCCGCCCCAGCATCATGTGGCCGACAGTGGTCAGCGCTACCGACCATCCGGGGGGAACAAGTGTTGTGCATCCGTCTTCCAGGAGCACCGCAGGTCCGGCCACACGCGACCCCGGGCCCAGATGAGTCCGGTCGTACACGGCAGTAGGAACAGCAGAGTCGGCGAATCGAGTTTGGATCGTTGCCTTGGGAATTGGAGTTGCTCGCTCGCTCATGCGAGGTGTGTCAATCTCGGGCCGAAGTCCGACCGCAGTGATGCGGAGGCTCACGACCTCGAGAGCCTCGTCCGGGTTGTTATGGCCGTACCTGACTTTGTACGCGTCGTGAAATGCCTCTGCCGCGTCCGAAACGGTCGACGCATCTACAGTGGTCCCGAATGGGATAGTCAGAGTGTATTCTTGGCCCACATAGCGAAGATCGACGCTTCCCTCCAACATCACGGCCTCATCGTCGATTCCGTCGCTTCGCAGCAGGGCAGACCCATGCTGTCGCAACTCGGCGAATCCCATCGCCATCGCCGCTAGGTCGATATCACCGAACCGGCCGAAATAGGAACGGACCACATCGTGGCGGACGTTGGCCTGCAACATTCCGAACGCCGAAAGCACACCGGGGCGGACGGGCACCATGACTCGTGCAATGCTCAGCTCCACCGCCAGCGCTGCGGCGTGGAGTGGGCCAGCACCCCCGAATGCGACAAGGTCGAAATCGCGGGGGTCTATGCCTCTGGCGACCGTCAGCTCACGGATAGCGTCGGCCATCATCGCGTTGGCGACATCGATCGCGCCGACTGCCAATTCCTCTGGGCCAAGACCGAGCTGGCTGCCGACAGTGGCGAGCGCTCTCTCGGCAGCACCAACGTCAAGCGAGATCGACCCACCGAGTCGCGCGTCGGGAGGGATTCGACCGAGGAAGACATTGGCATCGGTAATCGTAGGGCGGCCGCCACCGCGCCCGTAACATGCGGGGCCTGGCAAAGCGCCGGCCGACTCGGGCCCGACTCGAAGGCCGCCCGCTTCGACGTGGATGACCGATCCGCCCCCAGCACCGCAGGAGTGGACCGAGACTGACGGTGTAAGCACCGGGTGGCCCTCGATCTCGATCTGGCTCTCGATGTCGGCTCGTCCATCGACCACGAGCGACACGTCAAACGATGTGCCGCCCATGTCGACGCAGATCAGATGTGGCGAGCCGATCTCCTTCCCGAGCGTCTCGCCAGCCACCGTTCCGCCGACTGGCCCGGAGAAGAGAGTCTGTACCGCACGCTTTAGCCCGGTTTGTGCCGTCATCACACCGCCGTTCGACTGCATGACGTGAAGCGGTGAGCGCAGTCCGCCTGCGCTGAGCCGTTCTTCGAGCGCGCCGAGGTAGTTCTGGATCTCCGGCGTGACGTACGCAGAGACCAGCGTGGTGCTGAACCTCTCGTATTCGCGCCACTCGGGTGCGATGTCGCTGGAGGCCACCACGCTCACGCCCGGCAGTTCGCGTTCGAGGATTCCTTTGATCTGAAGTTCGTGGTCAGGCCACCGATACGAGTTGATAAGACACACGGCAACAGCGTCGTAGTCGCCCCGGATGCGCTGAGCGAGCGACGCGACCGCAGGTTCAGCGACCGCCGTCAACACATTGCCGTCGGCCGCCACTCGCTCATCGATCTCGAAGATGTCCTTACGGCGAAGCAGCATCGGTGAGCGGTGGTACTGAATGTTGTACATCTCGGGTCGATTGGCCCGCCCAATCTCGTAAACATCACGGAAGCCGGTGGTCACGACCATGGCCAACCGCGCTCCGCGACGTTCGAGAAGTGCGTTCAGCGCTGTGGTGGTGCCATGAATGAAGTCGTCAACTTGGTCGAGCGGAAGGCCCAAGAGGTCGACGCCGGCGGCAACACTTTGGTCCTGGTTGCCTGGAATCGAAGGGGACTTCGAGCTTCGTACGGTCCCATCGGGCATCACGACGACCGCGTCGGTGAAGGTGCCGCCGATGTCGACGGCAACCCGATAACCGGCGGATTTAACCGTCGGCAGCACGGCACTTGGCCCTGTCCTGATCACAGGAATTCCTTCTTTTCCGGCGTCAGCTTCTGAAAGGCCTCGACATAGTTCGACTCTGGGCCGAGGCCCAAATAACGAGACTGAAATGCTCGTTGTTGCGCACGCACAACGTAGTGCTCCCGAAGAAACGCTTGCGCGGCCATCGACTTCATTGCCTCGGCCTTCTGGTCCCACACCGACGTGACATCCACGAAGGTGTCCGGCTTGAAGTCGCATTGATCTGGCTGGTGAGGCTCGAACGCATACATCGCCGGAGGACGGATCGTCGGAAACGCTGCAGGGGCGCCGCCGGCGCCGACCGCTAGCAGACGTGCCCGTTGGCTGGCGGCCGAGGCCACGGGGTGGTCGGGGTTGAACGGATCGTTGGGCGCGTGCACCAGCACGACATCAGGGCTGGTGTCCAAGAACACGTCGACGAGCTGTTGAGTCGCGGCTTCGTCCATCACCAACGGGTAGTCACCGAGATCGAACCCAATGAAGGCAGCACCGAGCAGATCAGCTGCCCGAGACGCCTCTTCTTGGCGTCGAGTGCGGACATTTTCGATCGTTTGTCCCGGTTCGCGCCAGAGGTCGCCTGACTCACCGCGCTCCCCGTAAGAAAGCGACACCACGGTGGCAGCGCCGCCAGCCGAGGTGTGGAGCGCCACGACGCCGCCCGCCCGCCAGACGAAATCGGCTGCGTGAGCGCTGATGACGAGCATCGATCGTGTCATTGACTAATCTCCAGACGGCGGCGGTTCATTGACTCATCTCCAGACGGCGGCGGTCATCGCCGTGCCTGTCCCGGCTGCTGTTCGATAGCCAGGGACGTATTCGACGACCTCGAAGTCGAGCCCAGCACACGCACCTCCGGCCACAAGCCAGCACAGCGACTCAGACGTGCCGGACACGTAGTCAACTGGATCGAGTTGGTCAATTGTTTTCTGATCGCGGCTTTCGAGAACTGTTAGGAGCTCTTGATCGATCGCTTCGTCGATCACGAAATGGCTGAGTCCACCGGATGCAACGATCGCAACCCGCTGGTCAGTTGGATACGCCGCTATCGCCGCTCCGAGAGCTTCACCGAAGGCCCAGGAACGTTGCGGCGTGGGCGTGTTCGGCGGGAAGTAGGTGTTGAGGATGACGGGCACAAATGGAAGTGGCGGGACAGAGCGGTCCATCAAACGCTGACGCACGGCGATGAAGGGGTGTCCGGCCGACTTCGCCTCAAGCTGCGCCTTCACGTGCGCGACGTCGAAGCCGCGCCGATTCAGATCGGCGATCAAGTGCTCACCCATAGCTGCGTCGCAGTCGTAGGTCTCGGGAGCTTCTCCATGTAGAGCCCAGGCGGCCGGTGCGACCGTTGGCCAGATCTCTGCAGGCGGGAAAGCCTCGATGGTGTCACCCCAGTAGATCGCGAATGTTGGCATGCTGTCGTCGGTGAAGATCTCGTGGTGATCGTCGCCGATCACGACCACAAGATCGGGCGCCGCTTCGGCCAGCGCCTCGGCGAGCTGATCGATTCCAGCGGTGATCTGTGCGTACTTGGCGGCCCACGTCTCGTCGTTGACCTGCTCTGCGATGCCTTCATTGGCGCGAGCAGTAACAAGATCGTCGAACTCCCAGGTCTTGCGCTTCCAGATGAGGGGGAAACGCTCGTCGTTGGCGGCATAGGCCGCCCAATGATCGCTAGACATGCTCATCTGAGGGGTGTGGGACATCCCTACACCCAGCACTATTAGTGCCATTACTCTCCTGCGCTGGTCGTCCAGGTCTCCATGCACTCCTTACCCTCAGCGATGACCTGCGCGAGGAGGTTCTTTCCCTCATCGAGTTGGGCTAACTTGGAGTAGAAGTTCGCGACGAACATTGGCTCGCCAATATAGAAGCGCTCGTAGTGTGCAAGTCGCTGGCCGATCGGGCTGCCGGCAAGATCCCACGCCA
>CAWKYX010000238.1:0-5878 GCA_963854265.1 Acidimicrobiia bacterium
TGTTCATTGGACGGCAGCCTTCTCGTCGGTATTTTCGGATGGAGCGGACGGCTGATCCACGCCACTCTTGGACTTGCTGGAACCTGAGCCCGGCTTGGGGGCAGGTCCCCATTCGAACACCGTGGCTGCCTTGGTGATGTCGTCAACATCGATGATGTGGCTGGCGCCGTCGTCGGTCACCAAGGTGATCGACTGCTGATCAGCCGATTGCAGCACACCATTGAGTCGTCGCTCGCCGTCGACATGGGGGCCAAGTTTGAGGGTGATTTCTTCGTCGATGGCACCAATGAAATGCAGCGGCGTGCGAAGGCGCCGTTCGAGGCCCGGACTCGAGACCTCGAGCGTGTACTCCCCAGGCATGGGGTCCTCTTCATCGAGGACGTGGGAGAACGACTTGGTAAGAGCGGCGACTTGGTCAAGCAGCACGCCGTCGGGCCCATCAACCGTTATCCGCAGGTTGCCGCCGTTGAGTTCGATGTCGTAGAGCGACAGGCCTGCCTCGTCGATGAGGGGCAGCACGAGATTCTCGACACGGTCGGTGATAGCCATGGCTACGCTCCTCGCTGCTGAGACGGGTCTGGGTTCGATCGAATTGAACAAAGTCAGGGGCCACAAGAATAAAGGCGTGGGCCCGGCCCACGCCTTTTCCACATGGATCAAGACGAAGCAGAACTATAACCCGTTCCGGCCCCAAACGGACGTTCCTCGGTGCCGCGCTCAGAGCTTGCGGATGAGCTCGACTCGCGTTCCGGCGTCGTTCGCGTCGTCGCCCTGGAGTTCGAGTAGTCGCGCCCGGTCTTTCTCCGCCTCTCGTGCCGCCTTTTTGGTGTCGACACGGGCCAGCGCCGCTTCCGCGCCGTGCTCGGCGATGTATGTCGCCCACTCAACCAGTTGGTCGACCATCTCGTCTTCGGCAACCACCGCGACGTTTTGACCCTTGACGAACAGGTGACCGCGTTTGTTGCCTGCAGCAATGCCAATGTCGGCATCTCGTGCTTCGCCTGGACCGTTGACCACGCAGCCCATGACGGCGACCTGGAGCGGCAGCTGCATGTCGGCGAACGCTGCCTGGGCTTCTTCGGCGACCGCGTAAACATCAATCTCGGCCCGTCCACACGACGGGCACGCGATGAGGTCGACGTTTTTGCGTTCACGGAGACCCATGGCTTCGAGTAGTTGGCGGCCGGCCTTGGCTTCTTGGACGGGGTCGGCCGTGAGCGAATAGCGGATCGTGTCGCCTATCCCCTCGGCCAGCAGCGTGGCTATCCCGGCCGTGGACTTGATCAGGCCACCCGGTGGCGGGCCAGCTTCTGTGACACCCAGATGCAGCGGGTGATCGGTAACTTCACTGAGCTGGCGGTAGGCCTCGATCATCAGCGCCACACTGGATGCCTTGACCGAGATCTTCACGGCCTCGAAGCCGACGTCGTCGAAGTAGCGGAGCTCGTCTTGAGCTGACTCGACCATGGCCTCGGCTGTCACCCGGCCGCCGTACTTCGCGTACAAGTCGGGGTGCAACGATCCGCCATTGACACCAATCCGGATCGGGATCCCGCGGTCCTTGGCCTCGGCGGCCACGGTCTTGATGTGCTCGGGTTTCTTGATGTTGCCGGGATTGAGACGGAGACAGTGGACCCCAGCCTCGAGGGCAGCCAGCGCCATCTTGTACTGGTGGTGGATGTCGGCCACGATCGGCACCGGAGACCGGGGAACGATTTGGGCCAGCCCCTCAGCTGCCGCGAAGTCGTTGCAGGTACAACGCACAATGTCGGCGCCCGCCGCAGCCAGCGCGTAGATCTGCTGCAGTGTCGCCTCGACGTCGGCGGTCTTTGTGGTGGTCATCGACTGCACCGTGACCGGCGCTCCCCCACCTACGGCCACGTCGCCGACCATGATCTGGCGAGTCTGTCGGCGCTCGAACCCAGCAGTCACGTCCATGCAGTTGAGTGTAGGAGCCTTGCGACCCTGGCCCCCGCTACAGATTTATTGGGTCTGCAATGTCGAGATAAACCGCGACGAGGCCCACCGACAGAAGCACGATCATCACCAGATATGCGAGGGGCAGGGCCTTCGCAACATCGGCGTGATAGCGACGACCACCCCGGGAACGCAATCGTTCGTAAGTTCCGATGACCACGTGGCCACCGTCGAGCGGCAGAAGTGGGACAAGGTTGAATACGCCGACGAATACGTTGATCATGAAGAAGAAAAATAAGACGCCAGCAAGACCCTGACCGGTGAGCTGCGCGCCCAACCGCGTGGCGCCCACCAGCGACAAGATGCGGCCTTCATTGTCGTCGGCGACAACAGCACCATCGGCTGCTATTGCATCGTCGTCATCGCCGACCCGGCTGAAGAAGTCGACAAGGCCGCTAGGGCTGAAAATATCGCCGATGCTGACCACCGTCTGCTGAGTGAAGGACCCGAACGTCTGGAACGTCTCTGGCACTGCTTCGAATACACCGACATCATTGAATGGGGAGTCGCCTGCGCTGCTCGAAACGCCGAGAAGTCCGCGTTCGCCGTCATCGCTGACCCCGAGCGTCCCGTTCAAGGCCAGGATCTCACCCTCGCGCTCGACCGTAATGGTGACGTCCTGGCCGGCGCGGGGCTCGACAAAGATGCGCATGTCATCGAATGTCTCGAACGTCTGGCCGTCACCGGAGACGACCTTGTCGCCCGGTTCGATACCCATCGAGATCGCGGCCCCATCGGGAGAGACGCCGTTGACCGCCCATTGGGTGAGGTCTCGATCGATGCCACTGGTCACGAGCAACGCATAGAGCGTGATAAGCGCCATGATGAAATGCATGACAGAGCCCGCAACCGCCACGAGCATCCGCTTGGGGTACGAGGCCTGCCGGTAGGTGCGAGGTTCGTCGACGGGATCAACCTCGTCGAGATTGTTCATGCCAATGACCTTCACGTAGGCCCCGGCCCAGATGGCTTTGATGCCGTACTCGGTCTCGCCGCGACGGAACGACCAAAGCTTCGGGCCGAAACCCAAGAAGAACTCGGTGGCCTTCATCCCGCCCCAGCGGGCCGCAAGATAGTGGCCCATCTCGTGCATGAAAATCATGAACACCAGCAAGAACACCACGACCAGGTATTCCCACCCGGCGGCAATGGCCAACCACGCCAGCAAGCCCACCAGCAAGGCTATGCCCGGCCAGCGGCTGTCGTCGGACTCTGCGGGCGCCACCGACTGCGAACGTGGTGGCGGTATGTCAAAGCCAGCTGCGGCAGGCGCTCCAACTTGGTCAGTGACTTCGGTCATGCGACTCTCCCTAGCGCAGCGCTCGCGGCTTGTCTGGCTCGTCGATCTATGTCGTAGACAACATCGGCACTTGTCGCGGATGTTCCATCGAATTGCTGGAGAACCTCATCGAGCAGGTCCGGAATGCCCACCCACGATATTTTCCCGTCCAAGAACGCTTGTACAACTACTTCGTTGGCTGCATTCAACCACGCTGGAGCGGTCTCTCCGGCGCGGCCTGCCTCGAACGCCAGCCGGAGACACGGGAAGGCCTCGAGGTCGGGTGGTTCGAAGTCCAGCCGCCCGAGCTCGGTCCAATCAATCCTGCCGTATGGGGTAGTGAGGCGGTCTGGATAAGCCAGCGCGTAGCCGATACACAGACGCATGTCGGGCATGGACAGTTGCGCCATTGTGGTGCCATCGCTGTACTCGACCATCGAATGGACGACCGACTGCTGATGGACCACGACCTCGATCTGGTCATACGGCGTGCCGTACAACTCGTGCGCCTCGATGACCTCAAGGCCCTTGTTCATGAGCGTCGAGGAATCAACGGTGATTTTGGGGCCCATCGACCACGTAGGGTGCGCCAACGCATCATCTATTGTGACGTCTCCGAGCTCAGCGCGAGTCCGACCCCGAAACGGGCCACCACTGGCAGTGAGGATCAGTCGGCTAACACGATCCGCTCGGCCTGTGTCGGCGAGAGCTTCGTTGGAGCGTAGACACTGGTGCAGCGCACAGTGTTCTGAGTCAACGGGCAGGAGCTCGGCGCCCGGTGTTTGGCGGGCCCGCTGCACCACTGGACCCGCAGCTATCAACGATTCCTTGTTGGCCAGGGCCAACCGCTTGCCCTCCTCGAGAGCTGCGAGCGTCACTGGTAGGCCAGCGAATCCGATTACACCGTTCACGGCGATGTCGGCCATCCGGGCCGCATCGGCCAGAGCCTCGGCTCCGAAGTACACGGCAACCGAGTCGTCGACAGCATCGCGCACCGCAGAGGCAGCGTCAGCCGTCGCCATGACGACTGTGGCCGGCGAGAACTCGCGAACCTGATGGACCACCGCTTCCACCGATGTCCCTGCCGCGATCGCGACAACGTCGTAGTTGCCCTGTTCGGCGCGCACGACATCGAAGGTCTGCGTTCCGATGGACCCCGTCGAACCCAGGACCGAAATTGAAGTCACGTCAGCGATTCTAGGAGCAACACGATGAGGATCCCGATCGCCACGCCACTGCTAGGCCAGCAGTCGAACCATGAAGTAGACGGTGGGCAGCACGAAGAGCAGTGCATCGAAGCGATCGAGCACTCCGCCGTGGCCGGGCAGCACGCTGCCCATGTCCTTGATGCCCAGATCACGTTTCATGAGAGACTCGGCCAGATCACCAATGGGCGCAACAACCGCAGCTGCGACCGCAACCAGCGCCGCGTCCACCGTGCCGAACTCATGTCCAAGGAATGCGAGGTCGGCGTTGAACGGGTCGATCCCGACAATGCCCACGACGGCGATACCAACCGCGATGGTTGCAGCCATGCCACCGAGGAGTCCCTCGACGGTCTTGTTCGGGCTCGCGTCGCTCAACGGTGATCGACCAACTGCTCGTCCGACGAAGTACCCACCGACGTCATAGGCAACCGCCAGCACGATCGCGGTGAGCAGCAAGCCCAGCCCTTCGGACGAATCGAGCATCACGGCGCCGTAGGACCCGAGGACGCCGATGTAGACGACTCCGAGGACCGTGACCCCCAGGTTCGGCACTGGGCGCTCAGACGAAACGCCCAATAGGTACCAGAGAGCGCCGAAGATGATGGTGACCACCAACACCACGCCAATTGCTTGTTCGCCTCGCCAGTAGACGGCAAGGGGCATCGCCACGGTGGCCGTCAGGCCCAACAAGGTGGCCGGTTGATACCCGACCCGGCGCAGGCTCACGTAGAACTCCGACGCGGCCAATCCAAGAACTGCAGCGATCAGCAACAACGTCACCGCCTTGCCAATGATCAGACACAGCACGGCGACGCCGGCCATGATGGCGCCAGTCGCGAGACGCGCCAGAAGATCTGACCCACCGCTGTCACCGTCGTCGTCACCAGGTCGTGTCTGTTGGCTTCGACGAGGCGCCGCGTCGGCCATCTGGCGAGGCCGTTCGGCCGGAGCCGCGTCGTAGTTGAAAAAGTCGTCTTCCACTTGGCCTCCTGCAATAGGGACCGCCGCTGGCGGTGCTTGGTCTGGCACGGCACGAACTGGTGCGGCGGGATCGTCAGCCCAGCGAGGGCCTGAATTGCTCAACGACGTCCATGCCGCGAGATCATCGTCGCCTTCGGCCGCGAGACGCGGAACCTCGCCCGTGCCGGGCTCGGTCCAATGCGGCAGTCCATGATCTTCATCGCCCAACAGGCCCAGGCCGTCGGGATCGATTTCTGTTGGGTCGTTGTCCACGGAGGACCTCCAGGTCGGGATCGGACGAGGCCGATCAGACCGCCATTAGTTCTTGTTCTTTGTGGTCCAGCGCAGCGGTAACACCGTCTTCGCTGGCGTGAGTGAGCTGGTCGAGCTGTTTCTCAGCGCGGGCGACATCGTCAGAGGATGCATCGCCGTCCTTGCTGAGTTGATCGAGGTA
>CAWKYX010000239.1:0-5852 GCA_963854265.1 Acidimicrobiia bacterium
CAACAATGCTGGAATCCAGCCGGTGGCCAGCTTCATGGACATCGCTGACGAAGACTGGGATGCGATGTTGGCCACCAACGTCACCGCGTGCCACCGGCTGACCAAGGCCTTCGCCCAACACGTGATCGACCGCAAAGGGACAGGCTCGGTGGTTCACATCGCCTCCATCGAGGGCACCCACGCCGCCGTTGGCCACAGTCACTACTCGACGTCGAAGGCGGCGCTGATCATGCACGCTGCGGCATCAGCTGTTGAACTTGGTCCGATGGGCATCCGAGTGAACTCGGTGTCACCCGGCCTTGTCGGCCGCCCAGGAATCGAAGATGCATGGCCAGAAGGCGTGCAGCGTTGGTTGAACGCCGCTCCCCTCGGCCGCATGGGTCAAGGTGACGACATCGGCGACGCTTGCGTGTTTCTCTGCTCCACGCTGGCGCGGTGGATCACGGGCATTGACTTGATCGTCGACGGCGGCGTCGCGTCGCGGAACACCTGGTAGGAGACCGGTATGAGGCTTAAAGATAGGGTGATTGTCGTCACCGGAAGTGCAGGAGGCATCGGCCAAGGCCTGGTCTCGGCACTGCTCGATGACGGTGCCAAGGTCGTGATGACCGACCTGGACCAAGGTCGGCTCGATGCCATCGCTGCTGACCTCGACCCGAGCGGTCAACGAACCGTTTGTGTAGGGGGCGACCTGTCATCAGGCAAGGACATCGCCTCGATCGTTGATGCCGCGGCCGGTGCGTTCGGCCGAATCGACGGGCTTGTCAACAATGCTGGCGCCATCGTGATGGATACAGCATTCGACGCCAAGGTCGACGACTGGTCGATGCAGCTCAACGTCAATGTCACTGCCGCGTTTGCCATGGCCCAAGCCGTCGGCCGCTACATGCGCGAAAACGGAGGCGGGTCCATCGTCAACGTGGCCTCCAACTGCGGCAAGGACGGCTACGACAACATGGCGGCCTACAACGCGTCCAAGGCAGGGGTGATCAGCTTGACGCGTTCACTCGCCCGCGAGTGGGCACCGGTCAACATCAACGTCAACGCGGTCTGCCCAGGCGGAGTGGACACCCCAATGCTCGCGGCAGTAGCCGACTGGCTCGAACCACACATCGGCGTCGACTCGGGCGAAATCCTCGGCGGCATGAAGGTCGCCCAACTGGGACGGAAGATCCAACCGATCGAGGTCGGTCGAGTTGTCGCGTTCCTGCTGAGCGATCACGCAACCATCATCCGTGGTCAGTCCATCAGTATCGACGGCGGCGACACCGCCTACTAGGTGGAGCTGTAGAGGGAAACCGTGAACGACGCAGAACCAAACAACTCAGGCTCCATCGATATTCTCATTGACGAATGCGTCAAAGCCTCTCGTCTGCTGGGCGGCGACCAGTCGCTGGTTTTGCACGGCGGAGGAAACACATCGGTTAAAGCCCCGTTCCTCGACATCACGGGAGCGGTGATCGACGCGTTGTACGTGAAAGGTTCGGGTTGGGATCTCGCCAGCATCGAGGCGCCCGGATTTGCGCCATTGCCACTTCAGCGAATGCATGCGCTATTGGAACTCGAACAGCTATCGGACGCCGACATGATGCGGGAGCTCTCAGCTGCCCGTCTCGACCCAGTCGCCCCCCAGCCCTCTGTTGAAGCGTTGTTGCACGCATACCTCCCTCACCAATCGGTGTTGCACAGTCACGCCGACCTGATCTTGACGCTCACGAATCTTCGCGATGGCGACTCGCTCGTTCGCGAGGTCTTCGGCGACCGCGTGATCTACGTGCCATACGTGATGCCCGGCTTCGAACTGGCCCGAGAGGTGAAACGGCGTTGGGAGACAGAGGGAAACTCGTCAATCATCGGGATGGTGTTGATGAACCATGGTCTGTTCACATTCGCCGAAACCGCCGAAGTCGCGTACGCAAATCACATCGGCCTCATTGGCGAAGTCGAGACCTACCTGGCCTCGGTGCCAGCCTCTGAGCGCGAGGCGGCCGCGGCAGTGCCGCACATTTGTGCCACAGAGCTTGCCAAGCTGCGGCATCAACTCTCCGAAGTGGCTGGCCGCCCGATGATCCTCAGTCGTGACACTTCGCCCGAGACTCTCTCGTTTGTTGGGCGAAACGACTTGGCCGACGTAGCCGGCCGCGGACCCGTCACTCCCGACCACGTGATCCGGACCAAGCGAACCCCGATGATCGGGCAGGACATCAGCGCCTACGCCACCGACTACCGGGGATACTTCGACGAGAACAAAGATCGCGCAGCTTCGCCAGTGACGATGCTGGACCCGGCACCTCGAGTTGTCCTCGACCCTTCGATCGGCATGCTCACCGCCGGGATTCAGGCCAAAGACGCCGCGATCGCAAACGACATTTATCGCCACACCATGGCGGTGATCTCGACATGCGAAGACCGTCTCGGCGGGTGGGTTCCCCTCTCTGCCGACCATCTCTTCGATGTTGAATACTGGGATCTCGAACAGGCGAAACTACGCCTTTCGGGGCCACCTCCTTCCATGGCGGGTCAAATCGGCGTCGTAACCGGTTCGGCGTCCGGCATCGGGAAGGCGTGCGCTGCGGCCCTTCTCGACCGCGGGGCCGCAGTGATCGGTATGGACATCGCAGACGATGTCGAGCTGGCATTTGATGGACCAGCATGGTGCGGTATCAAGGTCGACATCACCGACGCTGACGCCCATCGCGAAGCCCTCGCTACAGGTATCGACCGATTCGGTGGCGTCGATATCGTGGTCATGGCCGCCGGCATCTTCGGCGCCAGCACCCCGATTGGCGACCTCGAAGCAGATGATTGGCGGCGAGTCATGTCGGTGAACGTTGACGCCGTCGCTGAAGCACTTCGGCAACTCCACCCAATCCTGGTGTTGTCCCCCGTTGGTGGTCGCGTCGCCATGATCGGGTCCAAGAACGTGTCCGCACCCGGTGCGGGAGCGGCGGCATATTCGGCCTCGAAAGCAGCCCTTGCCCAGTTAGCCAGAGTCGCAGCCATCGAATGGGCCGCCGACGGCATACGTGTCAATACCGTGCATCCCGATGCGGTCTTCGACACCGGACTGTGGACGGATGACCTACTTGCCTCACGGGCTGAGAAGTACGGTCTGACGGTCGATGGATACAAGCGCCGAAATCTATTGCAAACCGAAGTAACCACGGCGGTGGTCGGTGAGGCCGTCGCGTTGCTGTGCAGCGACTCCTTCGCCGCAACCACGGGCGCTCAAATACCCATCGACGGCGGCAACGAAAGAACGATCTGATGTCCTCAACCAACCACAGCCCTGACACGTTCATGCCAATCATCGGGATCAAGGCTGGCGATGTCCCTCGACGGATGCTGGTCGTCGGTGACCCCAAGCGGGCACGGAGAGTGGCCGAGATGCTGGAGAACGCGGTCGAGTTGGCCCACAATCGGGAGTACCTGACGATCGCCGGTACCTTCAACGGTCAGCACGTTGGGGTCATTTCTCACGGTGTCGGGAGCGCTGGTGCAACGGTGTGCTTCGAAGAGTTGTGCCGCAGCGGCGCTGACTACATCATTCGCGCCGGAACCGCAGGAGGGATGCAGCCCCACGTACTCGACGGCGCATTGGTCATCGCCGCCGCCGCCGTCCGTGACGAGGGAACCAGCTCGCGGCTCGTTCCGCTCAGCTTTCCAGCCTGCGCCTCGATCGGCATTGTGTTGGCGCTGCGAGATGCGTCGACCTCACTTTCTGCAGACTCCGATCGGTTGATCGAAGAAGGCGTGGTGCTCAGCAGCGACTTGTTCTACCCCCACGACGTGCTCGGTGGAGATTTGTTGCAGTGGCAGCGAGCCGGCGTACTCGCTGTCGAGATGGAGGTGTCCTCGCTGTTCATCACTGCGGCGCTCCACGGAGTCGACGCCGGGGCGATCCTGGCAATTGATGGCAACCCCCTGAGCGGCGAAGACTCGGACATGTCCGACTGGGACCCGCACCGCCAGACCGTAGCGGACACGGTGGACGCAGCGATCGTCATCGGACTCACCGCTCTGACGGCAGACCAGTAGGACCCATGGCACCGACCCCGCCAACAAAGACACGTCGGCCAAGCCGCGTCGAGACGATAGTGACGGCGCTGCGCCAACGCCTCAACAATGGTGAATGGCCGCCCGGGTCACAGCTACCGACCGAGAAGCAAATGTGCGATGAGCACTCCACCAGTCGCGCCACGATTCGGAGTGCGCTCAGTGAACTCGAAGGCTTGGGCCTCGTCATCACCCGCCACGGCTCCGGGACTTACTCGTCTGCTGCCGGCGACAGCATCCGGGCCGACTTGAGGCGCCTCGAGTCGATCACCGAGACCGTGCAACGGGCCGGTCACAAGGTTGAAGTTGAGTTTCACTCAATAGCAATCCGGGCCGCAAACGCCTCCGAGAGAGAGCAACTGCAGCTCAGCGAGGGAGCGGAAATCCTGATCACCCAGCGAACAATCCACGCAGACGAAGTAGAAGTCGCCTTCTCGCAAGAAGCGATTCCGGTGGCCAGAGTAGACCGCGAAGCCATCGGCACCAGTTCTGACGGCTCCCTCTTCCACATGCTCGAAGATCACGGATTGACCGTGACAAGCGCTAGAACCGAAATCCATGCGGCTGTCGGCGAAACCCTGGGCGAGCACGCCCCAGGCGAGTTGCTGGTTCATCTCAACCAGCTGCACTACCTGAACGACCAAACACCGATCATGATTGCCGATACCTACTTCGTCGAAGGCCGGTTCCAGTTCAGCCTGGTCCGTCTCGTCTGACATGGAGCGGCTGACCAACATGTTGCTCCCCATGTTTTGTGAACCGGACGCAGGATGAACGAACCGCTCGAAGCGGACGAAGTGATCGACATGCTGAACCTTGCTCCAATGCCAGATGAGGGCGGCATGTACACGGAGATCTGGACCACTGAAGCCGGGTCGGCGATCTACTTCCTCGCGAGGCCAGGTGACTTCTCAGCGATGCACCGACTGAACCGTACAGAGTTGTGGCATCACTACGCCGGCGCCCCACTCCAACTGATTCTGCTCGATCCCGACGGCAGCGTCCGGCGACCGATCCTCGGTGACAACCTTGTCGCCGGCCACCGACCGCTCGCCGTGGTCGACGCCGGCGTCTGGATGGGCGGATATTCGCTGGGTCCATGGACTCTCGCCGGTACGACGATGGCACCGCCGTTCGACGCCGAAGGATTCGAACTAGCCCGACCGAGCGAACTCCTAGCCACGCATCCGGCGGCGGCCGATGAAATCGAGCGGCTGACACGAGGCGGGGCCTGATCAACTGATGAGACCGCGTGCCTGGTGAATAATCATGCCATGCGACGGCTCATCGAATTGACCTGGCGGGCGTCGTGAGCCGGGAGACATCACTAGTCGCGCTCATGCTCGCCTGTTCGATGGGCTACAGCCTCTGGGATGTGTCTGTCTGAACTTTTACTAGAGAACGTTGGTAGAGCCCTCGTTTGGCCCGAGCTCTTGGCAGCCAACGAACGAACTCTCGGCAACACTTGCAAATCCATTTGCAAACGACACCAAAACGAACAAACCCCCGCCTCGAAAGCGGGGGTTTCTTGTGGTGTCGGAGGGGGGACTTGAACGCCCCCAGTCATCACTGAATCACAAGACATGATGCTCACTTGGCCCACCGATAGTGGATGTCTGGCTCTCCCTCTTCGTTGTCGCCGTTGGTTTCACCAACAGCCCGGAAGCCTTGCCGTTCATAAAAGCGTTGTGCCCCTCGGTTGCTTTCGAACGTCCAGAGGTCAAGGGCTTCCGGGTATTCGACTTTCGCTCGTTCTATAAGGGCGGTGCCAAGTCCTTGATTGGTCCAATCGGGGT
>CAWKYX010000240.1:0-5794 GCA_963854265.1 Acidimicrobiia bacterium
AAGTCGGGCAGCCAGCCACTCTTTACCCGGAACGTCAAGAAAGTTGTCGGGTTCGTCCAACAACAACATCTCGTGCTCTGAGCGCAACAAGAACTCCAACGCCATCCGTTTCTGCTCACCGCCGGAGAAGGTGGCCATTGGGCGCGCCTCAAGGTCACGCCACGGCAACCCGACCACTCGATGGGCGCACTCTTCCCAGTGCACTTCGGCGTCGTACCCGCCGACGCTCTCCCAAGAGTCGAGGGCCCTGGCGTACTTCATTCCGTCGCCAGTCCCGTCGGCCATTTCGGCCTCGGCTCGGGTGAGGTCCTGCGCGGCTCGTTGGATTCGAGGGCTCGACAGCGATACGTAAAGATCTCGCACAGAGGTCGTGGCACCCAGCGATCCAACGAGCTGGGTCATGACCCCGAGTGAACCCTGGATCGCGATGGTGCCGGCAGCACCCGTCTCAGTGCCTGAGACCAATCGCATCACGGTGCTCTTCCCCGCACCGTTGGCTCCGACGAGGGCCACGTGTTCGCCTTCGCCCACCCGAAACGAGACATCGTCAAGGAGCACCTGGCCCCCGGGGAGCGACCACCCAAGGTGGCTTACTTCAAGGGATCCCATCAACCAACCGTAGCGAAACGTCCTTGGCGACCCGACGCGATATTCGATACCTGAGTCGCTGTTCGCGCGTCTACGTCGCTCCGGCTGAGAGCTCTAAGGACATCGGAGGTCGGACCGATCAAGCCGGAGCCCATAATCCTGTGCTGACCTTATGACCGAAGCAGCTGTTCAAAATACGCAATCGTACGATCGAGGCCATCCTCAAGAGCAACTGTCGGCTGCCAGCCCAGTTCGGCCTTGGCGAGCGAGATGTCAGGACGGCGCTGCTTGGGGTCGTCTTGGGGCAGTGGTCGCAAGATCAGCTGGGACTTTGAGCCCGTCTTCTCAAGGACCATTTCCGCCAACTGTTTAATGGTGAATTCGCCGGAGTTCCCGAGGTTGACCGGACCAGTAAAGGAATCATCGGTGTCCATGGCCGCGATCATGCCGTCCACGAGGTCATCGACATAGCAGAACGAGCGCGTTTGGGACCCGTCACCGAAGATGGTGATGTCCTGCCCGAGCAACGCCTGCATGATGAAGCTCGAGACCACGCGGCCGTCGTTGGGTTGCATGCGTGGTCCGTAGGTGTTGAAGATACGAATCACCTTGATGGCAACATCACATTGCCGTCGGTAGTCGAAAAAGAGCGTCTCGGCGCACCGCTTACCCTCGTCGTAACAGGCGCGGGTTCCAATGGGGTTCACCCGGCCCCAGTAGTCCTCGGTTTGAGGATGGACCTCAGGGTCGCCATAGACCTCGCTGGTCGAAGCCTGGAGGATCTTTGCGTTGAGACGCTTGGCCAACCCAAGCATGTTGATAGCCCCATGCACGCTGGTCTTTGTGGTCTGCACCGGATCGGCTTGGTAGTAGACCGGCGACGCGGGGCAGGCCAGGTTCTATATTTCGTCAACCTCGATGAACAAAGAGAAGGTCACGTCGTGACGCATGACCTCGAAGTTCGGGTTGTTCAACAGGTGGGCGATGTTGGCTCTGGTCCCGGTGAAGTAGTTGTCAACGCACAAGACGTCGCAATCTCGGGCCAGCAACTGTTCACAGAGGTGTGATCCCAAGAATCCGGCGCCCCCGGTTACTGCGACCCGGCGCTTGTTCATTGATGGCAGCGCGCTCGCCGCTTTGTCATGGGGTGTCATGGTGTCCTTGGTCCGGGTGAGAGTTGTTCGCGAAACGGTCGCTGGCATTCGGTGACCCTGGGGTTTGCCGGTCTGCCATCTGAGGTGGTCCCGACATGCTTCGACAAGTGGCCGACTCGCCATCCAACCCAAACGATCTTGGGCCGCTCGCGGGTCGGCGTAAACAACAACGGCGTCACCGTCACGCCGGGGGCCAACAATGTACGGCACGCTCCTATCGGCTGTCTGGCTGCAAGCGTTAATGAGGTCGAGTACAGACACACCGTTCCCCGTTCCGAGGTTCAGCGCTTCGAATCCTGCGCTGGTTCCGAGAGCATCCAATGCTGCCAAGTGACCATCGATGAGGTCGCTGACATGGATGTAGTCACGGACCCATGTGCCGTCCGCCGTCGCATAGTCGTCGCCGAAAACTTGCAGTGGGGCCCGTCAAGGAGGGCAGCCATGAGGTGCGACATGAGCGTCGAAGGCGCAAAGCTTGGATCTTCGCCGATCAGTCCTGATGGGTCTAAGACCCGGAGAACACCAGCGACCACAAGTCATTGACCTGCATCGCGCGCAGCAGTGCCATCGTCGCACCAACCGATTTGAATCCCGCGAAGTGAATGACAGCATCAACCTCATGAGCTGCGAACATCGCTTCAGTAGCCGCATCGTCGGTGAGCCCGACGGCATCGACCTGGGTTCACGCGAACGCAACGAGATCATCGTCACAGGGATGGGGATCGAAACTCGACGGCGCTCAGATGGAGGTCACTATCACTGACGGCGACCGCGTCTGGGCCACGAAATGGCTCGCTGCCAACGAGCACAAGAGCGGCTCGCCGCCAGCCAATGGCTGCGCGAAAATGGCGGCAGCGCCGTCGTTACCGGAGTTACCCGCGAGAAACCAATGATCGACCGAATCGTCGCGGGCATCATGGCGCTGCTGACCGGAGACGTCGGTCCGGCTCTGCAGCCAATCGCTCCGAAGCGCAGTCGCATACAGTCAAGGGCGTATGGATCGTCCTCCTTCTGTTGATGCCCTGGCCCGCTCACTGAGCGACACCGGGCTCCCCCACCCGCTCCTTGTCGATGTAGCCCGAGCTGCGATCGCCGAGGGCGACCACGACAACGCTCGATCGCGGGCTGACGCCATGGCGCGGACTCTCCTACAGCCGGTGATCAACGCGACAGGCGTGTTGTTACACACGAACATGGGCCGGGCCCCGTGGGCCACCGACGTCTCAGTGCGTTATACCAACCTCGAACTCGACCTCGCCACAGGCGAGCGCGGGTCCCGCCAGTCCCACGTCGGCCAACTCTTCGCGCGGTTGTGCGAAACCGAAGCCGCGATGGTGGTCAACAACTGCGCGTCAGCGGTGATGCTTACGATGGCCGCCTTGGCGGCCGGTCGAGGCGCGGCGGTCAGTCGGGGTGAGCTGGTCGAGATTGGCGGCAGCTTCCGCGTGCCTGATGTCATGGCCCAGTCCGGCGCCCGCCTCATCGAAGTCGGAACCACAAACAGAACTCGCTGCTCGGACTATCAACAAGCGATCGACGATCCTGCTGCTGATCTGGCATTGATTCTCAAGGTGCATCAGTCCAACTACAAAATCACGGGGTTCACCGAGGAGACGACGGTTTCCGAGCTCGCTGGGCTCGGCGTGCCAGTCGTGGCCGACATTGGTTCGGGGCTACTCGACGCCGCTTGTCCTTGGCTCGAAAACGGGCCTCCGCAGTGGCTGGCCGGAGAGCCCGCAGCAAAACAGACGCTGGCTGCGGGCGCCGACCTCGTCACGTTCTCGGGCGATAAGTTGTTGGGGGGTCCACAGGCTGGAATCATTGCAGGTCGTGCGGATTTGGTGGCTGCGTGCAGCAGGCACCCACTGGCTCGCGCACTCCGGCCCGGGGGGCTGGTCTTGTCGTCGCTGCAGGATCTGGCAATGACCTATCTGCGCCGTGACCGCGACGCGATCCCGTTCTGGCGGATGGCCGCTGTCGGCAAGAAGACGTTGCGAGCCCGGGCCGAGACAATCGGATTCGGCGAAGTTCGAGACCTCGACGCCGTTCCCGGTGGCGGCACGCTCCCAGGGGTAACCATCCCATCGGTTGGGATCGTGATTGACGGCGACCATGGCAAAGCCTTGCGGTCGGGCCTGGGCGGAGCGCCCCCCATCATGGCCCGGGTGTCCAACGGCGCAACACATCTTGATCTGCGGGCCGTCGACCCAGCGCAGGACGGACAACTCGGCGCCGCGCTGGCGCAGCTGTCATGACGGCGACCAACCACGTCGTCTCCACCGCCGGCCACGTCGATCACGGCAAATCCACGCTGGTCGAGGCCCTCACCGGAACTGATCCCGACCGGCTGGCCGAAGAGAAAGAGCGTGGACTCACTATCGACCTCGGGTTCGCCGCGGCAGAACTGGCCTCAGGCCGCACGATTTCGTTTGTCGACGTACCTGGCCACGAACGTTTCATCCGAAACATGCTGGCCGGAGTCGGCGCCGTCGACGCATGTGTGTTCGTGGTTGCGGCGACGGAGGGATGGAAGCCGCAGTCCGAAGAACACCTGCGGATCCTCGAAATGCTCGGGGTTCAGCACGGCATCATCGCTCTGACGAAGGTAGGGCTCGTCGACGATGAACTGAGCGAACTGGCCGAACTCGATGTCCAAGAACATGTCGAGGGCACGTTCCTCGACGGCGCTCCAATCGTTCCTGTCGACGCGCTTGAAGGCACGGGGGTGGTTGAGCTCCGAGCAGCGCTGGACGAGCTCCTGAGCACCACACCGACGGCTGCCGACCACGCCCGTCCGCGATTGTGGATCGACCGGGTCTTCGCCGCCAAGGGTTCGGGCACGGTCATCACCGGCACGCTCACCGGCGGGCCGCTCCGAGTCGACGACGAGCTCATCGCCTTCCCCGCCGGACATACCGTCCGTGTTCGAGCCATGCAGTCCCATCACCAAGAACTCAACGCCGCCATCCCCGGCACCCGGCTTGCCGTCAACCTCGGCGGGGTCAGCCACGACCAGCTCACCCGGGGCCACGTCCTGGTCCTGGCCGACCAGTGGCACAACACGAGCCAAGTCGATGCCGAGATCACGTTGCTGGACAAGCTGGATCATGAGGTTTCGCGGCGCGGCGCGCACGTGGTCTATATCGGGTCTGGTGAGCACCCTGTCCGCATGAGGATCCTCGGGCCGGCTGCACTCCAACCCGGTGAAACCGGCCAGGTCCGTCTCCACCTCCGGCATCCGTTGCCCCTGGTCTCGGGCGACCGGTTCGTGTTGCGCGAATCCGGCCGCGGCGAGACCATCGGCGGCGGCCGCGTGCTCGATGTCGATCCGGTTGTTCGTGCGTCTCGGGCTCAGCCGACAGGCTCGGTCGATCAGTTCGTCTCCGAGCGCCGCTGGGTGGACGTCGAGTTTCTGCAGCAAGCCACGGGAGAAACCCGCGCTGCGAGCATCGGCCGGTGGGTCGTTGATCCCGCAGCGCTCGAGGCGGCAACATCGGAGTTGAAAACTGCAATCGAAGAGGCAGGCGGCCTCGGCTTGGATTTAGCCGGCTTAGATGAGCACCAACGCGCGATCCTGGAAACGTTGGAGGGGATCGAGATCGATGGCACCCAGGTACGGGTCGGCGATGTCGTCGATCCACTGGCAGATCACCCTTTCATTGCGGTACTCGAGGCCACGCCGTTTCAGCCGCCGGGCACCGACGGAGTCGATCGCGGTGAGTTGCGTGAACTCGTGCGCCGGGGGCTGGTTGTCGAAGAGGGCGGCATCTACTTCGCCGCTTCAGCAGTCGCGCAGGCCGCCCTGGTAGTGGCCCGGATGCTCGCTTCCAAACCCGAAGGCCTGACGGTCGCCGAGATCCGCGAGGAATGGGGCACAACCCGCAAGTACACCCTGCCATTGCTCGCGCGCCTCGATAGCACCGGCGTCACCCGCCGCCGAGACGACGTCCGCATCGCCGGCCGCCGAATCCCCGAGCTCTAGCAACCTCATTGGGCAACTGACCCGCGGTCGGCGTGTTGAGTTGGGGTCTGTCCCCAACTCAACAGTCCCT
>CAWKYX010000241.1:0-5794 GCA_963854265.1 Acidimicrobiia bacterium
ATCCATGGTTCGCCCCGGTCGCCCCAGTCGAGGGTCTGTCGCGTGTAGGTAAGCGCTTCGCAATGTGCGTCGTGATGTCCAAGGATGTACGCGACATAGTGATGGGTCGAGTCGATGCCCTGATTGTCCTCGAGTGCACCGATCAGATCCTTGGCCACACCCCTCACATAGTCGCGTGTGGCTTGCGGGTCCGGGTAAGGGAGTTCCCAGCGGGTTGGGTGCGCAACGTCGGCAGAATCGAATCGTTCGTCGACGTTGGTCATCAGCGGGTCGCGGCCGTGGAGTCGACGTAAGACGAATGCTTCGGCGAACCAGCCGACGTGTGAGAGTTCCCAGATCGGTGGGTTGACGACGGTTAGGTATGGGCCCACCCAGCGGTCGTCGTCGTCCGTGAAATCGTCGACGGTCGAAAGCAGCGTGTCAGTGGCATCTTGGACCCATGCGGCGAGACGCTCGGTGTCTGCCCACTCGGAGAGCTTCATTTTGCGATTCTACCTCTGCTGGTTTTGCGCCCGAAGGCCAAACGGGAACACCTCGAGGCTCCCGCGTGTTCCGATGGCAGTAGCCTTCGGCGAATGAGCAGGGAGCGCCCATGACCGATCCGATTGTCCACCGGCTCACACAATTCAGCCACGGAGCTGGTTGAGGCTGCAAGCTCGCCCCAGGCGAGCTGGCGCACGTTCTGCGCCATCTGAAAGCCGATACTCCTGATGAACTCCTCGTAGGAACCGCCACCGGCGACGATGCTGCCGTGTGGAAGCTTGACGACGATCGGGCGATCGTTTCGACCGCTGACTTCATCACTCCGGTCGTCGATGATGCGCGCACATGGGGACGCGTCGCTGCCGCTAACAGCGTGTCCGACGTGTATGCAATGGGCGGTCGCCCATTGTTTGCTCTGAACCTCGTTGGCTGGAACACCGAATCGCTTCCCACCTCGCTCCTTGGTGAACTACTCGCGGGTGGTCAAGATGTCGCGACGGCTGCCGGATTCGCCATCGTTGGCGGTCACACCATCGACGACCCCGAGCCCAAGTACGGCATGGCTGTCACGGGTGAGGTACATCCCGACCGGATTCTTACCAACGCTGGGCTGAAGCCTGGCCAAGATCTGATTTTGACGAAACCGCTTGGCGTCGGTGTGATCACAACAGCGATCAAGGCCGATGTTGCATCGGCCGAGGTAGCTGCGGGCGCGATCGAGTCGATGACGCGACTCAACGATGTCGGGTCGCGAATCGCAGTCGCTGCCGGGGCCACGGGCTGCACCGATGTCACCGGATTCGGCCTACTTGGCCACCTTGGCCGCATGGCGATCGAATCGGGGTTGCGAGCCACGGTCGAATTCGACGCCGTGCCGTTCCTGCCTGGCTCTATCGATCATGCGACTGCAGGAATCATGCCAGGTGGGTCCCACCGCAACCTCGCGTGGGGCGGCGAGCAATTCGATGCAGGGTCCCACGATGAGCTGCATCAGCTGCTCATCGCTGATGCTCAGACATCAGGCGGACTCGTCTTTGGCGTCGACCCAGGTGAGACGGCCGGGATCTTGGCCGAGCTTGCCTCAACCGGGCATACCGCAGCCCGTATTGGCTCGACCGCAGACGGTGCGGCGGGACTCACACTCACCTGATCTCTCCATCCTGGAATATGCCTGCTGGCCGTCTCCAGCTCAGCGGGCGAATTCTCCGCGCCCACACCTTCAGGTTTAGTCAGCTCTGATGGGTGTTGCAGTCGCATCCGTCGCTAGGGCGGCGATCCAGGCCTAGGGACAGTCGGTCAGGGTGCCGTATACAGCTTGGGCCGCCGTTGCGACTCCCTGGGCGGCGTCTTGAGCTGCTGCTGCATTGTCGAGGTCGGCGGTCTCGGAACTCGTAAAAAGGTTGCTGCTCAGCTTTGAGAGCGCGTCATTGAGATCGCCCATCGCCCGTTCAAGCACATCGACCTCATCGGCCGCAGCATCGGTTGCCGTCTCCTGTAACGCGTCGAGGTCGTCCTCGACGGCGTCAATCGCTGATTCAAGGTCGTCGTTCATTGTTGTCACTGAGGTTGATTGGGTTACCAAGTCCAGGGCCTGCCGCGCGTCATCGACACCGACGAGACCCACGAGCGCGTTGATGCTCGATTCCAACGATTGCCCTGCTTCGCAGTACTTCTGTGCGGCGGTCGGTTCTTCGACGACAGTTGGTTGCTCGGTTTCGAGTTGTTCAAGGCCGTTGTCGCTGTCACCGTCGGCGACGACGACACCGACGATGACCACGATTGCGGCGGCCGCAGCCAGTAGGGGGAAGAGCCATTTCTTCGAGGGAGATGTCATTGGGGAAGCGTCTTTCTGTAGGTCAAGGACCTCGATAATCAGCGCGCCCGTATCGGGCGCGTCTTCGAGGTCGGACAGCAAGCTGTCGATGAGCCGCTCCGCGAATTGCCGATCGGGATGCTCCGGGCCATCGGCGGCCGACAGGTAGTCGAGTGGATCTCGATCAGCCATTTTCCGTCTCCTCAAACGCGTCTCGGAAAGCTGCGCGTGCTCTGCTCAACAAGGACTCGGTTGCCTTAGCGGTGCGCCCAAGTAGCTGGGCGACCTCGATGACCGAATAGTCCTCGATGTGTTGGAGCACCAAGGCCTGCCGTTGGTCTTCGCTGACCATGCCCAACGCCTGAGTCACAGCTACACGAACCTCGTCACTGGACGGTGCGGTAGGGGCCGCGACCACTGAAGCGTTGTCAGCCGCAACCGACGCACGTCGCCAATGATCGATCAGACGCCTCCGAGCCACAGTCCGAAGCCACGAGATCGTCACCTCGTGGCCTCGTCCAGCCTTGTACAGAACAACCGCAGCCGAGTACGTCTCAGATGTCAGACTTCTGCCAACGCCCGGTTTCCGCCAACACGAAGCGAAAGAAACCCGTAGACGACGGGCAAGGTTGCCTCATACATCTCGCGGAAACGGATGGGATCCGCTTCCTCGGTCTTCTCTGCTTGTTTCATCACCTAACCACTCGTTTCAGACCGCCAGATCCTTCGCGACAACAAAAACTCTCGATGAACCTGAAAGAGAGCGCCCGACCTGACCAAGATTGCACACACCACCCAACGCGCATCGAACCAGTCCCACCCACCCCTCCTAGTCAGGCCTCCGACGTTTGTGATTCCTTGAACCGTCCGGCACAAACACGTCGCACATCGCGTGCGACCCGTTGGGAGACACCAGGGGGCTCTAGTCTCACGGCTTGAGCGAAGATCAGTATGAACGTTTCGAGGATCCTATTGACGGGACGATTTGGGATATCGACGCGACATTCCTGACGTCGAACTGGACCTGTATCTGGGGTAAAGGCTGCAAAGGAATCCTCCCTACGAGCGCAGAGCATCTGAACCAAGGTTGCTGCTCGCACGGGGCCCAATTCCTCGACGAAGAAGAGTCGATGGCTACCGGTGCGTTCGCGATGTTCCTCGAGCCGTCCAGGTTCCAGTTCCACGCCGAGGCCCACGAAGGCGGCATCTACGCAGACGATGCTCGCACCCTCACGCGGGTTATCGACGGCGCCTGCATCTTCCACAACCGTCCCGGGTTTGAGGGCGGCGAGGGATGTGCGCTTCACCTCGCTGCTACTGACGCTGGGGAGTCGCCGACCACTTGGAAGCCGTCGGTGTGTTGGCAGTTGCCACTTCGGGTTGAGGCTCGCCCCGACGGCTCGAAGCTCTTACGCCATTGGGCCCGCAGCGATTGGGACGACGAGAATTCCACAATCGCCTGGTGTTGCACCGAAGAACCCGAGCCCTTCGTTGGCGAAACAACGGTGGTCCATTCACTTGCGGAGGAATTGACCGCGATGGTGGGGCCGGAGGTCTACGTCGAGATCAAGCGAAGGCTCGGCTGACCCCGGGCGGTCGATCACGGGGTCGACGACGTCAGCCGCTCTCAGCGGCCGGCTCCTCAACCTTCTGGCCGTCGAGAACCCGGACGAGCCCGGCTGCAGCTCGGTCGCCGATCCTCTTGAAGCTCACTCCGAGCAGCGGGTCAGCAACGCCGAGAAGCCCGTTCAGTTTCAGCTCGGCGTCGTAGGTCACCACCGAACCGTCTCCGTCGCCACGAACAGTAATGGTGTCCAACGACGTCAACAGTCGACTCTCTGCCCGCGCCACGACCTTGTCAGGCGGGTTGTGCTCCG
Source organism: Acidimicrobiia bacterium (assembly GCA_963854265.1). GTDB lineage: Bacteria > Actinomycetota > Acidimicrobiia > Acidimicrobiales > UBA8592 > CAWKYX01. The sequence goes on from CAWKYX010000241.1 coordinate 4,174, forward strand.
TGACGTGATAGCGGAGGGTCAGTGAGCCACAAATCGCCTTCACTGCAACATCGAAGGCCGCGCCGACACATGGACCATCACCTTGCACTTGTTCGGCGTGCTCGACACCGGGGTCCCACTCAGCGAAATTGGACAGGTCTGCCATGTAGGCGAAGGCCTCAACTGCAGGCTTCGATGAACGGATATGAACGACGTAGCGGGCCATAGCCACGTTTTATCCCGATCCCGGCCGATACCTCCGGTCCAACGGCGTGATATGTCCGTGCCTGGTTCATACTGGGCCCGTGAACGGTTCCGATCCAAGACCGGGCGTGGTTTGGTTCCGGCGAGACCTTCGCCTCGATGACAACCCCGCCTGGGCAGCCGCAACTGCGGCCCACGACCAGGTCATTGCCCTGTTCGTTCTTGAGCCCAGGCTGATGGACACCGCAGGACAAATCCGTCGCGATCAACTGCTCGCCCATCTCGACGCGCTGCATCAACATTTGAAGGCTCTCGGAGGCGGTCTCGTGGTTCGGCCCGGCCCCGCCACCTCCGCCGTCCCGATCGCTGTCGCAGACTGCGAAGCCTCAGCTCTCTACTTCAACGCCGACGTCTCCCGCTTCTCGGTCGAAAGGGACGAGGCGGTCACTCACTCCGTTGCGATACCAACACGCGGCTTCAACGGCGGGACCGTGCACGAACCAGGCGCTGTGCTCACCAAGAAGGGCACCCTGTCCCAGGTCTTCACACCCTTCTACAAGGCCTGGACCGCAGTCCCGTTGGCCCCGTGGCCCTCACCGGGTAAGGGCCGGCCCGTCACCATGCCGGGCGACGCGATCCCGCGTCCCGAGGGACCGATCTACCAACCCCCCGGCGAATCCGAAGCGTGGCAGCGGGTCACCGCCTGGCTCGAACACGTCGACGACTACCCAGACACCCGTGACCGGCCCGCGATCCCTGGCACCTCGGAGCTCTCGGCCGACCTCAAATTCGGAACGCTCGCAGCCCGCACCCTCGTCGACGTCGTCGGCACCCAGACGCCAGGTCGCACCGCCTTCGTGCGCCAACTCGCATGGCGCGACTGGTGGGCCCACACCCTCGCGGTGCGTCCCGATCTGCCGGACGTGGCTCTCAAGCCCCAGTACCACAGCGTCGAGTGGCGCCACGACCCCGACGGTTTCCGGCGTTGGTGCGCTGGTCGGACGGGTTATCCCATTGTCGATGCGGGCATGCGACAGCTGACCCAGACCGGGTGGATGCACAACCGTGTCCGCATGATCAGCGCCAGCTTTCTGGTCAAGGACCTCCTCATCGACTGGCGCCAAGGAGAACGATTCTTCCGCCATCACCTCGTCGACGCCGACATCGCTCAGAACGCCGGCAACTGGCAATGGGCGGCCGGAACCGGCCCCGATGCCGCCCCCTACTTCCGGGTCTTCAATCCCACCACCCAGGGAAAAAAGGTCGACCCCAAAGGCGACTACGTCCGGCGCTGGGTACCCGAGCTGTCCAGCCTTCCTCAGTCGGTCATCCATCAGCCCGCCGCTGCCGACCCCGGCCAGCTAGCCACAGCCGGCGTAATTCTCGGAGATACCTACCCTGCGCCCATCGTCGACCACGCCGAAGCCCGAATTCGCGC
>CAWKYX010000242.1:0-5779 GCA_963854265.1 Acidimicrobiia bacterium
AAGCCATCACCGGAAATGTTGGAGTGGTGGACAAACACATCATCGCCGTCGGGCCGGGTAATGAATCCGAAGCCCTTTTCTGTGTTGAAAAACTTGACCGTACCGGTCTGCATGGGGGTGATCCTTACTCTCGCCTGCAGCCCGTCGTACACGGGCGCTCCAGCCACGTTACGGGATCAAATTCGCTATTCCACGGCGGGGACAGCGAATCACCAGTCGAGGGCCTCGCCCACCGCGGCTGCATACTCAGGGCGACTGATCACCAGCCCGCGGACCACTGGGTGCACTTTGTTGTAGAGAATTTCGTGGCCCTCGAGGTCAGAAACCACGAAGCCGGCGGAGGCCGCGACTCCTGCTGGAGCACAAACATCCCACTCATAGAGCCCACTCGCATGGATGTAGACATCGGCCTCGCCCCCTACCACCAACATGGCCTTCACACCTGCTGACCCGCAAGCGCTGAGTTTCGCTCCCAGCGCTTGCGCGACCTGGCCTGCGGGGTGGGTGTTGGACCGGCTTGAGATCACCATCGGCTCTGACCGGTCACCGCGCTGGGGTACTGGATCCAGGTCGGTCGCGAACATGCGGTCCATACAAGGGACCGACACAGCGGCCGCAGTTGGTTGGCCCTCCTCGACCAAGGCAACGTGAACCGCCCACTCGGCACTGTCGGGATACGGGTAGTCCTGGGTGCCGTCGAGTGGGTCGATGATCCACGTCCGGGGTGCGTCCAGCCTGCTGTGATGGTCTGCGCCTTCTTCGGACAAGACCGCATCGTTGGGACGGTGCTGACCCAGCGCCTCGACCAGGACACGATGCCCGAGCATGTCGCCCTGGTTTCGGAGGTCCCATTGGCTGACGCCCTGGTCGAGCGCGTCAGTGCGCAACGTCAGCAGAGCCTGGCCGGCGAGGTTCGCGAGATGGCCTGCGAGTTCGTGATCATCCACGGCCGTACCCGCTGCAGCTACGAGATGAAATCGGCGATCCGATCCTTTGGGCGGCCAATAATAGCCTTCTTGCCCTTGACGATCACCGGTCGTTGCATCAGTTGTTTGTGCTTGACAATGATGTCGACAACCGCTTCGGCGTTTCCGACGTAGGCCGCAGGATCGAGTTCGAGCTTTTTGAACATGGAATCCTTGCGGACCAGGTCCTCGACCGGGTCCTCGAGACCCGCGACGATCTTCTCAAGTGTTGCCCGGTCTGGTGGCTCTTTGATGTACAGCACGACGTCGTGGTCGACTCCCATGTCCTCGGCGACCGCCAAGGCGTTCTTGGAAGAATTTCAATGCTGGTTGTGGTAAATAGTCACGTTTGCCACGGGACATGTCCTCCTGGTCGGGCCTGTGGACTGACCCTACCGTTGGACGCAGCGGGCAGGCACGACTTACGCACCGGCTTGAGCGATCCAGGCTTCAATTGTGGGCCACAAACGGGTCACATCATGATCCAGCTCGGCTTCTGAGGCATCATTTACGACTACAAGATCGGCCCGTTCCCTTCGCTCGAGGTTGGACCCCTGCGCCGCCATGCGAGCCCGAGCATCGTCTGCGGTCATTCCGCGGGCTATGAGGCGTGGGAGCCGTACCTCCGGCGGCGCTTCGACGACTACGACCCACCTATAGCGAGGGGCGCCGTTGATCCAACCCAGCCGTGACTCGACGAGAACAGCCATGTCCAGAACGATCAGCGCTGCTGACGATGCATCGACAAGGTCAGCCAGGCGAGCGTTGATGGCGGGATGGCTGATCGCCTCGAGCTCTTGCAGGCGGTTGTGTGAGCCGAAGACCTCAGCAGCGAGCGCTCGCCGGTCGATGTGGCCATCGTCATCGACGATGTTCTCGCCGAACTGGTCGACAACTCCGCCATAGGCTCCGCCGCCTGGCTCAAGAACCTCGCGGCCCAGGCCATCGACGTCGATGACCAACGCCCCTCGTTGCCCGAACAATGTGGCAACCGTCGTCTTCCCCACGCCGATCCCTCCGGTGAGGCCGATGATCGCTGCCACCTCAGCTGGCTTTCGTGAAACCGATATGAAGTTCTTTCAGGGCGCGGAGGCAGAAGTTGCGATGATGCATGAAGTCGTTGGCACCGTCGATGAACCACATGTCGTCGATGTGGTCGACCAATACCTTGAAGCTGAGAAAGATCTCACGGCGGGCTAGCGGTGCGCCCATGCAATGGTGCGTTCCGAAGCCAAAAGCGAGGTGTTGGCGGGCGTTTTCCCGGTCGAGGTCCATGTCCGTTGGGCAGTCGAACATCTCGGAGTCGCGGTTCGCTGCCGCGTATCGGATGTTGATGACCGAACCAGCGGGGATGGCGATCCCATGCATCTCCACGTCGACGGCCGTTTGGCGGAACAGCCCTTGGACCGGGCCTTCCAGCCGCAGGATTTCCTCGACGAGGACCGGTAGATAGGTCTCGGGGTCCAACTTCAGACGATCCCACTGGTCGGGCTGGTTGATCAGCAACATGACCCCGGCTGAGATCGCGTTGGTCGATGTCTCGGACCCACCCACGAAGGTGTCGGCCATCATTTCCGCGTGGAGTTCGTTGTCGTTGAGTGTCCGACCCCACTCGGGGATCTCGGTGTTGACCAAGTCGCTCAACAAGGTGTCATCGGGCTGTTGGCGAAGACGCTCGAAGATTGGTTGAAAGTAGTGCTGGGCATCTATCTCCATCTCTGTCGACCAAATCGCTTCTGCTTCGGTCTGCATCAGTCCGAGGCGTTGGACCCAAGCATCGGTCCAAGCCTTGATCTGCCAGATGTCTTCTTCTCTGGCGCCCATCTGCACTCCGATGACGATCAGCGGGAGTGGGACGGCGAACTGCTTGACCCAGTCACAGGTGCCATCGTCGATGAAGTCACCGATCAGGCGCTCGGCCAATCGCTCGACGTAAGGATCGAGCTGCTTGATCTTCTGCGGCCGAAAGGCGTGGTTGAACAGCCCTCGCATTTCTTTGTGGTTTGGGTCGTCGCGGCCGGCAAGCGTCGGTGCGGGCACCCAGCCCTTCTCCTGATAGAGCTTCTTGATCATCTGGGAGCGTGAGTCCGTCTTGGAGCGGTCGCGCGCATTGCGAAAGCGCTCGGGGTCGCGGAGGATCGTCTGGATGTCCTCGTAGCGGGTCACGACGAACATCGCGGTCTTCGGGTCTTGCCAGATCGGCGCTTCTTCGCGCAAGACGGCGTAGGCGTCATAGGGACACTCAGAAATCTCCGCGTCGAAGAAGTCGACGTCACCCAACGCCAGGCTTGCTTGTTCGTTCATCCGTCCCCCAGTGCTGACCGCCATCTGCAATCCTTCTCATCATGCATTATGGAACGACGATCTTCCCCACTGCCTATGCAATGCACCCTGCTGCATTGGGCGCTGCGCTCGAGGAACGCGGGTTCGAATCACTCTGGGTCGCTGAACACAGCCACATTCCTGCGAGCCGTGAGTCGCCGTGGCCAGGAGGTCCAGAACTCCCCCAGATGTACTACGACACGCTGGATCCGTTCGTCGCGTTGACCGCTGCGGCGAGCGCAACCACCACGCTCAAGATTGGGACTGGCATCGCGCTCGTGATTCAACGCGACCCGATTCACACGGCCAAGCAAGTAGCCAGCCTGGACGTCCTATCGAAGGGACGATTCCTTCTTGGTGTCGGTGCCGGCTGGAACTTTGAGGAGATGATGGACCACGGGGCCGACCCCGAACGACGATTCGGGCGTATGCGCGAGTCGGTCGAGGCCATGCAGGCGATATGGAACAACGAAGTTGCCGAGTACCACGGCGAACAAATCGATTTCGGGCCCATGTACTCGAACCCGAAGCCCGTCCAAGCCGGGGGGCCACCCATCCACGTCGGCGGCGTGTTCCCGGGCGCCCTTCGCCGAGCGATCGCGTACGGCGACGGATGGATGCCGATTGGCGGACGCGGCACTGACGATCTCGCGGCACAGCTCGAGGCGGTGGACTCGATGTGTGCTGACGCGGGTCGAGACCGGTCCAGCTTCGAAGTGTCGATCTACGCCGCACCCCGAACACGCGACGGGCTCGATCAACTGGAACAGATGGGGGTCGACCGGGCGGTCTTTATTCTTCCACCCGGCGATGACAACAAGCTGCTGCCCATTCTCGATGACCTGGCGCCCCTGATCGCGTAAGAGCTCAGTCGGTAGGTAGCAATTGTCCGACTTTGCGGACCAGCTCAACCATCGAGAGGAATGAACAAGCAGTTCCGAGGCTTGCCATCAAAGGCGCGACTCTTGTGCCCCTGGCCATCGACGTCTTCGGCGAGCATGACCGATCCCGGCCCGAACCGGCGGACGTCACCGCCACCAGTCTCGACCTCCGCCCAACCATCGAGGTTTACGACCAGCTGGCGCCGAGGGGCATTGTGGAAGTCGAAGTCGTAGTCCGCTTCCACCCGTCTGAACATGACACCAGTGCCGGCCCACAATGCCGAGATCTGGCCGGTCGCTCCTTGGTCGACGAGATCAATGTTGACCTCATCGAAATGGCTCTGGCCATCCTCGCCGGTGTAAAGCCGTGTGATCCGCATCGCGCAATCATGGCAGAACGCCGTCGCGGTAGAGAAAGAGACGTTTGACGACGAATCCTCGCGATCTCGATGCCCGTGCGACTTCAGCTGTGTGCGCGTGGTTGCGCCGGTCAACGTTTCGAGGGTCAATAGAACGCGGGTCAGCCGATGACACCCTTATCGCGCAGGGCGGTGATCTCGTCGGCGCTTCTGCCCAGCTCGGCCAGAATCTCATCGTTGTGCTGGCCCCGGTGCGCCGCATTCGTCACGAGCGATGCAGGGGTCTTGGCGAAACGTGCCGCCGGCCTTGGCGCTCGGACAACACCAGCATCGGGGTGCTCCCACTCGACTACTGTCTCGTTGTGCACCACCTGCGGGTCAACCAGGCTTTCCTGGGCAGTGAGCACGGGCCCGGCCGGGACGTCCGCTGCAATGAGCGCCTCGATAGCTTCAGCAGCCGTCATCTGGAGGAATCCGTCGGCCAGCAACTCGCCCAGCAAGACGACGTTCTCGGGCTTTTGGGCGAGAGCGGTCATCGAGGCGAATCGTTCGTCCACCGCCAGATCAGACCGTCCGACCGCAGCACAGACGCCGGCCCGATGTTTGTCCGATGCGGCGAAGTAGACGATCTTTGCGTCGCTGCACTCGGTGAGGCTGTATACCGTCGAGAGGCGAATGCCTTTGTTGTTGGCGTCCTCGTCCACCAGCGTGAGATCCATCATCCCGTCGGGCCAGAAGAAGTACATGCATGCATCGACCATGGGGACTTCGACCAGCTGGCCACCATGGCCACGCTCTCTCGCCAGCAAGGCAGCAGTTATGGCCTGCGCGACTGTAAGGGCGGTGCTCTTGTCGGCGTAGAGGTTACGGATCAGGTCTGGGAACGGGATCTGGGGATTGAGCTGGCGATCGATGATGCCGCAGATGCCTTGAATGACGGGATCGAGCACGGGACGGTCGGCGTAGGGGCCGGTGGGCCCAAAGCCGCTGATCGAGACATAAATGATGTCGGGGTTGACCGCCTTAACTTCTTCGTAGCCCAGGCCGAGTCGGTCGATGGCGCCCGGCCTGAAGTTCTGGACGAATACGTCTGCATCGGCGCAGAGGTCGAGGATGACCTTCGTGCCTTCGTCGCCGTCGAGATCGACCGACAAGCACCGCTTCCCCCGGTTGTGGTTGATGAAGAAGGCACCCATGCCACCTTTGTCGAACGCAGGAAGACGAGTGAGGTCGCCGAGTCCGGTTGTGGGTT
>CAWKYX010000243.1:0-5768 GCA_963854265.1 Acidimicrobiia bacterium
CGCCCGTAGCACGCTCTGCCCGGTGGAACCTCAACCCTCAACTGCAGCCGTCACCCCTTGAACCGACCCAGACCCCAACTCAACAGCGGTGAGCTCAGGCGTGAGGCGTGGGCGGGGGCTGAAAATCGCTTCGGGTCGGGGAGTGGCGCTGGTAGCCTCGGTGGGGCTTTCACGGCCCACGCCAGTTGACTGCTCGAGAGGACCCACATGGCACGGTTTGGCAAGGTCGCAACCGCGATGGTCACCCCGTTCGACAACGACGGTGCTCTCGATCTGGACGTCGCCGCTGACCTGGCCTCTTGGCTTGTCGACCATGGCAACGAAGGGTTGATCGTCGCCGGCACCACCGGCGAGTCGCCCACACTCACCCACGACGAGCAGGTCAGCCTCGTGCGCGTTGTCGCCGGGGCCGTCGATGTCCCTGTGGTGGCCGGCACTGGCAGCAACGACACCCGTGCGGCGATCGAACTCACGAAGCGCGCAACTGAGGCAGGCGCCGACGGCGTGTTGGTGGTAACGCCGTACTACAACCGGCCATCTCAAGCTGCGCTGATGTCGCACTTCAAGGCCGTGGCCGGCGCAACCGACCTGCCCGTCATGATGTATGACATCCCGGGTCGAACGGGACGCAAGATCGACACCGACACCCTGCTCGAACTCGCCCATGACGTCGACAACATCGTCGCCCTCAAAGATGCAGCGGGAGACCCAGCCGAGACGGCGCTGTTCATCTCGGAGGCACCCGAGGGATTCGAGGTCTACAGCGGCGATGACGGCCTCACGCTGCCGCTACTCGCGGTCGGCGCGGTCGGGTGTGTGGGCGTGGCCACCCACTGGACAGGTCTCGAACACCAAAATCTGATGGCCGCCATCGAAAAGGGTGACCTCGAAGCCGCTCGCAACATCAACGCATCGATGCTTCAGTCGTTTGCGTTCGAGACCGGGCTGGATGCGCCCAACCCGATCCCGTCCAAGGCCATGATGCGAGTCATTGGGATACCGGTTGGCCATGGCCGACCCCCCATGGATGTCGAACCCGTTGGGATCGAAGAGGCCGCCAAGACCGTGCTCGCCAGAACGATATTGGGCCTCAAGCTCGGGATCGGCTGAAGCCTCCACATGGCACCTCAAGTTTCAATCACATTTCTCGGCGGTCTGGGAGACATCGGCCGCAACTGCGCCGCCATCGAGACGGGCGACTCACTCTTGCTGCTCGACTGCGGCCAACTCTTCCCCGACCAGTCCATGCCCGGCGCCAACTCCGTCCTACCCGACCTGAGCTACCTGGACGACAAGAGCGACAAAATCATCGGCTGCATCGTCACCCACGGTCACGAAGACCACATTGGGGCCTTGTCGCACGCGCTGCGCAAGCACTCGTTCCCGATCTACGGCTCGGCCTTCACCGTCGGGATGGTTCGCAGCCGTCTTGAAGAAGCTGGCGTCCTGGGCCGTACTGAGCTGATCCCCGTCGCAGACCACGAACATGTCGACATCGGGCCGTTCGAGTGCGAGTTCTTGCCGGTCACGCATTCGGTCCCGAGTGGCCTTATTTCCGTCATTGGCACACCGCAGGGCAAGATCTTGCATTCCAGCGATTTCAAGCTCGATCCGACCCCCGTCGACGGTCGCTTGACTGATATGGCGCGTATTGCCGAGATTGCTGCCGAAGATGGGTTCCGGCTGTTGCTGTGCGACTCCACGAATGCAGATGTCCCAGGCTCCACCGCATCGGAGTCCGACATAGGGCTGGTGCTGGAGCAAGTTTTTGCCGACAATGTCGGCCGGCGGGTTATCACTGCGTCGTTCTCGAGCCACGTTCACCGCGTGCAGCAGATCGCGACGGCGGCAATTGCGTCTGGACGCAAGGTCGCAACGCTGGGTATGTCGATGAAGCGCAACGTCGGCCTTGCTCGCGAGCTTGGACTACTGAAGATCCCGGACCCCGACTTCATCGAACTCGAAGATGTCGAGGGCTATGACCCCGGCCAGATCTGCGTTGTCTCCACCGGCTCGCAGGCGGAGAGCCGGTCGGCCCTAGCGCTGGCCGCGATCAATGACAGTCGTTGGATTCAGATCGCCGAGACCGACACCATTGTCATGTCGTCACACCCCGTTCCCGGCAACGAGGCGAGTGTGAATCGCATGATCGATGAACTCGTGCGCCGTGGCGCTCGCGTGCTGCACACCGGGCACATGGGCTTGCATACGTCGGGCCATGGCAAGCAGGAAGAACTCAAGGCACTGCACCGGGCTGTGAAACCCGAGTGGTTCGTCCCGGTTCATGGAGAGTTCCATCACATGGTCGCCCATGTCGAACTCGCTGAGGGGCTGGGCATGGAGCCCGAGAAGGTCATGCTGGCCACCGACGGCGACCAGATCGTTCTGAGCGATGCCGGCCTGGACCTTGTCGAAGAGGTGACCCCAGGCGGTTACACCTTCGTGCACGGATCGTTGACCGAGGATGATCATGGCATCTTCCGTGATCGCTTGATCCTGGGTGACGAAGGTGTCGTGATTGCCAGCGCCACCATCGACACCAGGGCTCGATCCCTAGTGGGCGACGTGCAGGTCCAGAGCCGCGGCTGGCTCGGTGTCGGGTACTACGACGCCCTGACAGGCGAGGTCGAGTCTGAGCTGCGGACGGTGTTGACGTCGTTGCTTAATGGCGGCGGCGAGCTCTCGAGCGAGGTTGTCGAGCGACGTATGCGGCGCACAGTCGGCCAATTCGTGAATTCCCGCACCGGTCGTCGCCCAATGATCATTCCCATCGTCACCGTGAGCTAATAAACCGCGATACCGGGTGACGGTTGGTGTCAGGCACCAGGTGTCACCGGTGAACGTGCTGGACGGGGAGATCTCACTCTGTGCGCGATTGAACGCGCGGAGTGAAGTTGCTGCGTGGGTCGTGTGGATGGTGTTAGCGTTGTGGCCACTGTGGCCAAGCAAACGCAAACAAAGGGTCGCTCGACCAGCCGTGGGAATACCCGCGCGTCGACGACAAAATCGAAAACCTCCGCCTCCAAGGCTCGGGCCACGAAGGCTCGCTCCAAGCCGGCGCCCCCGAATCGGGTTGGCAAGGCGGTTGGGACGGCTTTCGACGGCCGCCAGGCCGATGTTTGGGGCGTGGTTCTGATCGCGCTCGGCCTCCTCGGTGCGCTCGGGTTGTATCTGGACCTTGCTGGTCCGGTCGGCAACGGACTGCGGGTGGGCTTTGGTGCATTGTTCGGGCTTGCCCGGGTCATTGCCCCACCGACCGTCGTAGCCCTCGGTGCTGCGCTGATCTTTGGCAAGGGCGCCTCTGCCCAAGCCGACGAGGAACGAGACCGGGCCTCGGCAGGCGATCGTCTCGCCCGGTTGAGCATCGGTTCGATTCTGATGTTTGTAGCGATTGCGGGTGCCCTTCACCTCGGCCAGGGCAAGCCCAGTTGGGGTGACCCGGTCGATGATTTCATCGATGCTGGCGGCGTGTTGGGTTTCGTCATCGGCGCTCCGTTGGAAGCACTGCTGTCGATCTGGGGCGCAATCCTCGCCTTGTTGACGGTCGCCCTCATTGGCGTGCTCATCCTCACAGGCGTGTCGCTGGTCGATGCTGGTCGGGCTCTGAAGCGAATCTTCACCGCCATCGGCCGCTCATTTGGTCGCGCTCTCAACCTCGCAATGGGCGATGAAGACCGCGAAGACGAGCCTGAGCCGATCATCTCCATCAACGCTACGCCCGCTGCGATCTTCGACCAGGACGAGGCCGTCTTGGACCTCACCGCCGCAGACAAGCCAACCCACGACGTCCCGGCCGACCCGCCACCGGCGCCCAAAGCAAAGGCACCCAAGAAACTCAAGCTCAAGGTGCCTGAGCCCTCCACCGAAGTCGAACAACTCGAGATCGAGTTGGGCCCAGCCGCCCAGGGTTCGCCCTGGAAGCTGCCACCGCTCACGATGCTCAACCGATCCAAAGACCAAAACGTCAACCACGCGTTGGTGGAAGAGCGCGGCCGTGTCCTCGAACGTGCCCTCGCCCAGCATGGCGTGGAGACCCGTCTCGTCGGCATGGTGGTTGGCCCCACCGTCACGCGCTACGAGCTCGAGCTCGGACCCGGGGTGAAGGTCGCTCGTGTCACCAGCCTCAACAAGGACATCGCCTACGCCATGGCGTCGCCCGACGTCCGCATTTTGGCGCCTATTCCGGGGCGCCAAGCCATCGGCGTCGAGGTTCCCAACACTGACCGAGCTGTGGTGGCACTGGGGGACATCTTGGTGTCCGCCGAAGCCCGCCGATCCACGGGCGCGCTCGAGGTGGCGGTTGGGCGCGACATCAACGGCACGTCGGTCATGATGGATCTCACGAAGATGCCGCACATCCTGATTGCCGGCGCGACCGGCGCAGGCAAGAGTTCCTGCATCAATAGCATCGTGACCTCGGTGCTTATGCGCACCACGCCCGACCAGGTTCGGATGATCCTGATCGATCCCAAGATGGTCGAGATGAGCCAGTACGAACGGGTCCCTCATTTGCTGACTCAGCCCGTGATCGACCCGAAAAAGGCCGCCAACGCGTTGCAGTGGGCCTGTCGCGAGATGGATCGACGCTACGAGTTGCTGTCGGCAGTCGGCTATCGAGACATCGGCGGTTACAACGCGGCCTACGACAAGGGGAGCATCGAGGCTCCCCCTGGCGAGATTGATGCCGAGGGCAACCCCAAGACCTACCCACGCCTCCCACTGATTCTTGTTGTCGTCGACGAGCTGGCCGACCTGATGATGGTGGCCGCTCGCGATGTCGAAGACTCGATTTGTCGCATCGCGCAGAAGGCTCGCGCCGTCGGCATTCACCTCGTGATCGCAACGCAGCGACCTTCGACCAACGTCATCACGGGCGTCATCAAGGCCAACGTGCCTGCTCGATTGGCCTTTGCGGTATCGAGCCTCACGGACTCGCGCGTCATCCTCGATCAACCCGGCGCCGAGCGACTTGTCGGCCAGGGTGACATGTTGCTCCTCGATCCCAAGTCGTCCAGCCCCAACCGCATCCAGGGGGCATGGGTGGACGAAGCCGAGGTTAGAGGCATCGTCGGCATGTGGCGCAAGCAGGCCAAGGACATGGAGTCCAACGAAGAGATCAACATCACTGCAGCCTCTATCACCGAGGCTGCCATGCCGGCCTCAGCCGAAGGCTTGCCAGGGGGCTCTACCGGTGACGAGGAAGAGGACGAGCTTCTGCTGAAAGCCATGGAGCTCGTGGTCGATGCTCAGTTGGGTTCCACGTCGATGCTGCAGCGTAAGCTTCGCATCGGTTTTGCCCGCGCCGGCCGTCTGATGGATCTCCTCGAGGAACGTGGAATCGTCGGTCCCTCCGAAGGGTCCAAGGCCCGCGAGGTCATGATGAGTCCTGAAGACCTCGAGGCTGCCCGCTCCGGCGTCTAGCTGTACTCAGCTGGCGGCTCAGAGGCCGACGGCGATGATGACGCCGTAGGCCACCAGCAGAAACAGTCCGACCTTGCGATCGAAGCTGTGGCGAGTGACGCCCCAGCCCACAACGAATACGCTGACGACCAACATCGCCACCAGCGACGGGGTGACGGACTCGTCGATTGTGCCGGTGCCGACGAGGCCGGCAAGACCGGCGACAGCCAACCCATTGAACAGGTTTGACCCCAGCACGTTTCCAATAACGAGGTCGACTGATCCACGCCGTGCACTGATGATGGTCGTGGCGAGCTCTGGCAGGCTTGTGCCGATCGCGACGATCGACAAGCCAATGAAGGCTTCTG
>CAWKYX010000244.1:0-5768 GCA_963854265.1 Acidimicrobiia bacterium
GAGATCACGATCTGCGTGGGTATCGAACCCGATCCGACGCCAACGCCGGAGCCAACGGCGACTCCCACGCCCGTGCCCACACCGACACCGATACCGCCACCGGAGCCGGAGCCGGAGCCGGAGCCGACACCCGAGCCCACACCTGAAGGCGGTTGATCGAGCGAGACCGTTTCAGTCGTTCAGAAACGTCTTCAACATCGCGTGACCACCGACGGTCAGGATCGACTCGGGGTGGAACTGCACCCCTTCGACTGCGGCTGTTCGGTGCTTGAGACCCATGACGAGTCCATCGGCTGAGGTGGCCGTGATCGCCAGCTCGTCGGGGACGGTGGCGCGGTCGACAATCAACGAGTGATAGCGGGTGGCCTCGAGGGGTGATGTGAGCCCTGCGAAGACGCCGTCGCCGCCATGTTCGATGAACGATGTCTTGCCGTGCATCACCGCGGGTGCTCGAGTCACCGTGCCCCCGAATGCTTGGCCGATGCACTGCATGCCCAGACACACACCGAAGATCGGCACTTCGCCCGTGAACCGTTGAATCAGTTCCATCGACACGCCGGCTTGGTCCGGCGTGCCCGGGCCCGGGCTGATCAGGATCCGGTCAGGGGCCAACTCGGCGGCCTGGTCTGCGGTGATCTTGTCATGGCGGTAGACCAGAGGGTCGGCGCCGAGTTCGCCCAGGTACTGAACCAGGATGTAGACGAAGGAGTCATAATTGTCGACGACCAAGACGCGCTGAGACATTGACTGAGATCGTACCGGCGCGGACATCAACCGATGAATCGTTCCCCTGCGTTCGGCCTGGAGGCGATGGGGCGGTACCATCTCAGGCCATGGGTAAGCCTCCAAAGCATCGCGTACCGAACAGCCGGATCACCGAGAAGGGCACCAGGCCCGAAAACGAGAAGGTCCTGTCCTCCAGAGAGACCTATACGCCGTCGGGTGCCAACATCAGCCCCGTCTGGATTCCCGTCTTGATGTTCTCGCTGCTGGCGCTGGGCACGATCATGATCATCACGAACTACGTGGCGCTGCTTCCCGGGGGTACCGACAACTGGTACCTCGTTGGTGGGCTGGGCCTGATATTGGCGGGCATCATCACCGCGACGCAATATCACTAGACCCTGAAGATCACAAGACCGTCGAGATCACAAGACCACGAGACCCTTGAGGCCGCGGAGTCTGGTTCACGAGACCGCGGGTTGCTGGGTGCGCTCACCGGCAACGTCAGTAACGGCCTGAGCAGATTTCTCGAGTTTTCCACAGGTTTTTTCGATATTTCTTGCTCCACGATTTGAATGACAGACGTGTGATTCCTCGACTGAGTTATCCACTGGCTGTGGACAATAACGGTGTTTGCGCACGTCAGACCCTATAAACCACCCAAACCATGTCCACACCTCTGGGGGGGTAAGCCGCCTAGCGCAGTGATCCACGATGCGGCACGGGCGCACTTGTGAGATCGTCCCGGCAAGTGGGGCGGCCTACTCGATCGGGGCCATCAGATCCATCTCACCCTGGCAGTGGCGGGGTGGTTCCGGGTCTTGATGCGTCGACACGGTCATACGCACTTCAGTGCCACAGATTGGGCAGCGATAGCCGATCTTGACCTTGCGGAGTTCGCCCGCCGGGGGTGGTTCGGGCAGGGGAGTGGCCAAACCGCGCAACATCGCTAAGCCGACCCGCCAGATCAGATAAGCGGCCACGATGGCCACGAACACGCTCACGACCGTTCCCATAGTGGTTCCAGGCTACGGCCACCAAGCCTTTGTTGTCACCGGCCGAGGGTGACTGACACGATCTGGCCGAGCGCGCCCATGCGGATAATCGTGCATGCTTCGGGGATCAGATGAAACGCATCGACCAGCATCCGGAGCCCGTCACCCGACGGAGCGCTTCCCGCGGCGACGGGTGACCGCAAGCGGGGGTCTGACGGGAGGGGAGCGATCGCGGCCTCGACGACGTTAGAGGCTGCGAGCCAGGTTGCACCCCGATGTGTTGCGCGGTCAACCACGGCGAGGAGAGCCTGATCGGCATCGCCCTCCGCGACCGCAGAGAGCTCGTGGTGGTCGATGGTGCGGCCGCCCGATCCATCGGAGTCAATCAGCACGGCAGCAGCCCCATCGGCGTACTCGGCATGGTGAAATGACGTTTGAATGCCATTCTCGATCAGCGGCGGAGCGACGAGGTCGAGCACGCGATCGTCGGGTGCATCGCTATCGACGAGGCGCGACCGAACCCGGATCGGGGCGATGTGCGAGTGCTGCACCGCGGAGGTGTTCTGTCGCAACTCTGATGCAATGCCATCGAGGGACTGGCGGTCTTGGCCAAGACGGGCAGCGATGCTGTCGAGGCCGGTTACCTCGGGTGTCGAGCGCATTGGACGGCCGTAGTCACGAACGCGCCCTGCCCCGGGCGGGACCATCGTGGTCATGTCGAGGCTCGCCACCACAGTCCGGCCAGGTAACCGTGCCGCGATGTCGACGAGCGCCAGTCCGGTCGCGCCGGCACCGTCGACGGTGAGCGCGGGAATGTCTGACCAACCCAGATCCAAAGCTACGCGGCGGGCGATGTTGAGGTCTTGGGCGCCGACACTTTCGTCGCAGGCAACGAGAAGCCGATCGACCGGGACTGCTGTTGCCGCGGCCGAAGGCGACATCGCACGGGTGACATGGGAGAGCGTTGCGGCCAGGAGGACTTCTGGGCGGGCCCCGGCGAGCGCGCCGTGACGGAGCGCCCACGGCGTTCGGGCTGCGGCGATGACAACGGCGGGCACGCCCTGGAGTCTCCCAGAGCACAACCCTAGGTGCCCAGGCCTTGTAGCCCGCCTCCCCGAACGTCTCCTCACACGGCACGAGCGCCGTGTCATTAGTCTGGTCGCCGACTGCCCAACGAAGGAAAGCTCCTCATGGACGAATACAACCTGGCCTTGCTCCTCATCCGCGTTGCCCTCGGTGTCACGATGGCTTCGCACGGATATGTGAAGTTCTTCAAGGGTGGACGGATCGCGGGGACAGCGGGCTGGTTCGACAGCTTGGGGATGCGTCCGGGTCATGTCCATGCGAACCTCGCTGCAACAGGTGAGATTGCGGCTGGACTGTGTCTCGCTGTCGGGTTCTTGACGAGTTTCGCGAGCCTTGGCTTCGTAGGACTGATGACAGTTGCCTACTGGCTGGTGCACAGGGACAACGGATTCATGATCCTCGCCGAGGGCTGGGAGTACGTGTTCATCCTAGCGGTCGCTGCGGTGTCTGTGGCTATGCTCGGCCCGCTCGAGTGGTCGATCGACCATGCCATTGGATGGGACGATGAGCTCGACGGCTATACCGGCTTGATTATATCGGCCGGCGGTGGCGTCGCTGCGGCTGGTGCACTTCTCGGGGCCTTCTACAGGCCACCCGCCAAGGCCGAGTAGTCCAGTGGTGCCGACGATGTCGGCACCACTCAGAGCGTGTCGAGGAACGTTCGCACCTGGTCGCGGGGGAGCTTCTTGCGGTAGTCGAAGTTGTCTCGGCACGCGTCGACGACGTCCTCGTCGATCCAGTGCGTGTAGTCGTAGCCGTCGAGGACGTGGCGCCCTCGGTCGGCCACGAGGGCGACTTCGACCTGAACGTTGGTGGACCGAGCTCGTTCGTTGATCTCGTTGGCGATCTCGACGAGGTCGCGATCGCGAGACACGACGATGATGGTGTTGCAATGGTCGAGCAGCGCAGCGGTGACCGCGTCGAGCCCGAGGGCCAGGTCGATGCCTTTCTCGCGGGCGCGACGCGCCTTGCGAACTTGCACGGTGTGTTCTTCACCGTCGTCAGCCGAGTAAGGCGGCGGGAGCCGATCTTCGATGCCCCACTCCCAGTGGTACTGGAGGGTGCGCTCGATCACGGTGACGCCCGTGGAACGGATCAGCTTGTGGCGACGGGTCGCGAGGGCATGGACGTCGGGATTCTCGCGGGGCTGGTGGATGCCGCTGTAGTAACGAACCTCGGCAACCTCGCGGTTGTCGCGGGCAAGGTGTCGACCCAACAACACCGGATGGACTCGGGCTCGATAAGTGCGTTGCAACGCCTTAACCAGATTCTGGCCGTCGATGAACACCATGACTTGTTCAGCAGACATTTTGGCCCCTCCAGTTGTTGTCCTGGTGCGCCGCGACACCAAAAGCCCCGGTCATTCCCCTGAGTCGGCAAGCCGGAGCTCAGGTGGAAGGCCGGGGCAGGTACAGAGTGCAGCCTATTGGTTGGGTGGGCCCTACATCGGGCCGCTTGATGCCACCTGGTACTTGGCCAGGTCGCGTGCGGTGATACCGATACCGGCCAGCACCTGTTGAAAGTCCGCCATATGAGGCATCTTGAAGTGCGCTTGGAGCTGCTCTTCAGTGTCCCAGATCTCGAAGACCTGGATGGTGGCTTCGTTGGACAGATTGATGCTGAAGACGTAGTCCTGGCACCCTTCTTCCTCCATCGTGGCGGCCATCATTGCTGTGGCGCCAGCCTTCAACGCCTCGGTGTGGGCGGGATCAAACGTGATAGTTCCGGCAATGATCAGCAATGTTCCTCACTTGGTTCTTTTTATTCTTTGGGACGGTGCTTCAGCGATTGTCGTCGCGGAGATCGAAGGCGATCTTCACTGCGCCGCGGGGCCCTGCTTCGGCGGCGTGTCGCAGCGCGTCTTTGTAACGGCTCAGGGGATAGGTGGCCGAGACCAGTCGACCCATGTCGCATTCGCGGACAAGATCGAAGGCGAGATCGAAGCTCTTCGCCGTGCTGCCGTCGGGGAGGTGTTCTGTCCCGTAGGTGTACGAACCCACCAATTCGGTCTCGCGATGCCAGAGCGGCGTCAGGTCGACCTTGGTCACGCCGGGCATTCCGAGCATGACCACGCGGCCCCGGGGACGCGTGATCGACAACGAGGTGGCGATGGATGCAGCGTTGCCAACGGCATCGATCGTGACATCTGCGCCGCCGCTGAGGTCCTCGCCGATCATCCGGCACCCCGTGACGCGGCGTACTGCCCGCTTGAGCTCGGAGGGAGCACAGACAACGTCTGCTCCAAATTCCTCGGCGAACGACCGCTGTTGGGGATACTTGGCCGCAGCAATGATCGTCCCTGCGTCGGTGAGCCGACGGATCGCAGCGAGTGCGGATAAGCCCATCGTGCCCGTGCCTTGGACGACCACCGTGTCGCCCGGCTGGATCCGAGCCTTGAATGCGGTGTGAACACCCCCCGCTGCGGGCTCGATCATGACCGCGGCTTCGTCGCCCAGCGTCTCGGGGACGGTGTGGAGCTGGGAGGTGTGAGCGACGAGCTCGGTGCCCCACCCGCCGCCGGTGCTCGAGCAGTAGCCGGTCTGGATGCCGTCGTCGATGGTGCCGGACAAGAGGTAGCCGTAGTCGTCGCCGTCGCCGGGTGCGGCACCATCGAATGGTGGGGCTTCGCCCCGACAGCTGTGACCCAGGACCGGTTCGAGTGCGACGCGCGTGCCATCGTCGAGGCGACCGAGGACCTCGTGTCCTGGGACGAACGGAAATGAGACGAAGGGGTCGAAGTAGCGCGAAGACTTGCCTTCGACAGTCGCCAGATCGCTCCCGCAGATGCCTGCGAGTTGTGGAAAGACCCGTTGCCATCCAGCGTCGGGGAGCTCCGGTGCAGGAATGTCTTTGAGGCGCAACGGCCCAACTTGAGCTCCAGAGCCAGGCGATACCCGCGCGGAAACGGCGGCGGCCACGTAGCGGAGCTCTTTACGTTCGAAGACCAGGGCTTTCACAGCAGCG
>CAWKYX010000245.1:0-5765 GCA_963854265.1 Acidimicrobiia bacterium
GCCAAGCGTCTCCGGGTCGTCCTCTGCATTGCGGACTTCGAGCACCTTCTCCACCGCAGCTTCGCTTACTTCAAGAGCGGTGGTACTGGATTGTTCGTCTTCGGTCATGGTGTCGGCCATGTCCGAATACTACTGGTGAACCCCGTGTTTAGGACAGGCGAGCGGCCCCAGGACCCACACTTGTCGAACCAGTGACGGTTCGTGCCTGGCACCAACCGTCACCCGCTCGTGGGCTCGCGGGCCTGAACGGCCCGCCGCCGTGGGGCACCAGTCGGGGATAGGCAGAAGTCCTCAGGTGGAGGTGGGGAGTGAGGCGCTGACCTCTTCGATGATGCCGTCGGCATCGAGACCGAGACGGGCCAGGATCTGGTCGACGTTGCCGTGGGGCACGTACTCCAGCGGGATCCCGAGGACCCGCACAGGCGGGTGCGTGGGCCGGTCTGTCAGCCGGTCTCTGACTGCGGAACCGCAGCCACCGTCGCGCACGCCGTCTTCGATGGTGATGACGAGGTCGTGGGTGGCCGCATCGTCCAACATGGCGCCGTCGAGCGGGGTGACGCAGCGCACGTCCCAAACGGTGACCGAAATCCTATCGGCTTCAAGGCGAGCCGCAGCTTCTTCGGCTACGGCGAGCATCTTGCCGACACCCAGGATGCAGACATCAGTGCCGGTTCTGGTGCGGCGCGCCTGGAGGCCAGACCCCACCTCGGTCTCGTCGACGCTGGGCGCCGGTGTCTTCGGGTAGCGGATGGCAACAGGGCCGCTGGTGATTTCGAGCGCGTCGTGCAGCATTTGCTGAAGCTCTTGGTACGACGACGGCGCGAAAATGGTCATGCCCGGGACCTTGGAGAGCAAGGCCATGTCCAGAATCCCGTGGTGTGACGCACCGTCATCGCCGGTGATCCCGGCTCGGTCGAGGCAGAACACGACCGGTTCGCGATGGAGGCCCACGTCGAGGTTGACTTGATCGAACGCTCGGGACAAGAAGGTGGCGTACACCACAAAGACAGGCCGTAGCCCGCCCATTGACATGCCGGCAGCCGCAGTGACGGCGTGTTGCTCGGCGATTCCGACGTCGATACAGCGATCGGGGAAGCGCTCCGAGAATGGCAGCAGGCCAGTTGAGTCCGGCATCGCTGCAGTGATCGCGACGAGCTCGGGCCGAGCTTCGGCCTCCTTCATCAGCGCCTCGGTGAATGCCGCGGTATAGGAACCGGGCTTGGATCCGCCCATGTCGTGGAGGCGCTTGATGGGGTCGTTCTCGGCCGGGGCGTAGCCGCGACCCTTCTCAGTCAGGACGTGGATGACGGTGGGGCCATCAAACTCTGCCGCGTTACGAAGGGCTCGTTCGAGTTGGTCGATGTTGTGGCCGTCGAACGGGCCGTTGTAGCGCACACCGAGATCCTCGAAGAATGACGTCGTGTCCCACATCTCGCGAACAGCGGCCTTGGTGGCCTCCATGGCGCGTTCGACGTGTTCGCTGAAGGGCAGCGATTCTTTGATCCTGCGTTCGAGCCGTGCCTGAGTGCGCAGGTAGCGAGGGTTGTTGCGCAAATGTTTGAGGCTTCCGCTGAGCCGCGAGACCGTTGGGGCGTACGAGCGACCGTTGTCATTGAGGATGATGATGACGTCGCGTGCTGCGTGGCCCAGGTTGTTGAGGCCTTCGAAGGCCATCCCGCCGGTGAGCGCCCCATCGCCAATGACGGCGATGACCCGTCGGCCTTCGCCGACGTCGGAGGCCTGCGCAGTGGCGATCCCGTAGGCGTAGCTGAGCACGGTGGAGGCGTGGGAGTTCTCGATCCAATCGTGCTCGGATTCGTCGCGGCTCGGATACCCCGACATCCCGTCGCCCTTGCGGAGGTTCTTGAAGCCACTGGTCCGGCCCGTGAGAATCTTGTGGACATAGGCCTGATGGCCGGTGTCCCACAACATGATGTCTCTGGGCGAATCGAATACACGGTGGAGAGCAATGGTGAGCTCCACCACTCCCAGATTGGAGCCCAAGTGGCCACCATTGGAAGTGACCGATTCGACGATGAGATCGCGGATTTCGTCGCCAAGCTGGTCCAGTTCGGAACCAGAGAGCCGCCGGAGGTCAGCGGGACAGGTGATCTGTTCGAGCTGCATGGCTCTCCTGATGACTTGGGATACCCACGGTAGCGCTGGGCACTGAGGTGGCTCCGATCATGCGGACGTCATTGTAGAGATTTCCCAACGGTACCCGTCGGATTGAACGCAATCGCCACCGAGTTCCCACACTGTTCCCACGCGATGTCCACATGGCCCACACAACCAACGGTTTTGGGCTCTCGGCGAGGGCGTCGGGGTCTGGCTCCAGGGTTGGCCAGCGGACTCAAGGTGTCGGCAGGGTGGCTTCGCCAAGCTGAGGCCTGTGCAGAAACATCGCGACGTACCAGCCGCCGATCAAGGCCAGTGCGCCGCCGACGGCGTCGATCCAGTAGTGGTTTGCCGTTACCACGATCGCGAACAACGTCAGCCACGGGTACGCCCACATGAACGTCACGCTGCAACGGTTGACGAGACGTGGCGCCAGTATCAGGAACGACCAGAAGGCCCACGCGAAATGCAGGCTTGGCATAGCGGCGTACTGATTCGACAGTTCTTCGACGGTCCCAGACCCGAAGGTCCACCAGCCGCCATGGACCTCGACGGTGTCGACAAATGCACTTTCGATGCAAGCTCCGTACTTGCCGCAGCTGCCCAGTAGCCGGGGCGGCATCAGCGGGAACGCGGCGAACCCGACCAGGCCGAGGCCTGTGGTTGCGAGCCCCATGGTGCGCCAACGGGGGTAGGCAACCGGGTCCCGTTTGTAGAGGTACACGAGCGCGAACGCCGTAACCACGAAGTGGAACGTGCCATAGAAGATGTTCCACAACCGCAGGAACCATCCCCAATCCAAGAACCAATTTTGGATGCTCTCCTCCACGTCGAGACCCATGCTGGCCTCGAGGTCGATGATGTACTCGGCGTTGCGGAATGCGTCACTCGGATGGACAGCGGCAGACCCGAACTGGTTCCTGATCCACCCGTAGGTGAGGTAAAAGCCGAGGATGAGGAGGCCTTCCTTCCACCATCTCAGCTCGCCATACCGTGACGTTGACGCCCGACTTGCCGGGGCATCGGCAGCGGCCCGGGGTTGCTGCGGTTGCTCAGGCGTGGGAGCTGGCATCAGCCCGTGGCATCAAGCGAGGGCTCTGCCTCGTCGTCGCGGAAGCGGCCTCCAAGGACGAGGAGCGGGAAGCCGATGAAGCTGCTGAGCAGGGTGAGGACATAGATCGCGAGGCCGAGTGCGACGGCCTGCTCATCGGCCACACCAATACCGCCGAGGAACAAAACGAGGGCGCCTTCTCGAATCCCGAGGCCGCCAATGCCCAATGGCAAGACCTGGATGATGAGGACGGCTGGGATGAATGCCATGAGTGCGGTGAGGCCGACCTCGTTAATCTCGAGGGCTTCGACAGCGCAGCCGGCTGCCAACAACAACACGAGCTGATAGAGGAACCCGCTGGCTACCACCTCGCCGGCCGCCCGGGGGTGCTGGCGGAACCGGTCGATGCCCACATGCACCGCCTCTGCGAAACGCAGCAGCCCAGAACGGCCTTCCAACGAGTCGCCAATCCAATCGCTGCCGACAACAACAATGACGACCACCAGCCCGGCAAGGGTGACAGCGGCCACGTACAGCGGAACCGTTGTGGACGAACCGAGATCGGTCAGGCCCGGGTTTACAGCGAACCCAAGGAATGTGATGACGGGCAGCACCAACCAGCCACTGAGGCGCTCGAAGACCACCGACGTAAAGCTCGTAGGACCGTCGTCGATGTCGCGGCTGAGACGGCTGACCCGGAGGACGTCACCGCCAACCGTGGTGGGGACGAAGTTCGAGAGAAACTGGCCCGACATGTAATGCGAGAACAGTCGGGGGAGCGGTTGGTGAGTGCCGAGCGCATGGAGCACGCGCTGCCAGCGATATGTGGCCAGGACAAACGCCAGAAGCGTCGCAGCGAACGCCCCAAGCGTCCAGAAGGTGTTGGAGCGGTTCCAAGCCGGAATCAGCTCGTCGGTATCGATGTCGTCCATCTGCGCGAAGATCACCACGATGAGCGCGAGGCTGAGGCCGAGGCGCGCAGGGACGGTGACGATTTTTCGTCGCCACCACTTCTTCGGCGCATCTGAGGCGCGGGGATCTTCGTCAGTCATGGTGTCGGTTTGGCCCGAGGCCACGACCAAAGGGTCGCTACAGTGCTCCGGGGTGCACGCCAGGGTACGGCGACTCGGGGAGATGAGAGTGGATTGGGAGACTGCAACCATTCATCGCTCGGATAAGTCGGGGCGCAGCGAGGTAGTTCTGTGGGCCGCGGCCGTTGTCCTCGCTGCTATCTCTTTGGCGGGCTGCTCAGCGTCAGTGAGCGACGCCGACCAACCGCGAGCCGAGCCCACGATCACGCCGGGCAGCGAATCGACTCGACCGGTCGCGACGTTCACGCCGGTTCTGGCGCCGACGCCGACCCCACTGCTGGCCGCGGCCGAGGTGGTCGCAGCGACTGTCCTTGCGTCGGGTCGTTTCGATCTTCAGATCGTGGCCGGCGACGTTGCGCCGATCATGTTCGAAGGCGCATTCGCAGCCGGTGCCGTGGAGCTCGTGTTTGAGCTATCGGACTTTCTCGAGTTCGCTGACCTGGCAGACCCTTCGCTGGGGGATGACCCACTAGCTGCGCAAGCCAGTGAGTTGCTTGCCGGCCAGTGGCTCGTTCGGGTTGTGCAGGGTCAGGTGTTTGTACAGCAGGAGATCCTGGTGGAGACCGCGGGCGGTGCGCCCGGAGACTGGGTCGTTGTCGACGATCCGTTGATCACCGATCTGGTAGGGCGCAGTGGTGTCTTTGCTGGTGGGCTCGACCACGACGTGGCGGTCGATATCATTCGCTCGGCGGGAACCATGATGGTGGCTACCGGTGCGGGTGAAGTGGCCGGACACCCTGTGGCCATCTACGAAACGACGATCGACGGACCGGCACTGTCCGCTCGAGGGTTGGGCGCGGCCGAAACAGCAGCGCTGGCGGGCATGGCGGATCTGCACACGGTCCAGACTCCTGCTGAGGTATGGCTGGATGACGGCGGGGTACTCGTGATGCTGATGTTGGACGTCTCGGGCAAGGGATTCGGTGCGGCGTCGGCCGGTGCCCAGATCTCTGTGCACTGCAGCGTCGGCGACGACGCGGTCGATTTGGTCGTCCCCGACAACATCGCGGGCATCGGACCAGCGTGACATCTTTGCGCCCCTAGAAGAAAGGGCTGACTACGCCGGCCTGCGACTCAGGGACGGGGGGCTTGCGCGGGCCCAGACGCAGCGCTCGCATCGCCCACGCCCCCAGGATGGGGCCAGGCGCCAGCAACAAGAAGGCCCACCCCCAGCCGTGCGCGTCGCGTAGCACGGGGACCAGAAAGATCGTGGAGACGGTCAAGACAAAGCCCGCAGCAAGCTGCATGGTGAGCGCCGTCCCGACGTAGCGGGCATCGGTCACCTCGGTCACGATCGTGGAGAACTGGGCACTGTCGGCGACGACCCACACCGACGCCCACGACGATTGGCCATGGCGCGTCTATCAAGAACCGCATGGCGACCGCCACCGAGGCGGACCAGCGCATGGCAAGCGCTGCGGCTTCCGGACGCGTCCGGCGATCGCTGACCAGGCCTGCGTACACCGATCCGGCAGCTCCGGCGGCGATCACAACGAAGGCGGCGA
>CAWKYX010000246.1:0-5755 GCA_963854265.1 Acidimicrobiia bacterium
TGAACCCACACATCCTTTCGGACACAGGGACCTAAACCCTGCGCGTCTGCCAGTTCCGCCACCGGCGCCGGTGGAGCCAGGCAATCGTATCTGGCGGCGGAGCCTCGAAACGAGCGTAAGTCGTCGGGACCCGCCTGCTGCTCCGGGGTCGGCCCTGGAGCGGTAGCCTCCGGAACAATGTCCACTAGCCCGCGCCGTGGCTCCCACACGATCGTGTGGAGCGTCTTGCTGCTTGTTGCCACCTCTTGTACGGCCGCGACCCAAGCGACAAACCCGGAACCAGACCCATCCGGACCTACGGCATCGGCGCATCGGATCATCGATGGCGACTCGCTCGAGCTCAACGTCGGCGGCGAGATCATCGAAGCTCGCATGATCGGGATCAACACCCCAGAATTCGATGACTGCCAAGGACCCGCAGCGCGAGATGCCTTGGCGGCAGTCATCGAAGATCAGCCACTGGGCATCGAGGAGTTCGGCGAAGACCGCTTCGGCCGACTCCTGGTTGAGCTGTCCGTCGACGGCAACAGCGTCAACGAAGCCCTGGTTCGTGCCGGCTGGGCCCTGGCGCTTCATGGGGACGAGCGAAACTGGACAGCCGAGATGGCCCAGGCCGCCGACGGTGGGCTGGGAATGTGGGACGCCCCAGACCTCTGTCCCCCGCCCGAGCACAGCCTGCAGATCGTCGACATCGAACCCGATCCGCCTGGACCCGATGGTGACGTCCTGGACCAGGAGTGGGTCGAAATCGAAAACACCAGCCCCGTGGACCAGAACCTGATGGGCTGGGTCCTTCGCGACGAGTCGAGTAGTAACCGGTTCGAGTTCGGCGACGTCACCCTTTCGGTTGGCCAACGATTGAAGCTACGCACCGGGTGTGGGGATGACTCAGCCACCGACATCTACTGGTGTTCAAGCAACGGCGTATGGTCGAACCGCGGCGAGACAGCACTGCTTCTCGCTCCCAGCGGCGCCATCGCCGACCACCTCTTCATCGGCTAGCGCGCGCTGCAACGCAGCCCGCGCGCCTGTCGCTGCCTTGGCATGTGATCGACCCCATCATCGAGACGTTCTTTCCGTCGATACGGCTCGCCTCGCCGCGAGGACACGAGTCAGCGGCTCATAACAAGTAGCCTCAGCGCCAATGCCCAGCGTCGTACCCGAGTTCGAGCCCGCTCGATCATTCGCTCGACCGACGGTCTCGTCGGCCGCTGCGCTCACCGTCGTGGCACTTCCAACGTTCCTCCTCGGAGCGTTTGCCCCAACCCTCAAACAAGAGCTCGGTTTCGGCGACGCGGCCCTTGGAGCGTTGTTCTCGGCCGGGTACTTCGTGTCGGCAGCCGGTCTCCATTTCGGAGGCCGACTCGCCGACGAACGCGGCGTAACTCCCACACTTCGTGCCGGGGTCGGCATTGCAGCGGTGGCCTGTCTGGTCATGAGCCTGACCGCCGACAGCTACCTCGTACTGATTGCAATTTTCCTGGCCATCCGCGTTGCCGAGTCTCTCGTCCATCCCGCTACCAATGCGCTGATCTCTCAGGCAGTCCCAGTCCATCAGCAGGGACGATCACTGGGTGTCAAACAGTCGGCGATCCCACTCTCGACGGCATTGGCGGGCATAGCCGTTCCGGTCCTCGGTGGCAGTATTGGCTGGCGCGGGACGTTTGCAATTGTGGCCATCGCAGCGGTGCCCGTCTTCTTGACCCTCCCCCATCGACCCGCACCGGCCCCACGACTACGAACCAATGCTCCGTCGCTTTGGCGGGTCCGTCATCTTCAGCTGATCGGAATAGGCGGAGGCCTCGCCGCAGCAAGCGTGGTCACGGTCGGCGGGTTCCTCACAACCGCCGGCCAGGAGGCAGGCTTCAGCGAAGGTGAGGCAGGGTTGTTGCTCGGGATGGGCGGCATGCTGATGATCGCGAGCCGGGTGACCTGGGGTTGGCTGGCCGACCGATTCCGGTTCGATCGATTTCTCGCCGTGGCCGCGTCGGTCGCTATCGGTTCAGTTTCGTTCCTGCTGTTCGCGACAGAGTCAAAACCCATGTTGATCGCGGGCTCGGCACTTGCGTTCGGAGTTGCGTGGTCGTGGCCCGGAATCGCTCTGCTCGGCGTCATCGAATTGCACCCCGATGCCCCGGGCGCAGCCAGTGCCGTCATCCAGTCGTTGGTACGTCTCGGGGCACTCGCCTCACCGTTGCTATTCGGCGTTATTGCCGACCGCTATGGATTCAGTGCGGCGTGGATGCTCTCGTTCGCTTGCGCTGCCAGCGGCGTGGTCATGATGCTGCTGGGCAGCATCGCTGCCAAGCGATTCACAGCTGCGACACAAGCGCCCGAAATGCTCGGCCTCGATGACTGATCGCATTCTTCCCAGCATCACCCATCTCAGCGAACGTCTGTCCGTCACTGTCGATCGGGACAAACACCGGGTCGTACCCAAATCCACCGATTCCTCGGGGGTCGGCAGCGATGTGTCCCTCAACCACCCCAACGGCTGACATCTCGCTGCCGTCGGGGCGCACGATCAACGCCACGGTGCGGAATCTGGCCGTTCGGTCTGGGGCCTCAACACCTTCGAGTTCACGCAGCAATTTTGCAAGGTTTACCCCCGCGTCGGCGTCTTCGCCGCCATAGCGAGCGGAATGCACTCCGGGAGCGCCTCCGAGCGCGTCGACCTCGAGGCCCGTATCGTCGGCCACCGCAGCCTGCCCGGTCGCTGCACATATGGCGGCGGCCTTGAGGCGTGCGTTGCCTTCCAGGGTGTCAGCGTCCTCGACAATGTCGGGAACAGCCTTGGGGCGCGGCAACAACCGCACGGCGGCGCCGAGGATCTGCTCTATCTCCTCGAGCTTGTGCGGGTTAGCCGTGGCGGCAACAAGAACGAGCGGCATATCACCGAGGCTCGGGGGCCTGCGCAACCAGTGCGGCTTGCAACGCGATGATTTCGCGGATGCCCTTCTCTGCCAGGCCAAGGAGTGCGTCGAGCTCGGTTCGTGAGAACGCAACACCTTCGGCGGTGCCTTGTACCTCAATGAAGTCTCCGCCTTCGGTCATGACAACATTCATGTCGGTGTCGGCGTTGGAGTCCTCGATGTAGGGCAAGTCGAGACGAGGCTCACCATCGATGATGCCAACCGAGATAGCGGCGCACGCCTCAACCAACGGATGTTCTTCGATCAGACCGGCCTGCATGCGGCGCGTCAGCGCATCGTGAAGAGCCAAATAGCCTCCGCAGATCGATGCCGTCCGAGTACCGCCATCAGCCTGGAGCACATCGCAGTCGACGGTCACCTGACGCTCGCCGAGCTTGCCCATGTCACAAACTGCACGCAACGAACGGCCAATCAAGCGCTGGATCTCTTGGGTCCGGCCTTTGGTGCCCTTGGTTTCGCGACGAACTCGCTCGGGCGTCGACCCCGGCAGCATTGAGTACTCGGCCGTAACCCAACCCTCTCCCGAACCACGCATCCAGCGAGGGACGTCCTCTTCGACCGACGCCGTGCACAACACCTTTGTGTCGCCGAACGTTGCCAGGACCGAGCCCTCGGCCATCGTGGTGAAGTCGCGTTGAAAGTTGACCGGCCGGAGCTGGTCGGGCTGGCGGTTGTCTGGTCTCACAGTGTTCCCTTTCGAAGGGCTCGGCAGAGGCCGGCCACGTCACACCGTATAGGTCTCGCCGATGGTGGCAATGGTGACGGCGCCTCCGAATGCCGCCTCAGCCTCAAGCTGATGCGCATCGGCGTCTTGGCCGGGCGCCAAATGGCTGAGAACCAGTCGCTCAATCCCGGCTTCAGCCGCCAAACTTCCCGCCTGACGTGCCGACAAGTGCAATATGGCGTCGAGCTCGCCGTCAGACAAGAAGGTCGACTCCGAGATCGCAAGGTTGATGCCCTTCCCCAACCTGCTGAGCCCCCATCCTGGTCCAGTATCGGCAGTGAACGCGAACGACCGTTCACCGACATCGACCCGGGTCCCCATTGTCTCGACGTAGTGCTCAGTGCGGGAGAAGGTCCAGTCCTGATCGCCAATCGTTGCCGAATCACCGTCAGCGATGACCCGCCACTCGAACGCTTCGGGCAGCGCCGGACAGAGATCCTCGGCCAACGCCAACGTGCCGGCGGTGCCATAGACCAAGACCGGTTTTCGGCGTTCGTAGTGACGCACGGCCGCGTAGACGACGGGAATTTCAAGCCAATGGTCTGGATGCTCGTGGGTCAAGACGATAGCACTGAGCTCTCGCAACCGGATGTGGCGTTGCAGGTTGGCGAGAGTGCCGGGCCCGGCATCGAGCCAGACGTTGGCACCAGGGCTCTGCACTAAGAAGCCCGTGCAGGCGCCGTTCGGGCCGGCATAACTCCCACTCGCGCCGAGCACTGTCACCGAGAGCGAATCCGTCATGTGTTGCGCCTTCTGGTCGTTGGGCATCAGACTCAGTCGGCCCATCGATGCGATTCGGCCTGAGAGAGTTCGGGGCCGAGGAGCCGGCGGCCCAAGTCCGCGAACCAGCTGACGTCACCCGATGACAAGAATCGGCGCTCGGGGGCTACCGAACCAGTGGCGCTGACCAGACCAAGCGATCCAAGTGCAGTCGCCAACGCAAAAGCGGTCTCGTCTGCCGATGAAACGAGGACGACGTCGTCGCCCAATACGTTGCCTATCGTGCGCGCCAAATAAGGGTAGTGGGTGCAGCCGAGCAACAAAGAGTCGACCTTTGCCTCGACGATTGGGGCGAGGAGCCGCTCGGCCAAAACTGCGACTTGATCGCCTGAGAACTCGCCTCGTTCGACAAACTCGACGAATCCGGGGCAGGCGGCACAGGTGAGCTCCACATCACCCCCGGCCAGGCGAGCGATGGTCTCCTGGTATGCGCCGCTGGCAACGGTGCCGACGGTGCCGATGACTCCCACACGCCCCGACTTGGTGACTTCCACCAAGGCTTCAGCCCCGGGCTTGATGACACCCATGACGGGGACGTCAGCGACTTGCTCGAGTTCGCCCAACGCTGCTGCTGCGGCGGTGTTGCAGGCGACGACAACGGCCTTCACGTTGTGATCTGCAACCAACATCCGAGTTATCTGGTGGGCGAAACCGCGCACCTCGTCGAGCGCTCGAGGGCCGTACGGGTATCGACCCGTGTCGCCGAAGTAGACGATGTCCTCGTTCGGCAACAGGTCGATGATCGCCCTGGCGACGGTCAGCCCACCAAACCCCGAATCGAAGATGCCTATCGGCTGACGCTCTGTCATCACTACCCAGCGTAGAACCGACCTGCCCCAGCCCCGACATCCCCCAACCCAGTCTTGGATTTGTGACGGCTTCGCGCGTCGCGCGGAGCCGTCATAAATCCGAGGCCGGGTTGGCAGACTGACCGATCCGGTGGGGTCGGAAGGGGGTGGCTAGAAGTAGACGATCTCGTTAGCGCGGGCCGCGACTTCGTCGATGTCATCGGTCCAGGCGCCAGTGCTGAGGTACTTCCAACCTCCGTCGGACACGACAAACACCACCACGGCCTCTTCGCCGTCGGGGACACGCTCCGCGACACGTACGGCCCCAGCCAGCGCAGCTCCTGAGGACAAGCCGGCAAAGATACCCGCCTCGCTGGCCAGCCGTCGGGTGTATTCGATGCTCTCGATGGGCCGAACAATGCGCTTGCCATCGAGAAGTTCGAGGCCACCCCACTTGTCGAACACCGGCGGGATGAACCCATCATCGAGGCTGCGGAGGCCATCGACCTGTTCTCCAGCCGGCGGCTCGA
>CAWKYX010000247.1:0-5725 GCA_963854265.1 Acidimicrobiia bacterium
GATGTGACCGGGCTCGAGCTCGTCCGCGTCAATGCCGATTCCGCCGAGCCCGTGTCATCAACCGCGATCCGTCGCAAGCTGGCCGGTGGCGACATCCGAGCGGCGAACGCGATGCTCGGACGGCGGTTCGAGATCCGCGGCCCGGTCATCGAAGGCGATCGGCGAGGTCGAACAATCGGCTTCCCCACGGCGAATGTGCCCGTGCCCAAGTCCATGGCGTGGCCAACCGATGCGGTCTACGCCGGTTGGTACATTCGCCCGGACGGCGAGTGGCACATGGCGGCCATCAACATCGGGCGTCGACCCACCTTCTACGAGCACGCCGAGCAGTCCTTGCTCGAGGCTCACGTGATCGACTTCGACGGCGATCTCTACGGCGAGCAGGCCCAAGTCCAGTTCCAGTGCTTCCTCCGCAGCGAACAGCGTTTCGACGGCATCGACGCGCTCGCCGCCCAGCTGAAGCAAGACATTCAACGAGCCCGCGAAGTCCTCGACGACTAGCCACACCGCGCTGCGATGGCGTGAGGCCTGCTCAGCGTGGGTTTCGGTGTGCGGGGGGTTACGCTCACCTTGACCCGCGATTGTGTGGGTCCTGTCGCGTGGGGCTCGTCCCGCACCCGACAAGCTGCAATGGCTCCCGATCGCGTCCGACGCATCACGGAGCCGGGTCAGGAAACCCGAGCTAGGCATCAATCTAGATACAACGAACAAGGAAACACCACTGATGGCCGCGAACCTTCCGCCGAAGTCCAACACGATCAGCAATAACGCCCTTCACGACAGCGATACAGGCTCTCCTGAGGTCCAAATTGCGCTGCTGACCGATCGCATCAACCACCTCACCGATCATTTGAAGGCCCACAAGAAGGACCATCACAGTCGGCGAGGTCTCCTGATGCTTGTTGGTCGACGTCGCAGAATGCTCGACTATGTCGCCAAAAACGACATCGAGCGATACCGGTCGATCATCGCCAAGCTCGGTCTCCGCAGGTAGCAAACTAGAAGTAATCCGACGAGCGGCCTCCGGGCCGCTCGGTTGGTTCTCGGGGACAAACCGGGCGCCATTCACGGATCCCCAAGGCAATACCCGCTGGGCGAAACCGTCGAGCGGGAGCAAGAGAATCAACAACTGAATACCAACCTCCATGGCAGGTGGTTTGGCTGCCAGTTGAAGAGGCCTCAGGTGTGCCGCGGTATCCCGCGCTGGCATCGAGACCTCTCCAACTGGGAAGTCAGCTCCGCCGTCGAGTGCTTGTCGCGGAAGGACCGTGCAGGCGATCACATGAAACCACGCGATGTGGTTTCTGGAAGGAGCAATGATGGCGGAAGCCATTTCCGTCTCCGGTGCCATGGGTGCCGAAGACAAAGTCATGTCACTTGAGACCGGCAAGCTCGCAAATCTCGCCAGCGGCTCAGTCGTGGTGACGATGGGCAAGACGACCGTGCTTGTCACGGCGTCGACCAGTAAGTCGGTCCGTCCTGGGACCAACTTCTTTCCCTTGACGGTTGACTACGAAGAACGTGGCTACGCCGCGGGCAAGATCCCCGGTTCGTTCTTCCGTCGTGAGGGTCGCGCAAGCGAGCACGCCATCTTGGCCTGTCGCCTGACCGACCGTCCCTTGCGGCCGCTGTTCCCCGAGGGGTTCCGCAACGACGTCCACGTGGTCGCCACCATCCTTGGTGCCGATCAGGAGAACCCCTACGACGTCATCTCGATCAACGCAGCCTCGGCGGCGTTGAGCATGTCCGAGATCCCCTTCCAGGGTCCTCTCGGCTGCGTGCGCATCGCATTTGACCAAGACGGCGAGTGGATTGCGCATCCCACCTACCAGGAAGGCGATGACTCCACCTTCGAAATGGTCGTAGCCGGGCGCTTGCTCGACAACGATGACGTAGCGGTGATGATGGTCGAAGCTGGTGGCACCGAGAGGGCGTTCGAGTACTTCGCGACCGGTGCCCCCAAGGTGGACGAAGATGTCTTGGCCTCCGGCCTCGACTTCGCCAAGGGCCCAATCCGGGATGCCATTGCGCTGCAGCGCCAACTGATCGCATCCGCTGGCGTCAAGCCGCAGATGGACTTCACGGTCGCCGTCGATTACAGCGACGAGATCTTCGCTGCGGTGGAGGCCGCCGGTGCCGACAAGGTCGCCGCCAGCCAACAGATCGCCGACAAGGCAGCTCGCGACGATGCCGAGAACACAATGCGCAGCGAGATCGTCGAGGCAGTTCTGCCGCAGTTCGCCGACGACGCCACTGCCGAAACCCAGATCAAGGCGGCCGTCCGATCGCTCACCAAGAAGATCGTGCGCAAGCGCATCGTCGACGAAGGTGTCCGTATCGACGGTCGTGGCACTGCCGACCTGCGTCCGTTGTCGTCCGAAGTCAGCGTGCTTCCCACAGCCCACGGATCAGCGATCTTCCAGCGTGGCGAGACACAGGTCCTCAACGTCACCACGTTGGGCACCAAGCGCATGGACCAGATGATCGACGGCATCGACCCGCTCACCCGTAAGCGCTTCATGCATCACTACAACTTCGCGCCCTTCTCGACGGGCGAAGCCGGCTTCATGCGTGGTCCCAAGCGCCGCGAGATTGGCCACGGAGCGCTCGCCGAGCGTGCCTTGCTACCGGTTATCCCGTCCATCGAGGATTGGCCCTACACACTTCGTCTCGTCTCCGACGTGATGGCCTCCAACGGTTCTACCTCGATGGCATCGGTTTGTTCGTCCAGCCTTTCGCTGATGGATGCGGGTGTGCCGATTTTGGCACCGGTCGCAGGTATCGCCATGGGCCTCGTGTTTGCCGAAGGCAAGTACACGTCACTGACTGACATCCTCGGCGCCGAAGACGCATTCGGTGACATGGACTTCAAGGTCGCCGGTACCGCTGACGTTGTGACGGCGTTGCAGCTTGACACCAAGATCGAAGGCATCCCCGCCGACGTTCTGGCCCAGGCGCTCCAGCAGGCCCGCGACGCTCGTCTGCAGATTCTCGAGAACATGGCCGGCGCTATCGCCGAGCCTCGCGAGGACGTCAACGAGAACGCCCCGAAGATCATCTCCTTCGAGATCCCGATGGACAAGATCGGCGAGGTCATCGGCCCGAAGGGCAAGGTCATCAACGCGATCCAGCTTGAGACCGGTGCCGAGGTCATGGTGGACGACGACGGTGTCGTCGGTCATGTGGCCATCGCTTCTCCCGATCGCGACAAGGTGTACGAGGCACAGCGTCAGATTGAGCTGATCCTTGATCCGCCGACCGCTGAAGTTGGGGCGATTTATGACGGCAAGGTCGTGAACATCACGAACTTTGGTGCCTTCGTTAACATCCTTCCTGGACGTGATGGCCTCGTGCACATTTCCAAGATCGGTGGCGGCAAGCGCATCGACCGCGTCGAGGATGTTCTCGAGCTGGGCCAAGACATTCAGGTCCGAGTCGAAGACATCGATCCCAACGGCAAGGTCAGCCTCATCCCGGCTGATGCTGACGCCCTCAACGCTGCAGCCGGCAACCCCGGTAGCGAACGCAGCGGTGGTGGCGGCGGTGGCGGACGTGACCGTAATGGCGGGGGCGGACGTGACCGTGATGGTGGACGTGATCGTGATGGCGGTAGTGATAGCGCCGTTAGCGATGCCCCGGCAGCCTCCGATGATTCAGACGGCGATCGCGAAACTGCGTCGTTCGAAGATGACTTCGAAGCCCAACTGCGCGACGAAGTTGGCGATCTCGGTCCCGCCGAGGTTGGCAACCGTGGCGGCGGCGGCGGCGGCGGCGGTGGCGGCGGACGTGGCCGTGGCGGTCGCTCCGGCGGTGGTGGCGGACGTGGCCGTGGAGGCCGTGGTCGTCGCTAGTTAGGCACACAAGCTCTGAGCTCCGGTGGGCCGTCTTCGGGCGGCCCATCGGTCGTTTTCGGACGGGTTCGATGCGAAAGCCGAGCCCGATGAACCTGGATGGGGGAGACTCTCGACATGACGATCAAGGTTGGAGTCATTGGAGCTGCGGGCCGGATGGGGGCCACGGTGTGCCACGCTGTG
Source organism: Acidimicrobiia bacterium (assembly GCA_963854265.1). Classification (GTDB taxonomy): domain Bacteria; phylum Actinomycetota; class Acidimicrobiia; order Acidimicrobiales; family UBA8592; genus CAWKYX01. Next base: position 4,035 of record CAWKYX010000247.1, read on the forward strand.
CGCGCTGACCCTGATTTGGAGTTGGTTGGAGGGATCGATGCCAGCGGGTTGGGCGAGCCGCTGGCGAATTTCGGTGGCCCCGATATCGGCCTCGCCATTGGCGGTACGGTCGGCGAGTTAGTCGGGGCGGGCGCTGAGGTTGTGGTCGACTTTACGATCGCCCCCGCTGCGCGAGAGAACCTCCCGCTGGTCGCAGCGGCTGGAATGCACGCGGTGGTCGGGACCACGGGGTTCACCGACGATGATCTGGCGACGCTCGGGTCGGCGTTCTCCTCAAGTAACTGCGTGGTCGCCGCCAACTTCGCGATCAGTGCCGTTCTGATGATGCGGTTCGCCGAGATAGCGGCTCCGTTCTTCGATACCGCGGAGATTATCGAGTACCACCACAACAACAAGATCGACGCGCCATCGGGCACCGCAGTGACGACGGTGGAACGCATGGCTGCTGCCTCCGATGAATGGGCTGCCGACCCCACCGAGGACGAGGTCTACCGAGGCGCTCGTGGGGGAGCAGGCCCGGCCGGTATCCGGGTCCACGGAGTGCGCATGCACGGGATGCTGGCCCACCAAGACGTCATCCTCGGCGCCGAAGGCCAGACCCTCACGATCCGCCAAGACAGCTACGACCGCTCGAGTTTCATGCCCGGCGTGGTCTTGGCCTGTAAGCGCGTGGGCGCTCACCCAGGACTGACCCTGGGTCTCGACACGCTTTTGGACATCTGAGCCGTCGCGGCCGTACATCGTGGGCCGACATCGGGTTGGGTGGGCTTCGGTTCTACGCTGAGCCCCGATGTATGCGTTCTTGCTGCGACCAAAGTGGATCGCGTCCCACCTCTTGGTTGGCGCGCTGTTGGCGACGATGGTCTTCATGGGTTTCTGGCAACTCAACCGCCTTGATCAGCGTCAATCCACGAACAATGAGGTCACTACCCGTATCGGACAGCCGGAGGTCGATATTGGCGATCTGACTTCCGCCGCCGCGGAGTATTCGGTAGGGGCAGATGTTCGGTTCCGGCTTGCTCGTGCGACAGGGGAGTACCGACCTGACGATGAGGTCTTGGTGCTGAACCGATCCTTGAACGGTGCGCCCGGATACTGGGTACTGACGCCGCTGCTGCTCGATGACGGGACGGCCGTCGTCGTGAACCGGGGCTGGATTCCGTTCAGGCTCGCACCTGGCGAGCCTCGCCCCGAGACTGCTGCTGCACAAGGCTTGGTCGTGGTGTCGGGCCTGGTCCGCGAGACCGTGGTGGCTCAGGGGATCCAGAGCTCGGACCCTGCAGATGGCGTTCTCGACGCGCTGGCTCGCCCAGACCTCGAGCGATACCAACAACAACTCAGCTATGAGATCCTCCCGGTTCTCTTGCAGGCTGAGGCGACAGCGGGAGCGGGGAACTCACTCACGGCCGACCTACCGGTGGCGCTGCCGCGCCCGGTGCTCGATCAGGGCCCGCACTTCTCCTACGCCACGCAGTGGTTCATCTTCAGCATCATCGGCCTGATCGGCTACCCGTTGGTCCTGAGGCGCATCGCTCGAAGCGACGGCAAAGACGGCCGCCACTCCGACATTCCCGTCGACTACCTCTGAATCATGTTGAGTTGGGGTCTGGGTCGGTTCAAGGGGTCATCGCGACAGCTTGAGTGTAGATGTTGTGGGCGGTGTCCCAGCCGAGGCTGCGTCTGGGGATGGT